>DAOUGK010000093.1:0-9640 GCA_034429055.1 Anaerolineae bacterium | reverse complement strand
GTGGCGCAGGTGTGATACGTGCGCAGCGCGGTGGCCCGGTCGCCGGTCAGCGTCTGCAGGCGAATCAGCGTGCGCGAGTACGCCTCCGCCAGCGGTTCTTCGCGCACCAGCCGCTCTGCATAACCGAGCGCCGCCGGATAGTTGCAGTCGGCCTCCTGCTGCTGGACGACCTGTTCCAGTGCGGCGAGGTACAACCGGCGCAGGCGCTCGCGTTCGGGCACGATCCAGTCGCCGTAGCAGTCCGGCAGCAGGTCGCCGCGGTAGAGTTCGATAGCAGCCTCCAATGCGCCTGCCTGGACAGCCGTCTCGAAGTCCTGCACGTCCAGCGTGTACCCGACGTGCGGTTCCCACAACAACGATTGCCCCTCGCATTGGAGGCAGCAGTTGCTATGGGGCAGCGCGTGGCGCAGCAGGTGGACCAGGTTGCGCAAGTTCGTGCGGGCCTGTTCCTCGGCAGAATCGGGCCACAGGAGGAAGGCGAGATGCTGGCGGGGCTGCGGCGCGCAGCGGTGGAGAATCAGGTAGGCCAGGAGGATGCGCAGCCGCGGCGAATTGAGCGCGCTGACGCGTGCGCCCTCATAGCTCACCGCAAACTCACCCAGCAGTTGGATGTGCAGGCCCGCGCTCACATGGCCCTCCGGCAGGCAGATGATCCATCCCCTGATTGAGCGCCATTATCGCGTCTTGTGCGGTATTCGTCTGCGATTTATGTCTCACCACAGATATCGCTCTGGCCGGTCTCCGACCGTGCCAGCTGTTGGGGGGCTCGGTAGGCTGTGGCTCGGTCGGCGACCGGCCACAGCACGACCGGCCCCAGCACTCAGACACCGCTCTGGCCGGTCTCCGACCGTGCCAGCCGTGTGCAGACCTGCCCTTATGTCTCACCCTCCACCCGGGCGACGTCCTCCTCCGTGGAGAGCACCTCGGCAAAGAACGCGAGCAGCGCCTGCCAGTCCCGGAAATAGCGCGTCTCGCCGCTGATCGCGTGCTGCACCTTACCGCGCCACTCGACCTGGCCCTCGCCCAGGTCCTCGGGCCACATGCGCACCGTGAACAGCTCGGACTGGTGGGGGATTGGGTGTCGGTCCATGATGGCGCCTCTCATGCATAGTGTGGCACGGGCAGGGTGATGGCGGGCAGTTCGACGGCGGGCATGACAATGCCCAGCATTGTCATGCCTGAGGCGTAGTAGCCGCCGTATGCGCAGGCCCGGCAGAGGATGCGGTCCTCGATGACGACCTCGCGCTCGTTGACGATCTCCTCGCCACAGACCGCACAGTCCACCCGCACGCCGGGCCGGCTCACGATCTCCGCGGCAGGCCGGGTGAGCTGGACGGGCTGGATGGCGAGCAGCTCCTCGTCGGGCATGACCTGGTAGCCCTGGAGCTGTGCGAAGTAGCGGCGCGTCTCGCCGGGCGCATAGGCCGCGGCGCGCCGGCGCACGTCCAGCCGGGGGATGATGCGCACCGCCTGCTCCGTCCTGACATCGACGAAGGTCGCGGCAATCTTGCCGTAGTCCTCGACCCGCAGCGTGCGATGCCCCACCGTGCAGCCGGTCGCCGCCTCGATGCCATCCGCAAAGCAGCCGTCGGTCTCCAGGATGACGAGCAGGCGCTTGTCGCGGCGCGGGCCGGGCAGGTCGAGCGCGGTCGCCCCGGCCAGCCCGAGGCGCACGCCCAACACCTGGCGCGGGCACAGGTGACTGTGCCGTCGGGAGGATTGCGCCAGTATCTCGGTGAGGTCCGGCTGTGCAGGCATGGGTTCCTCCAGCAGTCTTACTTGGAAGCTATCCGAATACTCGTAGCATAGGGCCTTGTGCCCGTCAGGATGCCCACAAGGGGCTGTCCGAATACTCGTAGCATAGGGCCTTGTGCCCGTCAGGACGCCCACAAGGGGCTGTCCGAATACTCGTAGCATAGGGCCTTGTGCCCGTCAGGACGCCCACAAGGGGCTATACTACCCTTCGTAGATCGAATTCCGTCTACTTGGCGGGTGCGATGGCCGGTGTGCCGGTGTGCGACCGGCTCAACAGCAGGGCGAACGCGAGCGCAATCAGCCCCACGACGACGTAGGTCAGGACGCCGGTGGCGTCGCCTTGCGCGCCCAGCAGCCGCACGAAGATCGCCAGGATAGGCGGGAGCGCAAAGCCGCCGAATGCGCCCAGCCCGCCGACCCAGCCGGATGCGCCGCCCACGGCCTGCGGGACCTCCTTGGCGACGAGCTTGAACACGGCCGCGTTGGCCGTGCCCATGCCCAGGGCCATGACCAGCGTGCCCAGGACGGACAGGGCCGGGCTGTGCGAGAGGCTCATCAGCAGCGCGCCCGCCAGCATGACCAGGAGCGAGAACCTGACCGTGAGCTCGCCGCCCGCGCGGTCCGCGATCGCGCCGCCGAACACGCGCGCCAGCGAGGCGGAGAGCGAGTACACCGCCGTGAAGACGCCCGCCAGCACCGCGCTGACGCCGAAGAACGCCGTCCAGTAGGTCGGCAGCCAGGCCGTCAGCGCGATGAAGCCGCCGAACGTGCTGAAGTAGATGGCCGTCAGCAGCCAGGTCTTGACGGTGCGGGCGGAGATGAGCAGGCTCTCCTTCGTGGAGCGGGCCGGGAAGAGCTCCTGGCCCCGCGCCCGTGCCAGCGTGCGTGCCTGCTCGCGGTCCGCGCCCTGGCGCATGGCCTGGAAGTACCAGGAGTTGCGCCCGATGAAGAAGTAGAGCACCGTGCCGGCCACGAGCAGCACGAACCAGCAGACATACGCGACGGGCAGCCCCAGCGCAGCAAGCGCGAACGGCAGCACCAGCGAGAACAGCCCCGGCGCGAGATTGCCCACGCCCGCATACGTGCCCAGCGCCGCGCCCTGTTGGCGCTGCGGGAACCAGTAGGAGACCTGGCTCGTCCCCGGCGCAAAGGTGGCGATGCCGCAGCCGCTCAGCAGGCCGAGGCCGAGCAGCAGCGGGTAGAGCGATGCGCTCATGCCGTCGGGATAGCGCAGCAGCATCAGGCCGGTCAGCCCGCCCATCCCGAGGATGGAGATGGCGAGCAGCGTCAGGATCGGCTTGCGGCCGCCGGTCGTATCCACCCACGCGGCGAACGGGATGCGCAGGAGCGAGCCGGAGAGCGACGGCATGGCGACGAGAAAGCCGACCATCGTGGGCGTCAGGCCCATGATGTCCTGCAGCCGCTTGGCGGTCGGGCCGAAGAGCGAGACCGCCGCAAAGCCGATGAAAAAGGCGACGGTTGCGCCCAGGAGGCCCTGGCGGGGTGTGCCCTGGAATTTCATCGTGAGGCTCATCGTGCGACCTTCTCATCTTTGAACATGTGCGGCCGGCGGTTGGCGATGACGATCTGCCACGGGCGCACGAGATAGCTCAGCGGCCACGTGATGATGTGGACGAGCCGCGAGAACGCGAACGCCAGCGCCAGCAGGTAGAAGTTGAAGACGTGCAGCTTGATGGTGAAGGGCAGCGTCGCCAGCGGCGCAGCATCCGGCCGGAAGGTGAGGATGCCCCACAGGTACGGCGTGAAGATGCCGGTGAACCAGTAGGAGCCCCAGCGGTAGTAGATGGCCGTAATCAGGCCGGTCACGACGGAGACCAGCAGCAGGATCAGCACCACGAAATCCATCGGCGTGCTGACCACACGCACCCGATCGACGGCCGTTCGCCGCCAGAGCAGGATGACCAGCCCGCCGAGCGCCCAGCAGCCCAGGCCGATGCCCGACAGCTCCAGCAGGTAGAGGCGCAGCGGCGCCGCGTTCCAGAGCACGATGCTGCGGGGCACGAGCAGCGCAAGGAGGTGGCCGAGCAGGATGATGACGATGCCCCAGTGGAACGAGATCGAGCCCCAGTACAACTGCCGCCGCTCCAACAGTTGCGAGGACTGGCTGGAAATGCTGAACGGGCGGTAGACGGCCCGGTAGACCGTCACGATGATCGCGGTCAGCAGCGCCACGTAGGGCAGAACCACGAAGAAGAGGGTGTTCCAGTCCATGATGCCTCCCCCTTATGCCTGCACGCGCAGGTTCTCTGCCGCGTGGAGCACCGCCTCATACAGGCTGACGTACGGATTGTCCCGGTCCTTCTCGCGCAGGATGGCAATCATCCGTGTCACTGCGACGGGCAGGTGCTCGGCCAGCTCGGGCAGCGGCGCCTCAGCCACGTCGAGGTAGCGCAGCACCGGCACCACGTGATCGGGCAGCTCGCCGGCGGGGTCGATGTCCAGCTCGTACATGGCCCGGTTCAGCCGGGACATGAATCCGCCGCGCGGGTAGCTGTCGCCCCAGATCTGAAACCCGACATACGGCGCGGCCGCCGGGCTCAGGTCGAGCGTGCGGGTGGCGAGTTCCTCCCACTCCTCGACTGACAAGCGCGCGATGCGCTTGCAGAAGGTTGCCAATCCGTCATACGCGGGATGCCGCCGGTTCAGGGTCGCCACGCCCGTCTGCAGCTCGGCCAGCAGCGCGGGGTGCGGGTAGGTGAACGCTTCAGCCAGCAGTCCATAGATGCCCATCAGTCACCTCGCTTCGGGGGCTGGATGTAGCCGATGCCGACCTCGCCCTTGTGGACGAGCGGGTCCTTCCACGATTCCACGGCCATCTCACGATGGTAGGGCGGGAGCACGAACCGCTCCGCCAGGTTAGGCAGCGTGGTCAGCCGGTAGATGGCCTCGGCCTCTTCCGGCGTGCAGCCTGCGCCGGCCAGCGCGGCCAGCGTGGCATCATCGACGGCGGCGCGGTCGCCCGCCGCCTCGACCGTCTTGCGGCGCATGTACAGGCGCACGGCATACAGCTTGCGGAGGATGCGCCGGATGACCTGCTCGTCGCCCACGCTGAACAGGTTGGCGAGATACTGCACGGGCAGCCGGGCCGCGTCCAGCCGGTCGAGCAGTTCGAAGTCCGCCACCTCGTTGCCGATGTCCAGCCGGGTCAGCGCGTTCTCCAGCGTGCTCATCACGGGCGAAAGCGGCGGGACATAGAACATCATCGCCATGGTCCGGTATTCCAGGTGCAGCGGCAGCGCAATCTGCCAGACCTTCGCAAACTTGTAGATGGGCGACTCCTGCGCAGCGGCGATCCAGCCGTCGTCGATGCCCCTGGCCCGTGCAGCCTCAATCACCGCCGGGTCGAACGGGTCGAGGATGGTGTCCATGAAGTCAGCCAGCAGGCGGTCGTCGGGCACGGCGGCGGCAGCGGGGATGCGGTCTGCGTCGTAGAGCAGCACGCCCATGTAGCGGATGCGGCCCACGCACGAGTGGGCGCACGCGGGAGCCTGGCCCGTCTCCATGCGGGGGAAGCACAGGATGCACTTCTCCGACTTGCCCGTGCTCCAGTTGTAGAAGACCTTCTTGTACGGGCAGGCGGCGACGCACATGCGCCAGCCCCGGCACTTGTTCTCGTTGACGAGCACGATGCCGTCCTCCCCGCGCTTGTAGATGGCGCCGGAGGGGCAGGCCGCCACGCACGCCGGGTTGAGACAGTGGTTGCAGATGCGGGGCATGTAGTTGAACACGACCCGCTCGACCTCGCTGAGTGCGTCCTGCACGTCCGCCGGCAGGTTGTGCCGGTTGGGGTCGCCCGCCGCATAGAGCGGCGAGCCGCCCAGGTCGTCGTCCCAGTTCGGCCCGGTCTCGATGTCGAGCGGCTTGCCCGTCACCTGCGAGATGGGGATGGCCGTCGGCTGGTCATCGCCTTCCGGCGCGCTGAACAGGTCGCCGTAGCGGAAGGTGAACGGCTCGTAGTAGTCCTCCAGGCTCGGCAGGTCGGGGTTGAAGAAGAGCTTGGCGAGCCCGCCCAGCCGGCTGTGCAGCCGCAGGCGCAGCTTGCCGTCGCCGTCATACTCCCAGCCGCCGTGGAAGTGTTCCTGGTCTTCCCACTGCGTCGGGTAGCCCGTGCCGGGCCGCGTCTCCACGTTGTTCCACCACATGTACTCCGCACCCTTGCGGTCGGTCCACAGGTTCTTGCACGCGATGGAACAGGTGTGACAGCCGATGCACTTGTCCAGGTGAAACAACATGCTCATGTGAGCGCGTACATTCATGGATAGCTCTCCTCATCCGTGGTCCCCGTGTTTTCCGCGGTGCATAGCCTGAGTTTAACCACGGAATACACGGAGTACACGGAAGAATGTTTTGGCCTTGTGAAGGGCGCTGTCATTGACCACAGTCCAGTTCGATAGGGTCGCATTTCCGCGTGGTCCGTGTATTCCGTGGTCATATCTAGAACTCGACCTTGTCCACCCGGCGCACGAAGACGTGCGTGTCCCGGTTGACGCCGGTGGGCCCCCAGTAGTTGAACGCGTAGGTGAACTGCGCATACCCCCCGGCCATCAGCACGGGCTTGAGCCGGGCCCGGGTCATCGAGTTGTTCATGCCGGCGCGCTTGCCCCGCAGCGGCGACTTCGGCACCGTGATGGTGCGCTCGGTCGCGTGGTACACGAATACCGAGCCCCGCGGGATGCGGGCGGAGATGGCGCAGCGCTGGACGAACACGCCGTTGTCATTGAACAGCTCCACCCAGTCGTTGTCCGCGATCTCCATCTCGGCCGCGTCCTTGTCGTTCAGCCAGATGGGATAGTTGCCGCGCGACAGGGTCATCATGCGGATATTGTCCGAGTAGGTCGAGTGGATGCTCCACTTGCCGTGCGGCGTCATGTACTGCATTAAGCGACCCTGGGCCTCGGCGCGCGAGTTTTGCGTCTCGTCGAGCATGGTGTGATCGGGCCGCGGCTTGTATGTGGGCAGGTGCTCGCCCCACTGCAGGTAGTTCTCGTGGTCGAGGTAGAAGTGCTGGCGGCCCGTCAGCGTGCGCCAGGGAATCAGCTCCTCCACGTTCAGCGTGAAGGGCGAGTACGCACGGCCGTGGTTGATGCTGGCGGACCACGTCGGCGTCGTCAGCACCCGGCGGGGCTGCGCGACGAGGTCTGCGAAGTTGTAGCGCACGGCGCGCGTGCCCGCGGCCAGGTGCGCCAGGCTGCGGCCCGTCTTGTGCTCCTCTTCCTCGAACGCGCGATGCGCCAGCTCGCCGTTGGTGACCGGGTCCAGCCGGAGGATCGCCTCGGCCACGTCGCGTGCATCCACGAGGCTGGGCAGCACCTTGCCGTCCAGCTTGCGGCCCTGCTCGGCTGCGAGCGCACGGTACTCGTCCGCCACAGGGATGCGCAGGCCGTGCGCGAGGACGCCGTTCTCCTCGACGCCGGGGCCGAGCGTGACCATCTGCTCGTAGAGCTTGGTGTAGTCCCGTTCGATAACCCGGAACTTGCCCATCGTCTTGCCGGGGACCGGGGCCACTTCCCCGCGCTTCCAGTCGCGTGTGTCGGGCTGGGCCAGTTCGTCCACCGTGTCGTGCTGCAGCGGAATCGCCACCACATCGCGCACCGGCTGCGGCAGGTGCACGCGCGCCAGCTCGCTGACCCGCTGCGCGATGGCCTTGTAGATGTCCCAGTCGCTTTTCGATTCCCACGCGGGCGGCACCGCGGCCTGCATCGGGTTGACGAAGGTGTGGAGGTCGGTCGAGTTCAGGTCGGTCTTCTCATACCACGTCGCCGCAGGCAGCACCAGGTCCGAGTAAAGCGCAGAGGTGTCCATGCGGAAGTTCAGGTCCACCACCAGGTCCAGCTTGCCGGTCGGCGCTTTGTCGCGGAAGTTGACCTCGCTGGTATAGCCCTTCGCCATCTCGCTCGCCGTGGTGTTCGTGTGCGTGCCGAGATAGTGCCGCATCATGTACTCGTGGCCCTTCATGCTGGTGCCGATGGCATTGCCGCGCCAGATGAACCAGACGCGGGGCCAGTTCTCCGGCGCATCCGGGTCCTCGACCGCGAATTGCAGCTTGCCGGACTGGAGCTTGTCCACGACGTAGCGAATGATGTCCGGCTCGCTGACCGCACCGGCGGCCTCAGCGTCGCGCACGACCTCTAGTGAGCTGCGGTTGAACTGCGGGAAGAAGGGCAGCCACCCCTTGCGGACTGCACGCACCTGGTAATCGATGGTGTGCTCGCGCTGTTTCTCGCCCGGCAGCACGTCGTACGCCGTGAAGCCCCGCTCGTAGCGCCACTGGTCCGTGTGGACATAATGGAAGGAGGGCGTGTTCTGCTGGCGGTTGGGCAGCTTCCAGTCGCCGGCGAATGCGATCGCGCTCCACGACGCCTGGTTGGCGAGCTTCTCCTGGCCCACGTAGTGGGCCAGCCCGCCGCCGTTGACGCCGACCGAGCCGGTGAGCATCAGCGCGACGATGGCGGAGCGATACAGCAGGTTGTTGTGGTACCAGTGGTTCGCGCCCGCGCCGATGATGACCATGTTCTTGCCGTGCGTCTTCTCGGCGTTGCTGACCCACTCCCGCGCATAGCGGATGCAGGTGTCCCGGTGGATGCCGGTGAACTGCTCCTGCCAGGCAGGCGTGTAGTTGCTCTCGTCGTCGTAAGAAGCGGGGTAATCGCCCGCGAGCCCGCGGCTCACGCCGAACTGCGCCATGATGAGGTCGAAGACGGTGGTCACGAGGATCGTGCCCGCGGCCGTCGCCACCCGGCGCACCGGCACCCCCCGGCTGAGCGTGGCGTCGCCGGTGAAGTCGTCGAACTCCACGGGAATGATCTCGTCGTGCCGTTCGAGGAACGAGAGCTCGGGAGCGATCTCTTCGCCGGTCGCGCCGTCCTCCATCTGGAGGTTCCAGTGGCCCTTCTCGGCCTGCCAGCGGAAGCCGACCGTGCCCTTCGGCATGCGCGGCCGGCCCGACTGCGCATCCCAGACGAGCAGCTTCCAGTCGCCGTTCTCCTGGCCCTCGTATGCGGCCAGCCGGTTGGCCCGCAGGTATTGGCCGGGCCGTACGCCGCCCAGCCGCGCGCCGCGGTTGTTGGACCGCGTTGCAGACTCCGGGATCTCCACGAGGAAGGGCAGATCGGTGTACCGCTTGACGTAATCCATGAAGTACGGGACCTGCCGGTCGACGTAGTTCTCCTTGAGGATGACGTGGTTGACCGCCATCCAGAAGGCCGTGTCCTGGCCGGGGTGGACGGGGATCCAGTAGTCCGCATACTTGGAGGCCTGGGAGAAATCGGGCGAGAACACGGTCAGCTTGGCCCCCGCATGGCGCACCTCTGCGACGAAGTGCGTGTCGGGCGTGCGGGTCATGTTGATGTTGGAGCCCATGATGGCGATGAAGCGCGAGTTGTACCAGTCGGCGGACTCGCTGACGTCGGTCTGCTCGCCCCAGGTCTCGGGGCTGGCCGGCGGCAGGTCGCAGTACCAGTCGTAGAACGACATCGCGACCCCGCCCATCAGCGTCAGGAAGCGCGAGCCGGCGGCATAGGAAATCTGCGACATGGCCGGGATGGGCGAGAACCCATTGACCCGGTCCGGCCCGAACGTCTTGACCGTGTGGATGACCGACGCCGCGATCATCTCCAGGGCTTCGTCCCAGCGGATGCGGCGGAAGCCGCCCTTGCCGCGCGCCTGCTGGTAGCGGCTGCGGCGCACCGGACTGTTGACGATGGCCGCCCACGCATCGACCGGGTCGGCATGTTCCTGCCGTGCGGTGCGCCAGAGGTCGAGCAGCGCGCCGCGGGCATACGGGTACTTGACGCGCAGCGGGCTGTAGAGATACCAGGAGAAGGAGATGCCCCGCTGGCAGCCGCGCGGCTCGTACGGCGGCAGC
>DAOUGK010000092.1:0-2843 GCA_034429055.1 Anaerolineae bacterium | reverse complement strand
TTTGCCCTATGCGCCCTGAACTCACCGCAAAGCGGAAGCTACAGCCCATCGGACCGCCGAGCACCAACTCGGCCCGGTCGTGCTGGGGCCGGTCTCTGACCGGGCCCCATTCTACCGAGCAAGGAGGGCACGGTCAGAGACCGGCCCCAGCCATCTTCGGACAGATACCTGGCATCCTCGGTCAGTCCAATTCACGCACCGAACGCGCGCTGCTGGCGACGATTGTCTTGCTCTTTATCGGCCTGGGCCTCTGGTACAGCCTGGCTGTGCCGCCGTTCGAGAAGCCCGACGAGGTGTATCACTACGCGTTTGCACGGCATCTGGCGCAGGGCAATCCGCTGCCGGTGCAGACGACCGAGGCGACTGGCCCGTGGCTGCACGAGGGCACGCAGGCGCCGCTCTACTACTTCCTGCTGGGCCGGCTCATCGCGGGCATCGACCAGGGCGATTTCGACCGGCTCAACGTGCAGAATCCCCAGGTCAATCTCGGCGTGCCGCTCTCACCCGGCAACAAGAACCTGATGCTCTACAGCAGCCGGCGTCTGCCGCTGCGCGGGACCAACCTTGCGGTGCACGTGGGGCGCTGGTTTTCCCTGGCGCTGGGCTGCCTGGGGCTGCTGCTGACCTGCCTGACCGCCCGCCTCGCCTTCCCGCCGCGTTCGCTGCTGCCCGTAATGACCACCCTTCTGGTGGCAGTCATCCCGCAGGTGGGCTTCATCTTCAGCTCGGTCTCCAACGACAGCATGATTGCCGTGGTCAGTCTGGCGGTCATCTACTGGCTGGCGCGGCTCGTTGCGCGGGATGCCCGTGCGCCGGTCGGCTGGTGGGAATGGGGCGTGCTGGGCCTGCTTCTGGGGCTGGCCGCGCTGAGCAAGCTGCAGGGGCTTGTGCTCTTCGCGCCCGCGGGCCTCACCATCTTGTGGGTCGCCTGGCAGCGTCGTTCATGGCGGCTGTTAGTGTCTGCCGCGCTGCTGGTAGCTGTGCCTGCGCTGGCCGTAGCAGGCTGGTGGTACTGGCGCAACTATGTCCTGTACGGCGAATGGCTGGCAGCCAACCGGCTGCTGACCATTACCGGCCTGCGGACCACTCCGCGCACCTGGAACGGGTTCGTGGGTGAAATGAACGGCCTGCGGTACTCGTTTTGGGGGTTGTTTGGCTGGTTCAATATCCCGCTGCCCGGCTGGATTTACAAGACGCTCGACGTGGTCACGCTGCTGGCCGTCGCCGGGCTGGCCATCTCCGGCATCCAGGCGTGGAGGCGCGACAGGCTCGACCTGCCGGCGGCGCGGGTCAGGCTCTTTCTCGGCATCTGGGTCGTGATCCTGGTCGCGTTTATGATCTACTGGTCCACCTTCGCGACCAGCAGCCAGGGCCGTCTCCTCTTCCCGATGCTGAGCGCGTTCGCGACGCTGCTCATCGCCGGGCTGGGCTATTGGGCGAGCTTGCTGCCGCGCCGGTGGCGGCTGCCTGCGCTAGGCCTGCTGCCGGCTGCGCTTGTAGCGTGCTCGCTTTACAGCTTGTTGGTCGTGCTGCCTGCGGCATATCGTTCGCCGCAAGCCGTGGCTGCGCTGCCAGACGGTGTGCAGGAAACGCGGCTCACCTATGATGAGCAGGTGGAACTGGTGGGCATTGCCCTGCCGGACGGGCGCTTCAGTCCCGGCCAGAGCGTGCCGGTGACCCTGTACCTGGCCGCGCCGCACCGGCTGGAGACAAACCTGTTCCTGGTCTTGCAGTTGCTGGATGAGAATGGCCGCGCCATCGGCAATGTCACCACGCATCCGGGCTGGGGACGGTTCCCGACGAGCATGTGGGAGCCGGGCCGCATTTACGAGGATCATTACGAGGTTCTCATCAGTCAGCCAATCGATCAGCGATCCCCCTTGAGAGCCTCGGTATATGTTACGTTTGCGCGGCCCGAGGACACGGCTGCGCCGCTGCAAGCGTACAACGCAACCGGCGCGCCTGCCTCACCGATGGTCGGGCAGGTCGATGTGGTCCCTGCCAGGCCGCCCACCCGCGCGGACAGCGATCTGCTGCCGGTCGAGGTGACGTTCGGTGACGGCATCCGGCTGACCGGGCAGCGTGTTCCGACTGCGGCCAGCGCGGGCGGTGAGCTGCCGGTCGCCCTGTTCTGGGAGGCACAGGCCGCGCCGCAAGGGGATTACACTGCGTTCGTGCATCTGCTGGACGCAAATGGGACACGCCTGGCCGGTTTCGATGAGCCGCCGGCAGCCAACCGCTACCCGACGCACTTCTGGCAGCCCGGCGACCGCATCCTCAGCGAATTCGCCCTGCTGCTGCCGGCGGGCCTGCCGGCGGGCGATTACGGGCTGTGGGTCGGCCTGTATCCGAGCGAGAGCGCCGGCGCGGCGCGGCTGCCCGTCGTCGCCAGCGACCGGACGGTGCAGGACCAGAGCGTCTTGCTCGGCATGGTGACGGTCAAATGAGGCGGCCGGTCCCGCTGTGCGGCCTGCTGCTCCTGTTGCTCCTGGCCGCCTTTGCCCTGCGGCTGTACCGGCTCGACCTGCAGGATGTCTGGTGGGACGAGGCGCGCAACATCGAAGTGGCCGCGCGGCCCGTGGCTGAAATCGCGACCGCAGGCGAACTGGACATCCACCCGCCGGTCTACTTCTACCTGCTGCACGGCTGGATGGGCTTGGCAGGCGGCAGCGCCTTTGCCATCCGGTTCCTGTCCGTGTGGTTTGGGGTGCTGTTCATCGCGCTGATGTATGCGCTGGGCTGCCGCACGGGAGGGCCGTGGACCGGTGCAGGCGCGGCAATCGCGGCTGCGTTCCTGCCCTTCCTGTTGGGAGAGGCGCAGGAAGCGCGCATGTACACGATGG
>DAOUGK010000091.1:0-9590 GCA_034429055.1 Anaerolineae bacterium | reverse complement strand
GCCTGCGGAACCGCCGGCAGCCGCAGCGGAGCCGACCGCCGCGGCGCCTGCCGCGGCCGAGGCCCCGGCTGCTGCGGCCAGCCAGTATAAGGAGGCGCCGATGCTGGCCGAACGGGTCGCGGCCGGCGCGCTGCCTCCTATCGAGGAGCGGCTCCCCGCCAACCCCTACGTGGTCAAGTCCGGCTCGATGATCAGCGAGAAGTACCTCGATCTCAAGATCGGCCAGTACGGCGGCGTCATGCAACTGGCACAGGAAGGCCCGGGCGGCGACCCCCACATCTTCATCGGCAACAACGAATACCTGCTCCAGTCCCCCGACCTCTTCGATTTCGACACGGCCATCGAAGGGGGCGTCCTGGAGTCGTGGAAAGCCAACGAAGACAACACCACCTTTACCTTCACGCTGCGCAAAGGTCTGAAGTGGTCCGACGGCATGCCGGTGACGATGGAAGATGTCAAGTTCGCGTGGGAGGATGTCCTCCTGAACGAAACCATCACGCCCATCTTCCCGGAGTACCTGCGTACCGGCAACAGCGGCAACGGCAATCCAGGCACGATGGCCGTGATCGACGACTGGACCTTCAGCATCACGTTCGACAAACCCTACGGCTCCTTCCTCGCGCAGATCGGGGTGGGCGGCTGGCGCGGCTACGGCGGCATCATCAAGCCGAAGCACTACCTCAAGCAATTCCATATCGACTACACGGACATCGCAGAACTGAAGCCGAAGATGGCCGAGGCCTCGATCCCCGAGGACCAGTGGCAGAACCTCTTCAACGCCAAGCAGATGACCGACTGGATGTGGAACATCACCAACGAGAACGGCATCGGCCACCCGACACTGTGCCCGTGGGTCATCCAGAAGGTCGAGGGCGGCGTCTTCACCTTCGAGCGCAATCCGTACTACTGGAAGGTGGATGCCGAAGGCAACCAGCTCCCGTACATCGACGGCATCCGCTCCCAGGTCGTGAATGACAAGGAGACGCTGACCACGCGTGCGCTGATGGGCGAGTTCGACTACCTGGGCGAGCGCGCGTCCATGAAGAAGCTGCCGCTGATGAAGGAACAGGAGCAGGCCGGCAAGATCAAGGTCCTGATCCCGCGCATGCACCGCACGCCGATCGGTTTCTTCCTCAACCTGACGAACGAAGACCCAACGTGGCGCCAGGTCACAGGGGACGTGCGTTTCCGCCAGGCCCTGAGTCTCGCCATCAACCGGCCCGAGATCCTCAAGAACTTCTATCTCAACCAGTTCGCGCACCTGCCGAGCGAGGCCAACGAGGCCGAGTATGACGTGGACAAGGCGAACGCGCTGCTGGACGAGATGGGCATGACCGCACGTGACGGCGATGGCTATCGCCTGTCGCCCGACGGCCAGCCGTTCAGCATCCTCTTCGAGGTGCAGGATGCCTCGGAGGACTTCATCCCGATGTCCGAGCTGGTCTCCGAGTACTGGAAGAAGATCGGCGTGAACACGAGCGTCAAGAAGGAAGACGGCGCGCTCATCGGCCAGCGCGGCAACCTGATCCAGGCCGGCACCGGCTGGCCGGTCGTCGATATGTGGCGCTTTGCGGCCTGGGCCGACTACCTGCCGGGCGACTATGGCCGCCTGTGGCAGCAGTGGTACCGCACGCAGGGCCAGCAGGGCGAGGAGCCGCCTGCCGAAGTCAAGCAGCTCTTTGCGAACCACGAGGCTTACATGGCCGCGCTGCCAGGCACCCAGCCGTTCCGCGATGCGTTCGGCGCGATCCTCAAGCAGCACCGGGAGCAGCACTGGTTCTTCATCCCCGTGGAACAGTCG
Organism: Anaerolineae bacterium; assembly: GCA_034429055.1. GTDB lineage: Bacteria > Chloroflexota > Anaerolineae > CG2-30-64-16 > CG2-30-64-16 > MWBF01. The sequence continues at coordinate 7,789 of DAOUGK010000091.1, read as the reverse complement.
TACTACGCGACCTTCTTCACGACCCGGATGCAGAACGTGCCGGTCGGCCAGAGCGAGCTCATGGGCATCGTGACGATGCATTCGATGGAAATCTGGTATATCCAGTAAGGACCACAACCCGTGGGGCCGGTGTGGATACATCGGCCCCACGGGCACAGTGCTGCTGACAGCAGTACTGCCGGCAGCCGTGCTGCTTTAGCAGAGGAGCATCCGATGCTCGCCTATATCGTGCGCAGGCTACTCTTACTGATCCCGGTGGTATTCGTCATCTCGATTGTTACCTTCGTGATTATCCAGTTGCCGCCGGGCGACTACCTGACGACCTACATCAACAACCTGAAGACCTCCGGCATCGAGGTGTCAGAGTCGCAGGCCGAGGCGCTCAAACGCCAGTACGGGCTGGACCAACCGGCCTCCGCCCAATATGTGATGTGGATCAAGAACATCGTCCTCCGGGGGGACTTTGGCCGCTCCTTCCAGTGGAATAAGCCCGTCAAAGAAATCCTGATCGAGCGGGTTCCGCTGACGGTCGGCGTCTCGCTTGCCACCACCTTGTTTGTCTTCCTGGTGTCGATACCAGTGGGCATCTATTCAGCCACCCACAAGTATTCGGCTTTCGATTATTTCTTTACCTTCCTGGGCTTCATCGGGCTATCGGTTCCCGGGTTCCTGTTGGCGCTGGTGTTAATGTGGGGCATCTATAACCTTACCGGCGCTACGGTCAGCGGCCTCTTCTCGGCTGCATATGCCGATGCCCCGTGGAGCCTGGGCAAGCTGTTCGACCTGCTGAAGCGTATCTGGTTTCCCATGATTATCATCGGGATGTCGGGCACGGCGGGGCTGATCCGCGTGATGCGCGGCAACCTGTTGGATGAGTTGCAGAAGCAGTACGTAATCACTGCGCGCGCCAAGGGGCTGCCCGAGCGGGAGGTGCTCTTCCGCTACCCGGTCCGCATCGCCGTTAATCCCATCATCAGCACCATCGGCTGGGTCCTGCCCAGCATCGTCGGGGGTGAAGTGCTGGTGTCCATCGTGCTCAACCTCCAGACGACCGGGCCGGTCCTGCTCCAGGCAGTGCGGTTCCAGGATATGTACCTGGCCGGCAGCATCACCCTCATCCTGAGCATCCTGACCGTCATCGGCACGCTCATCGGCGACATCCTGCTCGTGTGGCTTGATCCGCGCATCCGTTTTGGGAAGGTGGGAGAATGACAACCGAAGCCCTCACTGGCCGATCGCCCCGCCGCCGGGAGATGTCCGAGGAGCAGAAGGAACGCTATTACCAGGCTACCCAATGGCAGCTGATGTGGTGGAAGTTCCGCAAGCATCTGCTGGCGCGGGTTGCCCTGGTCGTCCTGGTCCTCCTCTATTTCCTGGCCGTGTTTTCGGAATTTGTGGCGCCCTACAACGCAACCATGCGGCTGGAGGGGTTCGAGGACTCGCCGCCGTCGCCCATCCACTTTATGGCCGATGGGAAGCTGGTGGGACCTTATGTCTACAAGATGACGTCCGACATCGACCCCGACACCTACCGCATGACCTACACGGAGGATACGTCGGAACGCTACCCCATTCGCTTCTTCGCCAAAGGCGAACCGTACAAGATGTGGGGCTTCATACACGGCGACGTCCATCTCTTCGCGACGGACGGCGCGCCGGTGATGCTGTTTGGAGCGGACCGGCTGGCGCGCGACCTGTTCTCCCGCACGGTTTACGGCGCGCGTATCTCGCTGTCCATCGGCCTGGTGGGCGTGGCGTTGAGCTTCCTGCTGGGGCTGACCATCGGCGGCATCTCCGGCTACTTCGGCGGCATCGTTGATATGGTCATCCAGCGGATCATCGAATTCATCCTGTCGCTGCCGACCATCCCTCTGTGGATGGCGCTCTCTGCGGCGCTGCCAAGAGAGTGGTCCGTCGTCAAGACGTACTTCTTCATCACCCTCATCCTGTCGCTCATGTCGTGGTGCAGCCTCGCGCGGCAGGTGCGCGGCAAGCTGCTCGCGCTGCGGGAGGAGGATTTCGTGACCTCGGCGCGGCTCGTGGGTTCCAGCGAAGCGCGCATCATGGCCGTGCATCTGTTCCCGTCGTTCACCAGCCACCTGATCGTGACCCTGACCCTGATGATTCCGGGCATGATCCTGGGCGAGACGGCGCTGAGCTTTCTCGGGCTGGGGATGCAGCCGCCGGCGGTGAGCTGGGGCGTGCTCCTGCAGGACGCACAGAACATCGTCACCATCGCCCACCACCCCTGGCAGCTCATCCCGGTGCTGTTCGTGGTGGTCACGGTGCTCATGTATAACTTCCTGGGCGATGGGCTGCGCGACGCGGCCGACCCGTACTCGGTGTGAGGTGTGGATCCCATGACAGAGGCACAGCCAGTATTGGAAATCAAGGACCTCAAGACCTACTTCTTCTTCGATGAAGGCACGGTGCGCGCGGTCGATGGCGTCACGCTGACGCTGGAGAAGGGCAAGACGCTGGGCGTGGTCGGGGAGTCCGGCTGCGGCAAGAGCGTGACCGCCCAATCGGTCCTCCAGATTGTCGGCGCAGGCGGCAAAATCGTCAACGGCAGCATCCTGTATCACCGTCCCGATGGGACCGTGGACCTCACCCGCTACCACGCCAACAGCGAAGAGCTGCGCCAGATTCGGGGCCGCGATATCGCCATGATCTTCCAGGAACCGATGACTGCCTTTTCGCCGGTGTACACCATCGGCCGGCAGATTGCCGAGGCCATCACGTTCCACGAGCCGGTGTCGGAGAAGGAGGCCCGCCAGCGCGTCATCGAACTGCTCGCCAAGGTCGGCATTCCGCGCGCCAGCGAACGGGTGGACTCATACCCCTTCGAGCTGTCCGGCGGCATGCGGCAGCGCGCCATGATCGCGATGGCCCTGGCCTGCGGGCCAACCATCCTCATGGCCGACGAGCCGACCACCGCGCTGGACGTCACGATCCAGGCGCAAATCCTCGACCTCCTGCGCACCCTGCAGGCAGAACTGGGCACGGCCATCATGATCATCACCCACAACATGGGCGTCATCGCGGAGATGGCCGACACGGTCGCGGTGATGTATCTCGGCAAGGTCATCGAACACGCGCCGGTATGGCAGCTCTTCGACCACCCGCAGCACCCCTATACGTCGGCGCTGCTGCGGTCCATCCCGATGATCGAGGAGAAGGTGCAGGACCGGCTGCAATCGATCAAGGGGGTCGTACCGGATCCCTACAACCTCCCGACCGGCTGCCGCTTCCATCCGCGCTGCGACCGCTTCATGGAGGGCGTCTGTGACCGCAGCGAACCGGAGCCGGTCGAGGTCTCACCGGGCCATTACGCCAGTTGCTTCTTACTGGGGGGAAATCATGGATAACCAACCCGCCATCCTCCAGGTCCAGAACCTGAAGAAATACTTCCCCCTGACCAAGGGGTTGCTGCACCGTGTAGTGGGCACCATCCGGGCCGTCGATGACGTGAGCTTCGCCATCCGGCACGGGGAGACGCTCGGCCTCGTGGGTGAGTCCGGCTGCGGCAAGACCACGGTTGCCAAGTCCATCCTGCGGGCCATCGAGCCCACGGAAGGCAAAATCCTGTTTCACGGCGGCAGCCGGCCGGTGGACCTCGCGCGACTCGAACCGGACCAGCTCAAACACGCGCGGCGCAACATCCAGATGATCTTCCAGGATCCGTTCTCCTCGCTCAACCCCCGGCAGCGGGTGCGCGACATCATCGGTGAGCCGCTGTATGTCAACGGCCTGGCGCGCGGCAAGGAACTGGAGGCGCGCGTGCGCGAGCTGATGACGCAGGTCGGGCTGCGGCCCGAATACATGATCCGCTACCCGCACGCGTTTTCCGGCGGGCAGCGGCAGCGCATCGGCATTGCGCGCGCGCTGGCGCTCCAGCCCAAACTGGTCATCTGCGACGAGCCGGTGTCCGCGCTGGATGTGTCCATCCAGGCGCAGATCCTGAACCTCCTGAAAGACCTGCAGGAACAGATGGGGCTGACCTACCTGTTCATCTCGCACGACCTGGGGGTGGTGCAGCACATCAGCACGCGTGTGGCCGTCATGTACGTGGGGCGGCTGGTTGAGCTCTCGGATACCCGCGCGCTGTTCGAGCAGCCGCGGCACCCATATACCGAGGCCCTGCTCTCCGCCTCGCCCAAGCCGCACCCCAAGTACCGGGGCAAGGCGCGCATCCTGAGCGGGGAGGTGCTGGACCCATCGCGGCTGACAAAGGGCTGCTATTTCTATGCGCGCTGCGCATACCACACGGATCGTTGCGCGGAAGAGCACCCGCCGCTCCGCAACATCGGGACGGAAACCGAGCCGCACCTGGCGGCCTGCCACTACGCCGAGTCCCTGACCCTGTCAGGAATCTAGATGCAATCAAGGAAGAATGCCAATGTCCACTTCTCGCCAGCGTTTCATCGACACCCTGGAGTTCAAGCCGGTTGCCCCGCGCTGGATGCGCGCCAGCTACGGGTGGCAGGAGACCCACGACCTGTGGCGGACGCAGGGCTGGGACGGCCACCCGCTTGAGGATGTCTTCGGCCTGGACCGCCTGGTGCGCGTGGACCCGTATTACGGGCCGGCTCCCGAATTCACCTACGAGGTGATCGAGGAGGACGAGCGCACCATCACGTACATCAACTACGAAGGCATCCTGATGCGGGAGTTCAAAGAACACCGCGATACAAGCATGCCGCAGTTCATCAAGTTCCCTGTCGAGAACGCGGCCGACTTCGAGAAGCTGCGCCGCGAACGGCTGGGGTTGAACCTGGCAGATCGTTTCCCGCCGACGTGGCACGCGCGCATCAAGGCGGGCGGGGTGCGCGGCCGCGTCAGCGAGGACCTGCTCGACAGCGATGTTAAATCAGCTGACGGTGCAGTGGTCGACGAGGCGCCGCGGCAGTGCTGGGCCGACCGGTGGGGCGGTTTCTTCGGGTCCATGCGCAACATGATGGGCGTCGAAAATCTGTGCCGGGCGTTCTACGATCAGCCGAAGCTGGTCGAGCAGATGATGGAAGAGCGCGCGGACGCCATGATCATGATCACCGAAGAGGTGCTGAAGCACACTGAGTTCGATGTCTTCTGGTTCTGGGAGGACATGGCCTACAAGACGGGGCCGCTCGTCGGGCCGAGGATGTTCCGCAAGTTCGCGTTCAAGCACTACCGCCGCGTGTGCGACTGGATGCACAGCCACGGCATCCGGCACATCGGGCTGGACAGCGACGGCAACATCGACCTGCTGATGCCCATCTGGATCGAGGCCGGCATAGACCACATCTGGCCCTTCGAGGTGCAGGCAGGGATGGATGTCAACCAGGTACGGGCGAAGTACGGCCATGACCTGGCGATGCTTGGCGGCATCGACAAGCGCGCGGTGGCGGAGGGCGGCGATGCGATGCGCCGCGAGGTCGAGCGCGTGATGCCGGTAGTCGAGGATGGCGGCTACATCCCCGAGCTCGATCACAGCGCGCCGCCCGACATCTCGTGGCCGGACTACTGCAATTATGTCGAGTATCTCAAGTTCCGGCTGGGCCGGGGGTAGTGGCCCAGGCAACCCCGCAGTGGGCTCGCCTCTGGAGCCCGCTGCGGGGCGCTACCAATTGTCGTCCTGTTTACCAGCAACTACAGAAGTCCCTTGTCCTGCAACGTTTGTTGCGTCTCCTTTAGGAATTCATCCAGCGATACCGCGCGTTGCCCTTCGGGTGAGAAGTCGTGCCGATCGGGCATCTCCGGCGGATGACGGTGCCATGATCCGCCATCGCAGTCACGACCGAGAATCCGAGTGCGGTTGAACACCACAGTGTAGCTGATGATAGACTTGCGAATGTTGATATAGACCTGGACAAAGCAGTCGGTATCGATATGCAGCCGCAGCTTGATGGCATCACCGGTCTTGTCTACAGTTTCGACAAATCGCACAAAGGCCCAATTGGCAGCTGTTCGCTGAATATCGCGCTCGACGGCGCTCGTGTTCACTCCTCACCTCGCAGGGCGGCGAGCTGGTGCTCCATTGTCCGGACGCCATCTACGGCCAGATCCCAGTCCTGGTGGTCATTCTCCACCTCGAAGGAGTAGCCATGAGCCTTGACAGTCTCTGACGCTTCGAACTCCTCGAGGGTCATACCGTATTTCTCGCGCATGAGGCGATCGGTCAACTGGTAGCGCGCCAGCCGCCGGCGCAACTCCTGTTCGGCAAGTCGCATGACCTGTTGCCGGGGGGTGCCGCCGGGCTCCAGCGCGTTCAGAATGCCGACCAATCGATTAGAGAACTCAACCTGTAACATCTGTACACCTCCATGGCTCAGGATCATTTTACCGTAGGACGTGTACCGGCGCAATATGCTGGCCGAACCCGCCAGACTGCGTCCAGCCCGCACCGGGGGCCGGCCCTCGTGCAAGCGCAGCTTGCCCAGGGTGCTCCCTTACCGTCCCCAACGTGAAACGCGCCGCGCGGTTTGCCACCTCCCTCCCCCTGCGTTACAATATCGCGGCATCACCACCAACCATTCCATCCATGCACGTTGAGGCGCCATGCCTGCCCCTGAGTCCATCATCGCGCTGGTCGAGCTCTTCGAACGCAACCTTGACCAGTATCGCAGCCCGCAGTTCAGCGAGACCGCGGTCCGCCACCAGTTCATCGACCCGCTGTTCGAGGCCCTCGGCTGGGATGTCAACAACCGACAGGGCTACGCGGAGCAGTACAAAGAGGTCATCCACGAGGACAAGGTCCGGGTGGGCAGCGCGACCAAGGCCCCCGACTACTCCTTCCGCATCGGCAAGGAGCGCAAGTTCTTCGTCGAGGCCAAGAAGCCCGCGGTAGACATCGCGCACGACATCGAGCCGGCCTACCAGTTGCGCCGCTATGCGTGGAGCGCCAAGCTGCCCCTCTCCATCCTGACCGACTTCGAACAGCTTTCCGTCTACGAGTGCCGCAGCCGCCCCGATCCGACCGACAAAGCGGGCACGGGCCGCATCCTCCTGTTCAACTTCCGCGAGTACGTGACCCGCTGGGACGAGCTGGCCGGCATCTTCGCCAAGCCCGCGGTGTGGCAGGGCGCGCTCGACAAGTATGCCGAAGCGAAGACGGGCAAGCGCGGCACCGCGCCGGTAGACGACGAGTTCCTGGCCGAGATCGAGCGCTGGCGCGAGCTGCTCGCACGTAACCTCGTCCTGCGCAACCCGGCGCTGCGCGGGCGGGACATCAACTGGGCCGTGCAGCAGACCATCGACCGCATCGTCTTCCTGCGCATCTGCGAGGCGCGCGACCTGGAGACGTTCGAGCAGTTGCGCAGCCTGCTCAACGGCGGCCAGACCTACGCCCGGCTGCAGGAGCTGTTCCGCCGGGCCGACCAGCGCTATAACTCCGGCCTGTTCCACTTCGAGCTTGAGCGGGACCGCGCGGAAGCACCCGACACCCTGACCCCCGGCCTGACCATCGACGACAAGGTGCTCAAGGACATCATCGAGAACCTCTATTACCCCAAGAGCCCCTATGAGTTCGCGGTGCTGCCTGCGGACATCCTCGGCCACGTCTACGAACGGTTTCTCGGCAAGGTCATCCGCCTGACGCCGGGCCGCCAGGTGAAGATCGAGGAAAAGCCCGAGGTGCGCAAGGCGGGCGGCGTCTTCTACACGCCCACGTACATCGTGGACTACATCGTCCAGCACACGGTCGGCCCGCTGCTGGAGGGCAAGGCGCCCGGCCCCGCAGGCGCGGCGAGCCGGCTGCGCATCCTCGACCCGGCGTGCGGCTCCGGCTCGTTCCTGCTCGGCGCATACCAGT
>DAOUGK010000090.1:0-7126 GCA_034429055.1 Anaerolineae bacterium | reverse complement strand
ATGCTGGCGGCGCAGAGGAGCGCGTCGACCAGCAGCAGCGCCGGGAAGCCCCAGCGATCCGCAATCCGGCCCCAGGTCAGGCCGGTGACCACCAGACTCAACGACGAGACGAGCGTCAGCAGGCCGAAGCTGCCTCCCCGCCGCGATGCGGCAGAGAGCAGCCCGGTCATGATGACGATCATGTTCGTGGCCGTGCCGAAGCAGAAGCCGGCGAGCAGGTTCAGCGCGGTGAGCTGCTGCCAGGTGGTCGCGCGGCTCATCAGCGCCCAGGTGAGCACGAATAGGCTGCACGCGAAGATGAACGTTTCGCGGCGGCGCCGAAAGCGATCGGACAGCCAGCCGGCCAGGAGCGTACCGGCAAGGTTGGCCGGGCCGCTGACGGCGTTCATGATGCCCACTTCCATCGGCGTCGCGCCGAGCTGGTTCAGATACACCGGCCAAAGCCCGCCGGTGCCGAAGCCCGTACAGAGCACGAGCAGGTAGGCGAGCGACATCACCATGAGCGGCCGCTTGGACATGACGTCTCCCTTGCCGAAGATTGGAGTCGAGGCTTTAGCCGGTTTGGGCATGTACGTTCGTAGCCAGCCAAATCGACTAAAGCCTCGACTCCGCCCATATTTGAAATCCCAGCCTACCCGGCTACTGCCTCGACGCCCACCGCCGGTTTTCGGGGCCGCATGGCGAGGAGATAGACCCCGAGCACCAGGGCATACACTGCGAGCAACATGACAGGGATGATCTCCAGCGAGACCCGCCGCGCCAGCACGCCCATCAGGCTCGGTATGAACGCCATGCCGAAGCCGGTCGCGGCCATCTGCATGCCGATCGTATTGGCCGCGAGGTGGTCGCCGACGCGCGTCCGGGTACCCGATGTCAGCGCGGGAAAGATGGGCGCGATCGACAGCCCTATGACGGCCACCGCCACCACATTTGCCATCTCGGAGGGATTCCAGACGAGCAGGGCCGCGCCGAGCAGCGCGCCTGCCAGCCCGCCCAGCACCAGCTTATTCACCCCGGCCCGCTTCGCGAACAGCCCTGCCACGATGCGACCGATGGTGAAGGTGAACCAGTAGCTCCCGGCGAAGAACCCGGCCAGCAGCTTATCCACCCCGCGCGACTCGGTCAGCAGCGAGTACGTCCAGGTGCCGAGCCCGCCCTCCGCGCCCACGTACAGCACGAACAGCAGCACACTCAGCCACACCCGCGGCTGCCGGAGCGTCTCACTCATCGGCGTCTTGTAGTCCGTCAGGCGCTTCTCGCCCTCGTTCGCCGCGGGCGCACCGTTTTGGCTCCACATCCTGAGGGTCAGGGCGAAGCCGACCGCCAGCACAAGCTGAAAGACGCCCACCACCCGGTAGCCGAACCGCCAGGTGTCCAGGTTGGTCAACCCCAGTGTCATGATGATCGGGCCGATGGTGATGCCGATGCCCCAGCAGGCGTGGAGCCACTGCATGATGCCTTCGCTGAAGTGGGAGGCGACATAGGTGTTGAGGCCGGCGTCGATCGCGCCCGCGCCCAGCCCGGCGAACACGCCCAGCAACACCATCATCCACCACGCGGGGACGATGGTATAGCCGATCAGCGCCAGCCCGGTGAGGAAGCAGCTGGCCGCGAGCACCCGGCCCACGCCCACCCGGGAGAGCAGGAACCCGCTGAGAAAGCTAGAGGTCATGTAGCCGGCGACCGAGGCAGTCAGCAACATGCCGATCGCGTCCAGCGGAATCGCAAAGCCGGTTCGAATCGACGGCCAGCCCACGCCCAGCAGGCCGTCGGGCAGGCCGAGCGCGACAAAAGCGATAAACGCCAACAGTACAAGACCCAATCGCGGGTACGACTTTACTCTCGCCCAGAAACTCATCGAAACTCCTTTAGCATCCCAGGGAAATGGGTATCGGTGAGGGGGAACTGCCCACGGAGCGTCAGTGCTCCTGCAGCCAGTGCATCGCGGAGGCGATGATGCCCAGCCCCATGTTGCTGATTTCGTCCGTGCCGTAGTTCCGGTAGTGACACTCGGTCTTCATGATCAAGCCCAGGTAGAGCGTGTACAGCGTACACCGCTGGAGTTCCTTCGGGGTGAAGGTGGTCTTCCCGTACCCGCGCATGCTCTCCGACACGCCGCCCCAGGACAGCGCGCGAAACTGCGCCTCCATCAACGGGTCGGCCCAGAGCACCCGCTCGAAGTCCAGGACGCCGGTGATCCGGCCCTCCCTGACGAAGATGTTCAGGTCCCACAGGTCCCAGTGGACCATCTGCGGCGTCGTGATGCCAGCCAGCGAGGGGGCATGTATCTCGATGGCCGCGCGGATGTCATCGACGGCAAAGCCGTATTCGGCGTTCTTGCAGAGGCCGTCCTCCAGCGCCGCGTCACACAGCTTGAGGAAGGCCTCTTGCCAGGTCGCCGCGCGCAGGGTGCTGTTGCCGTCCAGTCCGAAGTACGTGCCCGTGAACCCGTTGATCTCGCGGATGATCGCGCCGATCTGGCGGTCGATCTGCGCCTGCATGTCCGGCGGCAGGGACTCCTTCACATGCCCGTAGTTCTCCCCGGCCAGCTTCTCCATGAAGAAGTATTCCGAATCGCACAGATCGAGGGCCGTGTCATAGGCGTAGATCTCCGGCACGGGGATGGCCGGGTTGCTGCGCGCCAGGCGCATGGATGCGACCTCGGTCGCCATGATGTCCTTCTCGTATGCCAGGACCTCCGCGTCCCTGGGCGGTGCAATCTTGAGGATGACCTCCCGGCCGTCCGCCAGCCGGAGGTTGTACGCGGCGTTGAACCAGCCCTCCTTCAGCTCGCTCACCGCATCGTCGCCGTCCGCCAGCGCCATCCCGTCGAAAGACCGGGCGGCCATCGCCGCGAGCTGGCCGCGCGTCTTCCGGTTCTTGGTCTTGGACTCCATCGTCTGCCTTTCTCATCAAGGGGCCATCAGGTTGGTGTGTTCCGACCGTGCATTATATCGCGACCGAGCCTGATCGGCCTTATCCTGCCTCGCTGTCCGGGAGACTGTGCGCCAGCTTCCGGTCGTACCGCTCCACCCGGCGCTTGATCTCGCCGCGGTAGCGTTCCAGGTAGCGCTCGACCAGCGCTTCCTGGCCGGCAGCATCGCGCGGTTCTGCCAGGTGGCCTGCCTGGTCGAGGTACTGCAGGAAGCGCGCCAGCTCCAGCTCCAGGTACACCCGCGCCCCGGCGCCCTTCACCGCAACCGCATAACGCTGCTCCCCCAGGCTCTCGATCTCCGGCTTCCTGAACCAAAGCTGGTAGGGGTTGCCGTAGCCGGAGAAGGTGGTGGGATGCTGCGCGAAGAACGTCTTGAGCGCACGCTGCACGCCCTGGACGCCCCCTGGCCCACGCAGCACCATCCGCACCCCGTACACATACCCCTCCCCGCCGCCGTGCTCGTCGTGGACCTCGACGCTCTCGACGGTGAAATCGCCCATCGTGTCGCCGGGGAAAGGGAAATCCATCATCGCGCGGAATTTCCTGGCAAATGGCATGGCCGGAATCCTCCTTCATCTTGCAGGTTGCAGCGTGTGCGGGTGTAGACTGAGTCACTGAACGCTGCATGTGTCCTCAGAGTACTCCTACAGAGTGCCTACGAAGATAACATAGGTGGAGACTTGCTATCTCTACAGTGGGCGGTTACCAGGCGGCCGGCGCGATAGCCCGGAGGGATCTTCGGGCTGGCCAGGGGTTCTCTGCGCACGGGAGGCCAGTTCACGGTCTATCCTCGATAAGGCGGGCGCTTCATCCTCTCACGCGCAGGCCGACGATCCAGCGGTAGCGTGACCACAAACGTGCAGCCCTGCCCCTTCCCTGCGCTCTGCGCCGCGACCCGGCCTCCATGCGCCTCCACGATTGCCTTGACGATTGCCAGTCCCAGGCCTGAGCCGCCTGTCTCGCGGCTGCGCGATCTGTCGACCCGGTAGAGACGGTCGAACACCGCGGCGAGCTCCTCTGGATCCAACCCTTCACCACTGTCCTGCACCGACAGCAGCACTTCACCGGCCGCGGCCCTGGTACTCACGGTGATCTGGCCGCCAGCCGGCGTGTAACGCAGAGCATTGGACAGCAGGTTGAAAAGCACTTGCCGAATGCGAATCGCATCCACGAAGAGCTCAGGCAGTTGCGCCGTATCGTTTTCCAGATGCACGTCCTCTTCAGCCGCTAGCGGCTCGATGGCCTGCAGAGTCTCGGCAACCAGGGCAGTCAGGTCGGTCAACTGCTTTTCGAGCGGGAGTTGTCGCGCTTCGGCCAGGGCTAGCTCGCGGAGATCGTTCACCAATCGGATCAGGTGGCGGGTTTGGCCATAAAGGTTAGCGATCTCGGACTCCTCCATTGCGTAGACGTGATCTAGTGCGGCTCGCAGGTTGCCTTCTAGTACGGCCAGCGGCGTGCGCAGTTCGTGCGAGACATCGGCCATCAGGTTTTTACGCAGCGTCTCAGCGTTCTCCAGATCAGCGGCCATCCTGTTGAAGGACGTCGCGAGATCGACCATCTCGCGGCTGCCGTGCGGTCTGACGCGCACCGCGGTCTCTCCCTGGCCGATCCGATGGGCGGCGCGCGCCAGTTCGCTGATCGGCGCGCTGATGACCCGGCCGATGATCGCGCCTCCTCCCAGCCCCACGACCACCGAGAGCAGCATGAAGTCCATCAGCCGGCCGGCGATCTCCCCGCGACCGGCCTGGAGCGGTCCGTCGTCGTCTGGCGCATGGATGCCGGGCGCACCAGGTGCCGCAAAGTCAGGCGAGGTTATGATGGAGACGAACTGAAGGAAGAAGACGAAGAAAAGCACTCCGCCGATCATCAGGCTGATACGAACCCAGAGCCGGTTCATGGACGTCCTCCTGAAGGGCCCGGCTTAGGCCGTCGGTCTCCGACCAGGCGATAGCCTACCCCGTAGACGGTCTGGATGTAGGTCGGCGTGTCGGGGTCAGGCTCGATCTTGCGACGCAGGTTGCGAACGTGCGTGTCAAGCGCCCGGCCCAGCCCTTCGTAGGCGTAGCCCATCGCCCGCTCCAGCAAGTCATCACGCGTGAGCGTGTAGCCGGGGTTTTCCATGAACGCCGCCAGCAAGCTGAATTCGGTACGGGTCAGCTCAATTGGCTGGCCGTCAACTGTCAGCAGGTGCCGGTCAAGATCGAGCCGCAGACCGCCCGTCGTCAGCACGTGTGGTGCGGCGGCCGGCAACTGGTCGAGCCGCGTGCGACGCAGCAACGCGTTGACGCGTGCCACCACTTCGCGCCCGTTGAACGGCTTGGTAACGTAGTCGTCCGCGCCCAGTTCCAGCCCCACGATCTTGTCGGTATCTTCCACGCGCGCAGTGAGCATGATGATCGGTGTAGCAGCCAGGTGCTTGTCGGCCCGCACGATGCGTGTGACCTCCCAGCCGTCGGGCGCCGGCATCATCAGGTCGAGGATCGCCAGGTCGGGCCGCTCGTGGCGCAGCATATGCAGCGCAGTCTCGCCGTCGGCTGCAGCAAACACAGTGTAGCCAGCCTGCTCCAGGTAGCCGCGCAGCACTTTGATGATAGATTTGTCGTCGTCAACCACCAGGATGCGTTGTGCCATCAGATCCCCCTCCCCCGCGCCTGGCATGCATCGTACCACAAGATTCCGAAGAGATTGTCAAGATGATCCCACGACTCTCAGCGGTGACCTCCAGAATCCGTGCAGATGATCTTGAGAGTTTCTCCAGATTGTTGTGGCACACTCAGCATCGTCAGGGGAATGCCCCTGCGTTATCACGTACAGGAGTCCGCTACTATGAACTTGTTCTCGGAAATCGTTGGTGCAACCCCGCGGTTGCTCCGGGCCCTACAGCGCCTGACGACCGGTGCGCTGACCCTGGCCTCAGTTGGCATCATCGCCGGCTGCACCGCCGCCACTCCAACTGCTGCCCCCGTGCTCACGGCCGCGCCGGCAGCTACGACCGCGCCGGCTGCGCCCGCTGCGACCACGCAGTCGCTTCTACCGGCCGGCCGCGGTCCTGGCGGCGGCGAGACCGCTATCCAGGCTACCCCGATCGCGGCAGATGTGGCCTACGCCTCAACCTCCGCAGCGCAGATGCTCGATATCTATCTGCCGACCGGCAACGGGCCGTTCCCCGTGGTCGTTGTGATTCACGGCGGCGGCTTCATGGTGGGAGACAAGGCCAACCCGGCCCTAGGGGACGAGCTACTCAACGCAGGCTACGCGGTCGCCAGCGTGAATTACCGCCTGGCCGCCGAGGCTACATACCCGGCGCAGATCCAGGATGTGAAGGCCGCAGTGCGCTTTCTGCGCGCCAACGCCGCCAAGTACAACCTCGACCCTCAGCGCTTCGCCGCGTTCGGGCAGTCGGCGGGCGCTAACCTGGCCGCCACGCTGGGGACTTCCTGCGGGGTAGCAGCGCTTGAGGGAGCTGAGTTGGGCAACGCCGATCAATCGAGCTGCGTCCAGGCCGTGGTGGATTGGTTCGGCCCCACCGACTTCCTGCAGATGGATAAGCAGTTCACCGGCACCTCCTGTCCGGTTAATCATGACGCCGCTAACTCACCGGAATCCATGGTCATCGGCGCGGCGATCCAAACCGTGCCTGACAAGGCCCAGGCTGCCAACCCGATCACCTACGTCTCGGCCAAGGCGTCCCCCTTCCTGATCCAGCACGGCACAGCCGACTGCAACGTGCCGCCTCAGCAGGGGCAGCTGCTCTACGATGCTCTGGCCCCACTGATCGGCAACGACAAGGTCACTTATACGTTGCTGGAGGGCGCAGGGCATGGCGGTGCGCAGTTCTCTGACGCTGCAAACGTGCAGGTGGTTCTCGACTTCCTGGGCAGCGCCCTCAAGTAGGACGGAAGCGACCATTCTTCCCTAACAGTAAATGTTCACCGTTGCCCCGCGGACATCGTAGCATAGGGCCTTGTGCTCGTCGCTACGCCCGCAGCACGCCCACAAGGGGCTATGCTACAAGATTGTTAACTCAACGGTGAACACTTACCCCTAACACGACTCTCGACACGCAGCGCTGCGTATGGTACGTTCCTCGGGAACATTTCTGAGAAATCAACCATCCGACAATCGCTGGAGCAGCCTCATGCGCGGAAGGATTCTCGCATCAGAATCCGTGAAGTGGCTGAAACCGCTGGG
>DAOUGK010000089.1:0-3792 GCA_034429055.1 Anaerolineae bacterium | reverse complement strand
GGCGAGCTCGCGCAGGTTGGCGAGGGACTCATCTTCGGCCGCGGCCAGAAAGCCGCACGTATTGACTATCAGGACATCGGCGTCGGTGGGCACGCTCGTGCCGTCATAGCCCGCGCCGCCGAGCAGCATTGCCATGCCTTCGCTGTCGACCGTGTTCTTGGGACAGCCGAGGGTCATCAGGAAGTATTTCATATTTACCACGACTTAAGATTGAAGAAGGAAGATGGAAGATTCCGAGCAAAGGCCTGCTCTGGCCATCTTCCATCTTCCTTCTTTGGTTTTCCTTTTGGATTGGGTCAGCCGGCTGGCGTCGGCGTGACGGTGGTCTGGGGCGTGCCGGTTTGGCCGGTGGTCTCGGTGACGCCTTCTGGATTGACGACCCAGGTGCGCTCGACGACCTGTCCCACGTTGCCCATAGTGCCCAGGTCTTCGCCGTTCAGGATGAGCGTGACCCCGCCGCCGTTGCCTGTGCGGATGGTAATCGAGTCCGCGGCCTCATAGACCCGCGAGGCGTTTGCATCGAGGGTGCCTTCCTCCGCCACCTCTCCGTCCACCAGGATACGCATCCATGCACGCTGCGTAGTGACCACCTCCAGCAGGAGCGCCGATACAAACTCAGGCGTGGCGGTCGGGCGCAGCGTCGGCGTGGCGGAAGCCTGCACCGTGGGCGTCGGCAGCGGCAGCAGGTCCGAAGTCGCTTCAGGCAGGGGCGCGGTCGGCGTCTCTGAGGGCTTCGGGGTGGCAGTGACAACCCACTGGGTCGCGGTGTTGGTGGGCGTGGCGCTGGCCGCGGGGCCAAAAGCCGCCAGCGGATTCCAGCCCGGATTGCGGTTCAAAAGCCACCAGCCGCCCAGCGCCAGAAGGAGGACAAAGGCCAACGCAGCCACCCAGGGCAGCCAGCGTGAACCGGCCATCGGGTCCACCAGCTCGACTTCCAAGGGCCGGTAATCAATCAGGCGCGGCTTGCCTGGCTCCGCGATCGCAATCTCCGGGTTGGTATCTCCGCTCTCTATGCTGTAGAGATCCAGAACGCCCTCGACGTCCAGGCCGAGATAGGCGGCATAGGTGCGCACGAACCCGCGCGCGACTGTGCCGCGCGGCAGACTGGCGTAATCACCATTTTCCAGGGCTTCGAGATATCTCTGGCGGATGCGCGTGACCGCTTCAATGTCAGCCAGGCTGAGTTGTTTGGCCGTGCGCGCCTCGTACAAAAGGCGCCCGAGCTCACTCATACGATGTTGTGTCCTAGTGCGTGATAGTAGACTGAACAAATATACCCGCGGCAGAGCGAAAAGTCAAAAAACATGCCTCTCCGGCCCCCTATGAGTCGGGAACTCCAAATGTAACTGGACTCGAGGCTTTAGCCGGTTTGGTCGTGTACGCGCGGGTCCAAGCTATCCGGCTAAAGCCTCGAGTCCAATCTTCGTCAGGGCACCATGTTCTCTTTACCCCGGGTTATTGCGCGAACGCCTGCTAACAGGTATCATGCGGGCAACCCTATGCGCCGCAAAACTGTCCACCGCGCGCGTCGCGGCCTGCTGCTCATCATCGGACTGGCGATCATTGCTTCGGTTTGGTCGGCGGAACAGGTTGCGCGCGCCGGTTACGGGCCGGCGTGGCTGCAGTTCCTGTTCGCGGCCGCCGGGCCTACGGGCGGCCTGCGCGTCGGGCTCGTCGCCGGCCATCGGGGCAATGACTCCGGCACAGCCTGTCCGGATGGGCTGACCGAGGTCGAGGTCAACACGCGCATCGCGGAGCTGACCGCGGACCGGCTGCGCAGCCAGGGGATGCGCGTGGATGTGCTGGACGAACTGGATGCCCGGCTGTTCTTCTATCGCGCCGATGCCTTCGTCTCCATCCATACTGACTCCTGCCAGGCCAATCTGAGCGGCTTCAAGGTTGCCCCGCCGGACGGCGGCAGCGAAGCCTCGCGGCGGCTGGCGGAGTGCCTGTGGAACGAGTACGAGGCTGCCAGCGGCCTGCCCCGCCATCCGACCACCATCACCCGGGACATGACCGAGTATCATGCTTTCCGCAAGCTGGCGCCCGGCACGCCCGCGGCCATCATCGAGCTGGGGTTCCTGGGCACGGATCGGGCGCTCCTGGCAGATGAGCCGGAGCGGCTGGCGAACGGCGTAGCCGCCGGCATCATCTGCTTTCTGACGCCGGCGATGGCGACCCAGGAGCCGTGATGAATTCCTATGAACGTATGACCGCGCGGCTGGCGGGTCAGCCGGTTGACCGCGTGCCCAACCTCAACATCTTCATGCAGTTCGCAGCCCACTACATCGGCCAGCCGTTGAGCCGTTACTATCAGGACTACCGCGTGCTGTGCGACGCGAACTTCGCGGTGCAGGAGGCCTTCGACCTCGACATCCTGCAGGCCATCTCCGACCCGTACCGCGAGGCCGCGGACCTCCGCCTGCGGGTGGATTTCCCCGACGACAGCCTGCCGCTTGCCACGACGCCCCTGCTGCTCGAACCCGCGGACCTCGCCGCGCTGCGGCCTGTCGCGCCGGAGATGGGCCGCCGGATGAGCGACCGGCTCGCGGCCGTGCGCCTGTTCCGCGAGCGGGCCGGCGGCCGCGTGCCCATCATGGGCTGGGTGGAGGGTGCGCTGGCCGAGGCCGCGGACCTGCGGGGCGTCGGCACGCTCCTGACGGACCTGGTCGATCGGCCCGCATGGGTGGAGGAACTGGTGGAGTTCTGCGCCGAGGTTGCGGTGAGCTTCGCCCGGGCCCAGGTGGCGGCCGGCGCCGACATCATCGGGCTGGGCGACGCCATCGCGTCGCAGGTCTCCCCGCGCCTCTACCGGCAGTTCGCACTCCCCTACGAGCAGCGCATCTTCGCGGCCGTGCACGAGATGGGCGGATTGGCCCGCCTGCACATCTGCGGCAACACGACGCGCATCCTTGCGGACATGGCCGAATCCGGCGCGGACATCATCGACGTAGACTGGATGGTGGACATGGGGCAGGCGGCGGAGGCGTTCGGCACGCGCGCGGCCGTCTGCGGCAACCAGGACCCGGTTGCGGTCATGCTCAACGGTACGCCCTCGGAGGTCGCCGCGAAGGTGCGCGCGTGCGTAACTGCGGGCGGCCCCCGCTGCTTCAGCGCCGCGGGGTGCGAGATTCCCGACGAAACGCCGGTGGAGAATCTGCACAGCCAGGCGCGGGTGCTGCGCGAGATGGCTGTGTAGATCCTGGTTCACACAATGTATTCGTGTTCCAACCGCCCACCTATTCCTCGAACATATACCTCAGCACCAACCCGTGAATCACCTGCTCCACGGGCGCGCGGTCATCCGTGAAGAGGGGCGTGCCGGGAGGTGGCGCGGCGAGCTGCGCCTGCGGCGCGGCGCGGGCTGCAACCTCGACCAGCAGCGGGTGAGTGAAAGCGGTCAGGTTCGCACGGAGGTCGCTCAACGTTGTGGGTTGATTCGTACCGACGACGAGGGTGTTGCCCAGGCCGCTGGCGCCGCTCGGCTCGTCCATCACATAGACGCTCGGAAAAACACGCAGCATCGTTGCGGCGATGGCGTGCACCAGGCTGTAGTCATCGCTCGTACGCCCGACGTTGACCGCGACCACGCCCTGTGGGTTCAGCCGGTCCCGCGCAAGCTGGAAGAACTCGACGGTCGTCAGGTGGAAGGGGATATAGGGCGGGCGGTACGCATCGACCGCGACCACATCGTAGCGCGCGGGCGCGTTGACCAGGAAGCGCCGACCATCCACCGCGTAGGCATTGAGGTTGGGCTGGTCCATCGCAAACCAGGCGCGGCCTGTCGCGATG
>DAOUGK010000088.1:0-26058 GCA_034429055.1 Anaerolineae bacterium | reverse complement strand
TAGGGCGGGCGGTACGCATCGACCGCGACCACATCGTAGCGCGCGGGCGCGTTGACCAGGAAGCGCCGACCATCCACCGCGTAGGCATTGAGGTTGGGCTGGTCCATCGCAAACCAGGCGCGGCCTGTCGCGATGATTTCCGGGTCCAGTTCCGCGCCGTCGATGGGAATGGGGCCGTAAGCCTCGGTGAATAGCTGTGCCATCGTGCCCGCGGCCAACCCCACGATCGCGACGCGGCCCACCTGCTCCGGCGTGTAGCCCGCCGGGTTGAACGCTGGCGCAAGCAGGAAGTAATCCCAGATGCCGTCGGCCAGCCCGCCCGCGGGCCGGTAGACCGAATGGATGCCCTCCCCCTCGTTCAGCCGGAGCTGGCGCTCCACGCCCAGGTCGAGCACCTGGATGTAGTTGAAGGCCGACTCGGTCTCGAACACCAGGCCGTCCGCCGCCTTGATGGGGCCCGTGGGCCGGAAGCCCAGCCAGGCGACGACCGCGCCGGCCAACGTCACCGCCAGCGCGTCGCGCCACTGGCGCGCGGCCAGCAGCCCCAGCAGCACCACGGCCAGCAGCAGGAGCGCCAGCAGCGCGAAGGTCGCCCGCGTCCCGACGTTCGGAATGAGCAGGAGCACCGGCAGGAAGCTGCCGAGGATGCTGCCGCCAGTGGAGATGGCGTACAGGCGGCCTGCGGCTGCGCCGCTGCTGCGGATGTCGCTTAACGCCAGCCTCACCGCGAACGGGCTGACGCAGCCGAGCAGCGTCACGGGCACGGCAAAGAGGATCAGGATGGTCGCCATGCTGCCCGCCAGCAGCCCGGCGTCGAAGTCCGCCAGCCCCCGGCCCGCGAGTTGGAGCACCGGTCGCGAGATGGCCGGTACGATGCCGACGCCGAAGGCTGCGACTGCCACGAGCCGCAGCAGCGTCAGCAGCCGCGGTGAGCGGTCCGCGATTTTGCCGCCCGCCCAGTATCCCGCGGCAAGGCAGAACAGGATCAGGCCGATGACCGCCGCCCACACGATCTGCGAGTTGCCGAACCAGGGATCGAGCAGCCGCGAGGCGGACAGCTCGACGCCCAGGGTGGTCAATCCGGCGGTAAACACCAGGAGGTAAAGATAAGCCCGGCTTGCGGTTTGCGACATGGCCCGATTATACTTGGACGCGGCCCCGCGGGCCAAGCCGGACCAACTCACGGCAGGACTACCATGAGCGAAAAGGCGGTTTTTCCATCGTATCTGGGCCAGGGCGTGCTGGCCATCATGCTGCCGGAGGGGGCGACCGGGCAGATTGCGGGCTGGCGCGCGCGGTTCGATCCCTACCATCTCACCATTCCGCCGCACATCACGGTGATGTACCCGCCATTTGTCAGCCAATCAGAGTGGCAGGTTGAGCGGACTGCACTGGCACAACGATTGGCCGGCTTTCCGGTGTTCGACGTGATCCTGGCCCGGACGGGCGCGTTCCTGGCCCCGCGCCATGTCCTGTGGTTGCAGCCCGAGGATGGCGGCATGACTCGCCTGCTCGAGGCGACGGTGCGCGAGCACTTCGGCCTGCCGCCCGCGCCGCCGCCCTACGAGTTCACGCCCCATGTCACCATCGGCTTCTTTGACGACGAGGCCGCGCTCCGGCAGGCCGAGGCCGAGGTCATGGCGACGCTCACCCCGATTGTCTTTCGCGTGACCGCGGCCACCTATCTCTTCGGCCGGGAGGATGGCACGTGGCAGGTGGGCGATCCACTGTCGTTCGATCAGGCCGGGCCGCTGTCTGGTGAGGTGGTCCCCTGACACGCCGCCAAGCCGGTCCCCCGACCTGGCCGCGAGCCGTGCGGGTGCTCGTGCTGCTCGTGCTGGCCGCGGCTCTGCTTGCACCGCTGCTGCTGTGGTGGGATGACATCCTGCGCATCTTTGCCGAGCGCGACCAGGTCATCGCGGAGATTCGGGCTGCCGGCGCCTGGGGCCCTGTCGTGCTCATCGCGCTGGCGATTGCGCAGACGGTCGTTGCACCCATCCCCGGCCAGATGGTCAATTTCGTTGCGGGCTACATCTACGGGTTGGGCGCCGGCTTCCTCTATAGCTGGTTGGGGCTGATCCTGGGCACAGCCATCGCGATGGGGCTCGCGCGCTGGGCGGGCCGTCCGGTGGTAGAGCGGCTGGTCAGCCGCGCGCTGCTGGACCGGCTCGACCGCCTTGCCCACGAGCGCAGCCTGGGCTTCTTCTTCCTGTTCTTCCTGATCCCCGGCCTCCCTGATGACCTGCTGTGCTTTGCGGCTGGATTAACCCGCCTGCCCCTGCGCATCCTCCTGCCGATGGCGGCGCTGGCGCGCATCCCGGGGCTTTTGGGGGCCGTCTGGCTCGGCGCGGAGGCCGAAAGCCTACCCTGGCAGGTGTGGGCGGCCTTCAGCGTGCTGGGGCTGGTCGCCGCGCTCCTGGTCTGGCGCTATGGCGAGCGGGTGCAGGAGGTGCTGCTGCGGCTGGCAGGTTCGCAAAGAAACGATACCGGGAGGCACGATGACCCAGGCTGAGCGCGCTGACCGGCCCGAAGAGGCCCCTGCAGAGCCTCCCGCCCGACAGCCGGCCCACGACCGCACCTCGGACCGTGCATCAGACGACGATAGTTATTGTTGGGTCTGTGGCGGGCCGGTGAGCAAGCGTCACTGCAAGATCGTCTGCCTGCGGTGCGGGTTCATGCGCGATTGTAGTGATCCCTGATTAGTGATATACTAAACACATCAAGACCTGACAGCAGACTACTGCCTGAATGAGCCGCAGCTACCGCACGTCACGAGGAGGTGCCGATGGAGCTTTCCGAACTCATCCATGCTCGCCGGTCCGTCCGGGCATACCAGGACCGTCCGGTGGAAGCCGAAAAGGTCAAGACACTGCTCGAGTTGATCAACCGGGCGCCGTCCGCCGGCAACCTGCAGGCCTACGAAATCTACCAGGTTGCCGCACCGCGCATTCGGGCAGCCCTCGCTCACGCCGCGCATCAGCCATTCATCGCTCAGGCGCCCCTGATTCTCGTCTTCTTCGCAAATCCCGGCCGCTCGTCGCGCAAGTACGGCACGCGCGGCAAGGAGCTCTATGCGCTCCAGGATGCCACGATTGCGGCCACCTACGCGATGCTCGTCGCGCAAGACCTGGGTCTGAGTACGGTCTGGATCGGTGCGTTCAACGATGCAGATGTGACCGCCGCGGTTTCGGCGCCGGCCGATTGGGCGCCGGTCGCTGTGCTGCCGATCGGCTATGCCGCGGAGATGCCTGACGCCTCCCCGCGCCGCGGCCTGACCGAACTCGTGCACCATCTCGATTGAGCGAAGTTGGGGTTAAAACACGAACGCCGGGGTTGACTGGTGGCCCCGACGTTCGTGCGCAAAGGAGGAGGAAGAATCTAGGCATAAAGTACCATACGTTCCAGTGACCGCCAGTGATTCTGCTTACCATTGGTTTGGGGCTGACGGCAGGCGGGCACAAGACCCGTTCCTGCTCATATCACCTCGATACCCGTACCCTCCACGACCTCACCGATCACCCAGGCCGGCTGATCTGCGCGTGCGCAATCGGCCAGGAAGTCATCCAATCGCGCCTCCGACACGGAGAGCAGCAGGCCGCCGGACGTCTGCGGATCGTGCAGCAGCATCTCCTCCCAATCGGCCAGCGGGACCTGATACTCGACACGCGGGTTGTAGAACGTGTGATTGTTGTGTGCGCCGCCGGGGAAGATGAACCGCTGCCCATACTCGCCCGCGCCCGGCAACCACGGCAGCGCCAGGAACCGGATGCGCAGGCGCACGCCCGCGGCCTCCGCCATCTCCAGTGCATGACCGAGCAGGCCGAAGCCGGTAATGTCTGTCGCACCGCGAACGTCCGCAGACTGGGCCGCGCGCGAAGCGGTGCGATTGAGCCGCCTCATGCTGGCAATGGCTGCGTCAAGGTGCTCCTGTGCAGCCTGCCCGCGCTTGACCGCAGTAGTGATAGTGCCTGTGCCCAGCGGTTTCGTCAGCACCAGCCGGTCGCCCACCCGCGCGCCGCCCTTCGCGAAGATGCGGTCCGGATGGACGAGACCGGTCACGGCTAGCCCGTATTTCGGCTCCTTATCCTGGATAGTGTGGCCCCCGGCGATGGCCGCGCCCGCGGCGCGCACGACATCGGCTCCGCCGCGCAGGATGTCTGCCAGGAGGTCGGCGGGCAGGTCGGGCGGGAACGCGGCGATGTTCAGCGCAAACAACACCTCACCGCCCATCGCGTAGACGTCGCTCAGCGCGTTCGCAGCCGCAATCGCGCCGTACTCGTAGGGCGTATCCACGACCGGCGTGAAGAAATCCAGCGTCTGGATGAGCGCCTGCTCGTCGTTGAGCCGGTACACCGCGGCGTCATCCGGCGCGCCCAGCCCCACCAGCAGGTTCGGAAATTCGGCAGGCGGAAACAGATTGTCCAGTGAGCGCAAGACCTGCGCCAGCTGCTCAGGCGGCAGCTTGGACGCTCAGCCCGCGCACGAGCTGAGGCTCGTAAGTTTGATGATTTGTTCGCGTGTCAAGCAGAGACTCCTTCCTCAAGACCGGTCCGACTCCATCGTGCCTGTGCACTGAGATCGGGTCCAATCATGCTATAATGTGCCCGGAATGCCAAATAGAACGGCAGGCCAGAATTGGAGTCGAGGCTTCAGCCGGTTTGGGTGTGTATGCACACAGTCGGGAGTAACCGGCTAAAGCCTCGACTCCAGCTGCGTGGACGATTCCACGCGCCGTCTGCGTATCCCAGTATGAGGTGACAGATTCATGGATGTCCTCTTGATGCACCCTAACGATAACGTGCTGCAGGCAGTCGCACCCCTGGCAGCCGGGCATGTCGTCCATGTGGCAGGGCTGCCGTTGGCGCTCGCCGCGGCCATCCCGTCCGGCCATAAGGTCGCGCGGCGCGCTATCGCGGCGGGCGACCTGATCATCAAGTACGGCCAGCCCATCGGCCGCGCAGTTGCAGACATCGCGGCAGGCGAGCATGTCCATGTGCATAATGTCGAGAGCCTGCGCGGCCGCGGCGACCTGCCCGCGGACCTCGTGCCCCTGGTGAAAGGCGATGCCTCGGTCAAGGCCAAGGCCACATTCGAGGGCGAATTGCCCGTCACCTCGTTCATGGGCTACCGGCGCCGTGACGGCCGGGTGGGCGTGCGCAACTACGTGCTGGTCATGTCCACGGTGCAGTGCGCAAACGGCGCGGTCCGGCGCATCGGCCAGGCGCTGCCCGACGTGGTGGCGATCCCGCACATCTACGGGTGCAGCCAGCTCGGGGATGACCTCGCGCAGACGCGGCGCACGCTGGAGGGCTTTGCGGACCATCCCAATGTGGCCGCGGTGCTCCTGGTCAGCCTGGGCTGCGAGTCGCTCGCCTCGGTCGAGATGGCCGAGCAACTCAAGGCGCGCGGGGTCTACTGCGAGCTCATCGGCGTGCAGGAGTCCGGCGGGACGGCCCAGACTATCGCCCGCGGCACGGCCATTGCGCGGGAGATGCTCGAGGCCGCGGCCCGCGTGCCGCGCGAGCCGGTCAGCCTGGCCGAGTTGACGGTGGGGGTGGAGTGCGGCGGCTCCGATGCCTGGTCGGGCGTGACGGCCAACCCGGCCCTCGGCGTGGCGAGCGATATGCTCGTGCAGGCCGGCGGCACGGTCATCCTGTCGGAGACGCCGGAGTTCATCGGCGCGGAGCACCTGCTCGTCGCACGTGCCGCTTCGCCGGAGGTCGGCGGGCAGATCGACGCGGCCGTGGCGCGCTGGGAGGGTGAGGCGCGGCGCATGGGTGTGGATATGCGCGGCGCGCAGCCGACGCCGGGCAACATTGAGGGCGGGCTGACCACTATCGAGGAGAAGTCGCTGGGCGCGATTCAGAAGGGCGGCAGCACGACCGTACAGGAGTTCACCCGTTACTCGTGCCGCCCCGACCGCCGCGGGCTGGTGCTGATGGACACGCCCGGCAACGACCCGGAGTCGGTCACCGCGATGGTGGCAGGCGGCGCGCAGGTGGTCGTCTTCACGACCGGCCGCGGCTCACCGGCAGGCTGCCCCATCGCGCCCGTTATCAAAGTCGCGACGAATACCGAGATGGCCCGGCGGATGGCCGACGACATGGACATCGACGCGGGTACGGTCATCAGCGCGGGCGAGCCGCTCACCGGCGTAGGACAGCGCATCTTCCAGGAGATTGTGGCCGTCGCGAACGGCAAGCTGACCCGCGCGGAGGAATGGGGCAACGCGGAATTCTCGATCAACCTGATCGGACCCCGGATGTGAGGTAGTTCTCGCCACGAATTGCACGAACAAGGTCGCAAAATGGCCTTCGTGTCAATCCGCGCTATTCGTGCAATTCGTGGCGGAATCCTGTTGTTATGCTTGCACCTTCGGACGGACGGGGAAGTGCAGATACATCACCTGGTCCTGCCCGAATGTCTCCGGGTACAGCTCCATCATCAACGGTGCATCTTCCTCGTAATCCGAAGCCGGCAGCCACTCCCGGTAGAAGAAGCTCATGACCGGGTCGATCTCCGGCACATCGTGCGCAGGCAGCACGGCATACGTCAGCGCGGGGATCTCCCACCCGACCATCCCCGGCGGTAGGTTATCCAGGGACGTCACCTCGGCACCCGCCAGGTATTCCCACTTCTCGTCTGCAGGCACGCCGGGCAGGCTGCGCGCGATGCCGTAGAAGACGGCTCCCCCGGGCATATCGCCGATCAATTCCTTCGCACGCGGCAGGAACACGTCCCACATGGCAGGGATCTCGCCGTGTTCGCTCTTGCCCTCATACCGCAACCCGGCCACCTTGAGGCTCTCTCTGCGGACGATTTCGACTGCCCGCCTTGTTCCGACCGCCATGTAAACATCCATGTACGTGCCGCTCGCATCCTCGCAGATCTCCTCGAGACACTGACCGGACGCGAACTGATAGGTATGGCTCTTTTCGACCCACTGCCACAGCTCGGCCCAGCCGCCTGGAATCAGGCGGAACGGGTCGCTGAAGGGGTCCCGAATCCGCATGACGGCATACAGCCCGCCGGGAAAGTCCTTGATTTCGACCCCCGCGGATGGCTGCACGTGTGCAGGCACCGTCCGCCAGAGCTCGTAGCCGCGTTTGCCGGCCTGCTGATCGGCCGGGCTGACATCGATATCAAAGCCAAAAACACGTACCGCAGCGCGTTCCTCAGGCGTCAGCCCGAGAGCGTCCAGCCAATGTTCGATATAGCGCACGCCATCGTCTTCGGGGGTTTCGCTGACCGAGCGATAGGCCGCCACGTGCAACGGTTCGAGGGTCACGATGCGCACTTCGCCGTAATGTTCGTCGGACATTTGATGCTCCCTCCTGATGAGGTTCCTGCAGTGCTGGATGGCCGGTCTGACGGCGCAGGGACACGTCCTTTGTCTGTGAGCAGCGCGCGAGAGCGGTCTCCATAGATTATTACGTCCGTGCGTTGTCCAGGTTGCAGCGCATGGATACGGACGATGGATCGACGGGCGGTTGACTGACCGCAGGATGCACGTTATGATGAACCCGTAACCTGGAGGGAACACATGCTCATACCTGGTCATGAACGAACCGGCCGCGCGCTGATCGTCATCCTCATCGCTGTAACCGTGCTCACTGCGTGCGTGCCCGTCCCGGCCGCCGAGCGGACAGCCGCACCGCCAGCCGACGCGCAGGCGAACGCGACGCCCGAGATCGTGGCGGACTGCGACCTGACGCCCGTCGCGCAGCCGGCCATGCCCGCGGAAATCCCCGGCTACGTCCAGCAGGACCCGGCCACCGGCCTGCATATGACGGGCCGGCCCCAACTCATCGACCTGGCGACCTACCGGCTGGCGGTCACGGGGCTGGTGGACCGCCCGCTGAGCCTCACCTATGACGCGTTGCGCTGCATGCCGAAGGTGGTGCAGGAGTGCAAGCTGGTGTGTCCCGGGTTCTTCCAGGACATCGCAACGTGGGGCGGCGTGCCGCTCAACTATGTGCTGGGGCTGGCAGGCGTCCAGCCGGACGCGCAGTACATCCTGATGGTCAGCGCGGACGGCTACTGGACCTCGCTGCCGCTGGGCGATGCGCTGGCGCAGGAGAACTTCCTGGCCTACGAGCAGACCGGCAAGCCGCTGCCCGTGCTGCACGGATTCCCGGTGCGTGCGGTGCTGCCCCTCCAGCCGGGCGGCAAGTGGGTCAAGTGGCTGACGGAGATTCAGGTGGTGGAGGCGGAACCGCGATTGGGACCGGATCCTTCGCTCGTGTTTCCGACTGCGGAGCCTGGAAGTTAGTCGCGCCGAGACGCAAAGAATGCAAAGTCTAACTATAGATTATTGAATCCGGGACAAAGAAAAGACCTTCGAGGCCGTGCCAGGCTACGCCTGACCTGAGACCTCGAAGGTCTTACTTTCGGATTGCGCTATGGAAGTCGGCTAGTAGTGGTTCTACTCGTGTCCGTTATAGGCCATGGCCGGCTGCCAGACTTCCCAGACCTTGCCGACGAGCTTGGGACCCGGGGTCAGGGTGGTCCCGCCCGGCTGCCAGCCCGAGGGCATGACTTCGCCGGTGGCGCGGGTGTGCTGGAAGGCCTTGACCTGCCGGATCAGCTCGGATACGCTGCGGCCAACGCTCGGCGTCAGCACTTCCATCGCCTGGATGACGCCATCCGGGTCGATGATGAAGCGCCCGCGGATATCGACGCCTGCATCTTCGTCATAGACGCCATAGGCCTGCCCGATCTTGCCGCCGCCATCGGACAGCATCGGGAACGGAATACCATCGGGCGCCATTTTCGAGAGTTCTTCTTCGTGCCAGATCTTGTGTACGAAGCGGCTATCGGTGCTCAACGAGAGGACCTGGACGTCGAGGGCCTGGAGTTCGGGGTATTTGACGGCAACTGCCGACAGTTCGGTCGGTCAGACAAAGGTGAAGTCGCCTGGGTAGAAGCAGACAACTACCCAATGGCCCTTGTAGTCCGACAGTTTGACATTCTGGAATCCACCCTTGAAATAGGCCGCGGCCTCGAAATCCGGGGCAGGTTTACCGACACGTGCAAGCATTTTGGGCGCCTCCTGTGTGGGGGTGACTGGCGCGGCCGCGGGAGCCCCCGAGCTTGCGCTCGAGATGATGCCCTTCGCCGGCTTGACGCACGAGTCCTTCGGTTCGACCGGTGGTGTGGTCACTCATGGCCTCCTTTCGTGCGATACGATAGAACCACTGGTGACAGAATACACGAAAGTCGACAGTGTTACTATGATATCGCGCAGGTAATCGCAAACTGTTCGCAGCAGCTGGGAACGCCCGATAAATCGCTGCAGGCGCGGGCTTTCCGCGCCTTCAGCGATTCCAGAGTGAATGCCGCGGTCAGAACTGAGACAGGATTGACGGGATTACTCTTGTAAATCCTGTCAATCCTGTCCAGAATCGCCGCTGGTTTTCACATTGGACTGAGTATAGGTGGCGCGGGCTGTGT
The DNA here is from genome assembly GCA_034429055.1 of Anaerolineae bacterium. Lineage (GTDB taxonomy): Bacteria > Chloroflexota > Anaerolineae > CG2-30-64-16 > CG2-30-64-16 > MWBF01. The sequence continues at coordinate 16,605 of DAOUGK010000088.1, read as the reverse complement.
CATTCCGGTCGGCGCCGGGGCTATGCAGGCGCGCCCGCCTTCGCCGGCAACGGCTCGGCCGCACCGACTGACCCGGCTGGGGGCGCCGGCTCGATGACCGGGCGGGGATACAGTCCCAGTTGCTTGACGATCTCCGGCACGGCCGCCGGCCAGTTGACGGCCATAATGTGCAGCCCGGCCACGCCTTCGATGCTGCGCACCTGCTCTGCAACTTCCAGGCAGATATCCATGCCGGCCTTCTGCTGGTCTTCCTTCGACAGGCCCGCCATGCGCGCCACGATGGCGTCCGGCACATCCATGCCTGCGACTTCGGTTTTCATGTACTCCGCTACGCGCACCGACTTCATCGGCCCGACGCCTGCGAAGATAGCAACCTTTTCGTGTAACCCCAGGTCCACCACGCGGCGCATGAACTCGCGGAAACGATCTACGTTGTAGATGAGCTGCGTCTGGATGAACTGCGCGCCCGCGACAACCTTTTTCGCCAGCCGCATGGGCCGGTAGTCGTAGGGCGGCGCGAAAGGATTTTCGACCGCGCCGATGAAGATGTCGGGCGCGAACTTGGGAATCTGCTTGTTGTTCTCGAACACCCGGTTATCGCGCATCATGCGCGCGATGCGAATCAGGTTGATCGAATCGATGTCGTAGACGGGCTTGCACTGCGGGTGATCGCCCCAGATGGGGTGGTCGCCGCTCAGGAAGAGCATGGTGTTGATGCCGAACACCGACGCGCCGAGGATGTCACCCTGGATGCCTAGCCGGTTGCGGTCACGGCAGGTGAACTGCACGACCGGCTCCATGCCCGCCTGCTTGAGCATGATGCTCACCGCCAGGCTGGAGACGTGCACCATCGCGGACTGGTTGTCGGTGACGTTGTACGCATCGCCGTAGCCGCGCAGGGTCTTGATCTCGCGCTGGATGGCTTCGAGGTTGGGGCCGACGGGCGGCGAGACCTCGACACAGACAGCGAAGTGGCCGGCCTTCAGCACCTTCGCCAGGTTGCTGCCCGCGCCGGTCAGACCGGTCTGGATCACCTCGGCGGGCGCGGGGACGGGCGGGGTCGGTGCGTTCATCGTGCTGCCTCCTGCCCACCCTGGCCGTTGCGCTTGAGCGACTCGGTGGCGTAGCGCATCTTCGTATCGCTGCCGGTCGTGATCTGGTCGCGCCCCAGCGCGAACGTCACCCACGACGCCTGGCCCTTGAGCCGCCAGTCCACCGGCGGGTTGAGGCGGTAGATTTCCTGCGCATAGGGTGTCTTGGCTGCACGGCGGACCGCCGCCACCCAGACGCATTCCATCTCCGGCTTGACTTCGCAGTTGCCGTTCAGCCGCACGCCGCCGCACGGGCCGTTGCGCAGGTTCTTCGGGCAGTTCATGGGGCAGGTCATGCCCGAATAGTGCAGGACGCACTGGGCGCAATCCTGGCAATTGAACAGCGCACCCTTGATCAGCTCTTCCGGCAGCTTGACGATGCGCGAGGAACGCTCCATACCGACGCGGGCGAACAGCGGCCGCATCAGCAGGAGCACCTTTTCGGTCAGTTTCCAGGCCCATACCAGCGGCATGGGCCGGTCCTGGAGATAGCTGCGTAGTGACATCTACATGGCTCCTGGGCTATTGGGATCGCGATCAGAACCGGGCCGCTGCGACAATCACGAACCAATGCCGTGTTGTATCTTGTATGCGCGGACCGTATTCTTCAACAGCATGGCAACGGTCATCAGCCCGACGCCCCCCGGGACCGGGGTGATATAGCCCGCGACCTCGACGGCTTCGGAGAAGCAGACATCGCCTACCAGGCGGGCTCCGCTTTTCTTGGTGGCATCGGGGATCCGGTTGATGCCGACGTCAATGACCGCCGCACCCGGTTTGATCCAGTCGCCGCGCACGAACTCGGGCCGGCCGATGGCGGCTACGATGATGTCTGCGCGGCGCACGATGTCCGGCAGGTTCTTCGTCCGGCTGTGGCAGATGGTCACGGTCGCGTCTGCGTTGTTCAGCAGCGCCGCGACCGGGATGCCCACGATATTGCTGCGGCCCACGACAACCGCGTCCGCGCCCGCGATGGGAATGCCGGAGCGAACGAGCATTTCGATGCAGCCCGCGGGAGTGCACGGGATGAACTGCGGCGTGCGGCCCTTCATCACCAGTTGGCCGATGTTCATGGGGTGGAACCCATCGACATCCTTGTCCAGGCTGATGAGGTCCAGCACGGCCTGTTCGTTCAGACCCTTCGGCAGCGGCAGTTGGACGAGGATGCCGTTGATGGCCGGGTCCGCGTTGAGCGCGCGCACCAGGTCCTCGACATCCCGCTGGGTTGCCGTCTCGGGCAAGCGGTGCGTCACCGAACCCATGCCTGCGGCCTCACACGCCTTGCCCTTCGAGCTGACATAGCTTTGGGATGCCGGATTCTCGCCCACCAGCACCGCGGCCAGCGTCGGGACCGTCCCATACTGCTGCTTCAGCACGGCCACTTCATCCGCAGCCTCCTGGCGAACGGCTTCGGAGATGACTTTACCGTCGATAATCTTGGCAGTCATGCAAGCTCCTTTTTGATAGACGATGGACGATGGACGATGCGTCAGGCCGTTCTAGCCTGGGATGGTGTAATCCGCTTGTGCTTCTCGCATCCAGGACTGGCTGGGTTCAATTGCTTTTCGGAATCGGTGTAACTTGGCCGCCAGGGACTCAGCCTGCGCGTACGCCTCATCCAGTATTGCGACGTCACTCAGGAGATGCCTGCGCCGAATCAGATGGATGCAAGCAACCGTTTCCAGGAGGGAACGAATCGACATCCCGATAAACCGAGCCTGTTCGCTATCCGTCTGGCCCGTCGAACCCTCCGCAATGTTGAGAGTGACAGAAGTTGCCGCCCTCGTTATCTGAGACCGAAGGTTGTAGTCTTCGCTCTTTGGTAATCTCTCTGCGATCTCGTAGATGCAGTCAACATACCTCAGCGCAAGCTCCCAAACCTCCAGATTCTCGAACTTGAACGGCATCGTTCATCCTCCGCCCTTCGTCCTTCGTCTTTCGTCCCGTATCGTCACACCCGCAGATACGAATCCGCGTAAATCACCTTGTTCAGCAAAATCTGGACGGTCTTCCAGATCGCAACCTGATCGGGATCGGAGAAGTCAACCTGGTCCTGCGAGAGTTCTTCCTGCGCGGCCACGGCATCGTGCAGGGCCAGCAACAGGCGGCCGATGGCCGTGCTATCATCCTGCTCTTCAACGATGCGGATGAACTCGTTCTGTTTGGCGTCCAGCGGGTCCGCGATCATCGTGTCCAGGCCCGCGCCCATCAACATGACACAGTAGACGCGATTGATAAGCGGGCGCATTTCGTTCGGGACGGCGTTCGATACGTTGCTGAGGCCGACCTGCACATCCGCGCCCGTCACCTTCAGGATGCGGACCGCCTCGATGCACTCCGGCACGTATTGCTGGCAGCCGCTCACGGTCAGCACCAACGGGTCGATGATCAGGTTTTCGAGCGGCATCCCCACTTCTTCCCAGCGCGGGATGAGCTGTTCCAGCGCGATGTTGACCCGTTCCTCCGCGCTCACCGGGATCCCTTCGGTGCGCATAGTGAGTGCGATGAGCTTGGTGTTGTATTTGGCTGCCACCAGCGGCACATTCTCCAGGCGTTCCGGCTCCGCGGAGGTGGAGTTGATGATCGGCTGCTGCTTGACGACCTCACACGCCGCCTCGATGGCGGCCAGGTTGGTGGTGTCCAGGCACAGCGGCACGTCCACCGCCTCCTGCACGGTCTGCACCAGCCAGGGCAGCAGCCGAACGCCGTTCTTCTTCTGGGGCCCGATGTTCAGGTCCACGGCCCAGGCGCCGGCCTCAACCTGGCGGCGCGCCGAATCCTGGAAGAACGTGCGGGCACGCGCCAGCAGCGCATCCCGTTCTTCGTCGGTCAGACCTTCTTTGTTCCAAGCATCGACTGCGTACCCCACCGCTTCCTTGACTCTGGGGGACAGGATGTGGATATTTTCGCCGATGATACGCATGAAACTTCCTCCTCGGTGTTGTTGTCTAGGTATACTGCAGTGCTTCCTTGGCTTCTTTGCGCACGACATATGCGCGGTCCCATGTGAAATGCTCGTCTTCGCCCAGCAAATGGCGGCACGTCTCGGCCAGGGCGCCGCACTCGTCGTGCGTCAGGTGGCCGTATTTGGCGAGCTTGCCCAGGCTGCGGACGGCTTTCGCCCGAATTGCCGGGCTGGCATCCGCCAGATTCGCCTGGAGCTGCTCGACGACACTCTGGCGCAGGCCGGCGGGGAGCTGGCCTGCCGGGATGGACTCGACGAACTTGCCCAGTGCACGGGTCGCGCTGTCGCGCAGCTCGACTTCGGGCGATGCGGCTGCCTCGAGGGCCACGGGCATGGCAGCGATAATCTTCGGTGATTTCACCTTGCCGAGCGCGTAGAGGATGAACGCACGGCAGGCCGCCTCCGGGCACGTCTGGTGATACTCCGTGACCAACGGCGCAATGGCATCTGCGCCCATCCGGCCCAATACCTGCGCCACGGCCATTTGTGCCTTAACGTCGCCGGCTTCGAGGCCCTGAATCAAGGTCGGGATCGCCCACTTGCCGAAGCTGCCGACGAGTGCGATGGCGTTCTCCAGCGCGGGGACGAGGTCGGGCCGGTCCAGCGGGTCGATATAGAACAGCGCGGAGATCATCTCGAGGAACCGGCCGCCTTCTTCCTCGGTCATGCGGTGCATGTGCGCCCGAATGGTCTCCAGCCCGCGCTCGACATCATCCGCGTCGGCGCTGGCGAGCAGGTTGCCGATTGAGCGGTAGAGTTCCTCTTGCATGGCGTCCTCCTTGAGAGTCGGTTCATCTCACGCAAAGGCGCAAAGAGCGCCACGAAACAATTGAATCCGACATGGCTTTGTGGTTTGTGCGTCTCGGCGTGAGCCTCTCCACAGGCATTCAGTTGCAGGTCAGTGGCTCACGCGCAGAACTTTGGCGCCCCGAATCCGGCGTGCCTTGAGCTCGGTGAGCGCCCGGTTAGCGTCCTCCAGCGCGTACTCCTGTACTTCGGGCAGGATCGGCATCTCGGCGGCCAGCGCCAGGAACTCGCTCACATCCCGGCGCGTCACGTTGGCGACGCTCTTGATCTCCCGCTCCAGCCACAGGTGGGCCGGATAGTCGAGCCGCAGCAGCGCGTCACGATCGCGGTCTTCCTTGCGAATCGCGTTGATGACCAGCCGGCCGCCCGGCGCCAGGTTACGCAGCGCCTCGACGACGGGCGTCCACGCCGGCGTCGTGTCGATGATGGCATCGAGCCGGACCGGGCTTGTGTCAGCCGTGTCGCCCGCCCAGGTTGCACCCAGCTCCTGTGCGAAGGTCCGTTCTGCCTCGGTCCGCGAGAAGACGTACACCTGCATGTGCGGATAGCGGTGGCGCACCATCTTCAACACCAGGTGCGCGGATGCGCCGAACCCCGTCAACCCGAGCGCCTGCCCGTCGTGCAGCCCGGTCAGCCGCATGGAGCGGTAGCCGATAGCCCCCGCGCAGAGCAGGGGCGCGGCCTGCGCATCGGTGAAGACCGCCGGGATGCGGTACGCGAACGCCTCCGGCACGACCATATACTCCGCATAGCCGCCGTACGCATCGCGGCCCGTCGCACGGAACTGGGGGCAAAGGTTCTCCTGCCCGCTGAGACACCACCGGCACGCGCCGCAGGCCGAGAAAATCCACGCGACGCCGGCCCGTTCGTCCAACTCGAATGCACTTGCGCCTGGGCCGCGTGCCGCAACATGACCGACGACCTGGTGGCCCAACACGATGGGCAACTGTGGCGGCGGCGTGCGCCCTTCGATTTCATCCAGCTCCGTGTGACACACGCCGCAGGCCGCCACACGCAGCAGAACCTCCCCGGGGCCCGGTTCCGGCACGGGCAGTTCCGCGCGCTGCAGCGGCTCGGGATTATCCGCGAGCTGCGTGATGGCCGGCAGGATCAGCGCACGCATGGGATGGTTCAGCCCTTGGCCTACCCCACCAACTGCCGCGCGACCTCTGCGACGGCCCGGCTGATAGGCGCATCATCGGGCAGCTCGACCAGCGCGCGCCCCTGGCTGTCATACTCTGCGATGAGCGGGTCATAGGGCAGCGCGGCGAGCAGCGGCACGCCCATACCTTCGGCCTTCGCCCGCAGCGCGGGTGTGAGGTCGCCCTGCACCCGGTTGATGATCAGATGCGTGTTGCGGACCCGCACCTCCAGGTCCTTGCTCAGCCCGACCATCGCCTCCGCCGCGACCATGCCGCGCATGCTGGCGTCGCTGACGAGAATCAGGTGGTCCACATCGCGCGTCGTACGACGGCTCAGGTGCTCCATGCCCGCCTCGTTGTCCATCACCACCCAGTCATAGCCGCGGTTGATGCCGTCCATGATGTCCCGCAGCATGTGGTTCGCCGCGCAATAGCAGCCCTGGCCCTCGGGCCGGCCCATCGCCAGCAGGTCGAAGTCGTCGCCTTCCTCGACCGCCATGCGCACCGCATAGCCCAGGAAGTCCTGCCGCGTCTGGCCGGGCGCCACGCCCGCGCGCGCCTCCTCACGGATGTCACCGATGGTCTGCGTCAGGTCCATGCCCAGCACAAGATGCAGGTTGCTCGACGGGTCGGCGTCAATCGCCAGGATCTTGCCGCCCTTGTGGGCAACCAGATAGCGGACCAGCAGGCCGCAGAACGTGGTCTTGCCCGTTCCGCCCTTGCCGGCGACCGCGATAGTCATCGTCATCAGAACAGTTCCCCCGGTCGTTTGAGATAGTTTACCAGTACAATCATATCGAGCGTCTCGCCCTCGGCTGTCATAAAGAGGTCCTTCCAGGCAAACTGGCGCTCGAAGCCGAGTCGCTCGAAGGCATGGATGACCTGGGGCCGGCTCTCGACGACCTCCGCAATGACCTGGTGGAGGCCCAGCTTGCGGGCGATTTCGAGCTGGCCGCGAATCATGGCCGACCCGATGCCCCGGCGGCGGAACTCGCGGGCCAGGAAGATGCGCGTCTCCGCGATGTGGCGCGTGAAGCCGCTGCCCAGGTGGAGCGTCGAGTTGCCGACGATGCGCTCGCCGACGAGCGCCACCAGCGGGAAGACGCGCGTGTAATCCGGCTTCTCCGCCCAGCTTGCCACCAGCTCCATATTGGTAATGTTGCTGCGGAAGACCTGGGTCTCCTCGGGCGGCAGGTTGGCAAACAGAGCCACCAGCGAGTCACGGTCTTTGGCGACCAATGGCCGGAGCAGAACGCGCAGCCCATCTGGCAGCGTGACGAGGTGGCGATAGTTCGTAAGCTGGTCTGCTGACTCCACGACCGTGACCATGCGATTCCTCCTACTGGCAAGCGTTGCGGGGGCCTACGGAGTGTTCTAGCCCTGGTAGTTTACCACTGGTATTCTACCACCGTTTGCCCCTCTTCAGCCGGACAAAACGGCCTGTACCGACGGGAATTGCGATACATCCGTATGCGGCAGGAACAGCGCGGAGGTGAAAGCATCGTAGAAGCTGTTGTCCGCCGAGAGTTCGAGATACGTCATGGTTTGCGCGATCTCGGACAGATGCGCGCGCACGTCACGGCGCAGCAATGCCCTGTAGGCCCCGCGAATCGAGGTGTTCCCGAGGAAGCGGAAGCGATCCCACGGGGAGGCGCTGCCGGGCGGCGCAGGCAGGTCGGGCAGCAGGCCGATCTGGACGGCCTTTTCGACGTTGATGTACTGGCCGAAGGAGCCGCCGATGAGCATCTGCGAGACATCGGCCAGGTCCACGCCGACGCTCTGCGCCATGACGGTGAATCCTGCGTAGATGGCGGCCTTTGCGCGCATGAGGTTGTCGATGTCGATCTTGCTGATGGCGATGTCGCGGCCATGCGCGGTCTCGCGGCCCCAGGCGATGACATATTCGGGGCCATGCTCGCCCTCGCGGATGCGCGGGGAGCGGCCCATCTGGAGATTGCCGGCCTTGTCCACCACGCCGGTCACGAACATCTCGGCCAGCAGCCCCAGCAACCCGGAACCGCAGATGCCCCTGGGTTTCTCGCCCTCGCGACCGATGACGCGGTAGTCCGGCTCCAGTGTGTCGTTGTTGATCCAGACTTCTTCGATGGCGCCCGCGGTGGCGCGCATGCCGTATTCGACGCCGCCGCCCTCGAACGCCGGGCCTGCGGAGCAGGCGCAGGTGACGAGCCAGTCGGCATTGCCCAGCACGGTCTCGCCGTTGGTGCCCACGTCGATGAACAGCGTCAGTTCCGCCGCCTCATCCATGCCCGTACTCAGCACGCCCGCACTGATGTCCGCGCCCACGTAGCTCGCCACGCCCGGCAAACAATCGACCAGCGCCTGCGGGTGCGCTGCCAGTCCCAATTCTGCTGCGGTCAGCGTCGGCGTGTGGTTGACCGCCGGGATGAAGGGCGCCAGGCGAATCTGGTCGGGCGGGATGCTCAACAGCAGGTGCATCATCGTGGGATTAGCCGCGATGGTGAACTTGAACACCTCATTGGGCTTGGCGTTGACCTGCTTGCAGGCGGCGATCAGGAGCCGGTTGATCGTGCCGGTCACGAGGCCCTGCAGCTCGACCAGGTTCTCCGGTTTGCGCGCATAGATGATGCGCGAGATGACGTCTTCGCCACGCGCAATCTGGCCGTTGTAGTCGCTGGCCTGGGCCACCACCTCGCCGCTTTCCAGGTCCACGAGCCAGACGGTGACGGTGGTTGTGCCAATATCGACGGCTGCACCGAAGTTGCGGTCGGCCTGGTCGCCGGGCAGCAGAGCCAGCACCTGAGGCGGGCCGTCCGGCTGATCCCATGTATCGAGCGCCACGACGGCGGTGACTTCCCACGGTTCATATGGCGTCGAGACAATGCCCTCTTCGCCTGAACCGTTAGTCGGCGGAGGTACGTCCGCGGTGTCATCCGAGGCTGCGCTCTCGCCGCGCAGGACTCCACCCATGCTGCGCAGGACGGCCAGGCTGGTGCGCGGCGCGGGCAAGCCGAGGCGGCTTAGCTCGCGGGTCACGCGCGACCAGTCGTCAGTCTGGTCCGCATAGTCGGGAGGATCGAGCCGGAGGACATAGCGCCGGATAGATTGATGGCGGGCCGGGTCATATTCGAACGGCACTTCGATGCGGGCCGCGGCCTTCTGCGTGGTGAGGCGCCGCTCGATGACCTCCTGCGGCGGCACTGTGACCCACGCGTCGCCCTCGATGACCGTCTGGCAGGCAAGCGCATAGCCCGCCGCGACATCCTCATCGGAGAGGCGCATGGTGGACCGGCGGCGGACCGCGGAGCGGCTGTCGTCGACGATGACCGCACAACGCCCGCAGCGCCCCTGCCCCCCGCAGGGTTGGTTAACGTCGAACCCGGCCTTGCGCGCCGCTTCGCCCAGCGTCGTGCCGCCGGGCATTTCGACGGCCACGCCGCCGGGTTCGAAAGTAACTGTGTAGTTGGTCATAGCATCGAGCAAGGAAGATGGAAGATTGCAGATTACAGATTACGCATACCGATAATCTTGCTTCTTCCCTCTTCAATCTTCCATTCGTCTTTCACCCGATATCCCACATCGCCGGGTCGCTCAGGAACTCGTGCATGTCCGCCGCGGCCCGCTTGCCTGCGCCCATCGCGCTGATGACCGTTGCCGCGCCCGTGACGACATCGCCGCCCGCCCAGACGCCCGGCTTGTTGGTGCGGCCCGTCTCCGGATTGGCGACTACCGTGCCGTGCCGCGTGCGTTCCAGGCCCTTCGCGTCCGTGAAAACGATGGGGTTGGGGCTCGTGCCCAGCGCGAAGATGACGGTGTCGACCGGCATGTCGAACTCGGAGCCGTCGATCGGCACCGGCGAGCGCCGTCCCGACGCATCCGGCTCGCCCAGCTCCATGCGGATGCAGCGCATCGCCCGCGCGTTGCCCTGCTCGTCGCCCAGGATGGCGATCGGGTTGGTCAGGAAGTCGAAGATGACGCCTTCCTCTTCCGCGTGATGGAACTCCTCCTCGCGGGCCGGCACTTCCGCGCGGGAACGGCGATAGACGACGTGCACCTCCCCGCGCGCACTGTGGCCGTTCTCGCCGGCCAGTCGCTGCCGCTCTGCATAGAGCGTCTGCAGGCGCAGCGCGCTGCGCGCGGCGTCCATCGCCACGTTGCCCGCGCCGATGACCGCCACGTGCTTGCCGACCTTGACGGGCGTATCGTATTCGGGGAAGCGGTAGCCCTTCATCAGGTTAACGCGCGTCAGAAACTCGTTGGCCGACATGACACCGTTCAGGTTGATGCCGGGGATGCGCATGAAGCTCGGCAGGCCTGCGCCCGTCCCCATGAACACGGCATCGAATTCTTCGAGCAGCTCGTCGATCGTGTAGGTGTTGCCGATGACGTGGTCGGTGCGCAGCTCGATGCCGAGGTAATCCACGGCCTTCTTTAGCTCGGCCTGGATGATGCTTTTCGGGAGGCGGAATTCCGGGATGCCGTAGATGAGCACGCCGCCGGGCAGGTGCAGCGATTCGAAGATCGTCACCTTGTGGCCCAGCTTCGCCAGGTCCATCGCGCACGTCAGGCCCGAGGGGCCGGAGCCGACGACGGCCACCTTGCGACCGGTGGGCGGCGCGGGCACGGGCGGATGGCTGTTCTCGCGGATGCTGTAGTCACCGACGAACCGCTCCAGCCGGCCGATGGCGACCGATTGGCCCTTCTTTGCCAGGATGCAGTATGCCTCACACTGGGATTCCTGCGGGCAGACGCGGCCGCAGATGGCGGGCAGGTTGTTCTTCTGCTGCATTGCGGCCACTGCGCCCTCGAAGTCGCCCTCGCGCAGCGCCTTGATGAACTGCGGGATGGTCACGCCGACCGGACAGCCTTCCACGCAATGCGGCTTGGCGCATTGCAGGCAGCGTTCGGCCTCCAGCCGCGCCAGCTCCCACGTCAGGCCGAGCGCCACTTCCTCGAAGTTGCCGGCGCGCACTTCCGGTTCCTGCGTCGGCATGTCCTGCCGCTTGATCTGCATCCGCTCGCGATTAGTTAGCTCTGCCATCTTAGTTCTCCCCGGATGCAGCCAGTTCGCGCACTGCAACATCCAGATTGCACTCACTGCCGTCCGCGTGCTCATGGTGCTGCCAGTGCTCGACGGCGAGCTGTTCTTCGGCCTTGTAGAACTGGATGCGTGAGAGCAGGTTGTTCCAGTCCACCTTATGGCCGTCGAACTCCGGGCCGTCCACGCAGACGAATTTCGCGCCGTCGGTCATCGCGACGCGGCAGCCGCCGCACATGCCCGTGCCGTCGATCATAATGGTGTTCAGGCTGACGATGGTCGGCACGTTGAACGGCGCGGTCGTGACCGAGACGAACTTCATCATGATCGTCGGGCCGATGGCCCACACCTTCTTTACCTCATCGCCACCGGTGGCAGCGCGCGCCGCCAGGATTTCCTTGAGCGGCTCGGTGACGAGCGCCTTGCGCCCATAGGACCCATCGTCGGTGCAGACGATCAGCTCATCCGAGACGGCCCGCATCTTGTCTTCCCAGAACAGCAAGCTCTGGTTGCGCGCACCCATGATGGTGATAACGTGATTGCCGGCGGCCTTCAGGTCCCGTGCAATGGGATACATAGGCGCGATGCCGACGCCGCCCGCCACGCAGATGATGGTTCCATAGGGTTCGATTTCAGTCGGGTGGCCGAGCGGCCCCGCGACCGAATAGAACCCATCACCGACGTTGAGCTCGCCCATCTGCTGCGTGGACTTGCCGACTTCCTGGAAGATGAGCGTGATCGTCCCGGTCGCGCGGTCATGGTCCGCGATGGTGAGCGGGATGCGCTCGCCCTGCTCGTCCACGATGACAATCACGAATTGGCCGGCGCGCGCCTTCCGCGCCACGTGCGGAGCCTCCACGACCATGAGCTTCGTGACATCGCTGAGCACCTGTTTTTCGAGGATCTTGTACATTTTGCCTCTCTATATGACGGGAGACGCCCGGATCAGCGTCTGCCGAACGCAGTTAGACACCGATCCTTAGCATACCCCTGTTCATGTGCAAAAGGAATGATTAGCGTCAGGATGTCGAATCCAAATGTGCGGCTATCCGGCCTGCACAAAGCCGGCTATCTGGAAGTGCCTGTCGAATGTGAAGGCATCCGTGATTTCATGCTGGCGCATGACCGCAAAGCTCACGGCATCTGCCAGGCTCAGTTCGTGGTCTCTGAACTGGCGCAGGATTCTCCCTGCGAGCAGGTCGATGTCGGGATCGGCATAAATCATCTGTAGACGATGGGTCTGACGGATGGATTCCAGAAACCTGATGGCGGGGTCAAAGCCGCCCTTCCGCCGGATAATGATTTGGGCTTCTGCGACAACCAGGTTCGTAGTGACCAGAAAGCGTCTCTCTTGCAGAAGCCTGTGGTAAATGGCCACGGCCGCCTGATGGTACTGATCCCCTCGGTCATTCAGAGCAATCCAGGCGGTGGCATCGACGAAGACCTTGCGCCACATCAGCAGCTCTCATCCTGGACGGCCTTGGCAATGTATTCGTCGTGTTTTTCGGCCAGATTGCCGAGCCCCGAATCGAATGTGCCGATGATATTCCAGAGAGGGTCTTCCTCCAGCGGCACTTCGCTCAGGATATGATTGACGCCCTGGCGAATCAACTCGCCCATCGAGACCCCGCGCCGCTCCGCCAGCGCCCGCAGCGAGCGCAGTTGCTCCGGCTCCAGATAAACCTGAATGGGCTTCTTGTTGATGACCACCATAGTACTAACCTCCGGTGATATAGGTCATTCTACATCACCTTGGGACGGATCACAAGCGCTTGCAGCAGGAACTCCAAATGTCGCCGGAGTCGAGGCTTTAGCCGGTCACACAGGGTACGCTCATGTACGCCCAAACCGGCTAAAGCCTCGACTCCAATCAGTGTTGCGTCCCTACCACGCCGTCTTCAGGAACCGCGGCAGGTCCACGGCCTCGCGCGGGCCGACCTTGATCTGCCAGCCGGGCAGCTCTTCTTCCAGCTCGCCCATCAGCACCGCCACGTGACCGGGGATGACGACCTTGCGGTGCGTCACCTTCTCGGCAATGCCCGTGGTCTTCACGGTCTTGGCAATCTTCTCTGCATCGAACTTGCCGGCGGCCCAGGCGGTCAGCACGCTCATGCCTTCCGCATCCGCCACCAGCAGCCATGCGGGCTGCCCGCTCGACTCCATCTCGTTGGCAACGGCAAAGTAGGTGATGGAGAAGTTCGTGGTGACGAGCACCGGCGCATCCGCGGTCGGCTTGTTGATGGGGTAGATGCCCGGCTCCACCTGGATGGGCTTCTGCGGGTCGGTGAACAGGTTGGCGCGCAGCACCAGCAGCGGATAGACTTCTGCCGGTTCGAAGCGGCTGAGGACGACGAAGCCCGCATACTTGGCAATCTGCTGGCCGGCCAGGAGCATCTCCATGTCCGCGTCGGCCTGCCCCAGGTAGGGGAAGGCGATGGTCGGGTAGCCGAGCGGGCGAAAATTCTTCTTCAGCGCGAGCCGGCGGAGCTGCGTCAGGGCCGTCAGGGAGCCGCCGAAGCTGCGCGCGGCCGGGTCCAGCACGAGGTCCTCGACGCCCGCGGCGACCAACTTCTCGGTCAGCTCGGCCAGGCCCGCCAGGGTGTCCGCACGCACGACGAGCGGGGCCTTCGCGGACTTGGCGAGCTGCGCCATCGCCTCCCAGTTGTCAGTCGTGGCCGCGCAGATGAGGGGAGTGATGCCGCCGGTCTGCGCGATTCCCTCGGCCATGACCGCCGGGTTCTCGCTCACCAGGATGAGCGGGAGCATGGCGGCGCTGGCCGCGTGCACCGCCGCACCGAACTGCGCCGGATTGCCCGATGTCGCTTCCACCGCCACGCCGTCCAGCCGCAGGGCCAGGCCGACGTAATCCACCTTGTAGTCTGCGACGGCCTGCACCTGGCGCTGGATTTCATCGGCGGGCAGCGTGTCCACCACGCGCACGAAGATGCCGGCCGGGTTGTAGAATGTCTTTTCGTGGCGGAACAACACGGTCTCATTGCCCGCCTTGCTGCTGCGCCCGTCTGCGGCCAGCGTGATGAGGCGGATGGGCGGTTGTGCGGCCGCAGAGAGCTTGGCCTTCGATTCCTCGCTGATGTACTTGCACGAGGACAGTTCGGCCTGCTTGGCCGCCAGCTTCATGGCGAAGGCGAGGCACGTCGGATAGCCGCACTCCTTGCAGTTCCCGTGTGCTTTCTCCGCCGGATCCTTGCTGCTGCCGGGGAGCAGCTTGTAGATTTCAAGACCACTCAGGGCCATGGATGTACCTCCGTGAAGAGCTAACGAGAAATAAGTAATCAGTAAAGAGTAATGAGTGATGAGTAATAGCATTCTCCTTGCTTACTCGTTACTTATTACTCGTTACTCGTTATGCTTGTTGCAGCTCTGCAATCATGTGCTTGATGCGTCGCACCGTCTCGGGATGGCGCAGCACGACGATATCTGCGGCCGACTCGACGAGCGCGGCGGCGGTCATCGTTTCCCAGTTGAGCGCGCGCGTCGCCCACTCGCCCCAGGACGCAGGCACGCCCTCGGCGGCGCGAGCTTCCTTGGTGCGCCAGGCCTCTTCACCGGGTGTGACCAGCATCGGCTGCTGGGTCATGGCGTCGCCCTGGAGTGCCGCCAGCCGCAGACGTTCCATGACGCTGTAGCCGTACTCGATGCCGTAGCCGAGCGCGCCGGTCGTCGGGTCGGTGATGATGCGCTCCATGGGCATGCCCATGTCGTGAATCAGGATGGTCAACTGCTTGGAAAGGTTCACATCCATCGGCGTCTTGGCGGTGACGAGATGGCCGTTGGCCAAAGCGGCCGCGACGATGGTGCGGTAGTTCTTATCCTCACAGGCGCCGAGCAGCAGGCGCTCACCCGCGCCCTCTTCCGCGACCGCGACCAGGATCTCGTTGTCGAGTTCCGCCTGGCCGGGGCCGAGCACGATCAGCGGCAGGCCGGTCGCCTTGAGCACGGCCCGAAGAACCTGGCGCGCTTTCGCGCCGGTCATGCGCGCGCCGGTTTCATCGACGGTCGCAAAGCGCAGCGCGATAATGTCGGCACCGGCGGCCTCTGCGGCCTGCGCCCAGGCTGCCGGGTCATCGAGCACCGCGCCCCATGCACCTGTCAGCGGCTCCGGCCATTCTTCGCCGGGGTTGCGGTTCCAGACCTCGACCGCCACGCAGGGCGGATGCGGAGCCTTCGCTTCAAAGCTCAGGAATGGGAGCGTCGCCTGGCCTCCCAGGGTCAGGGTGTGGCTGCGCGTGCCCCCTTCTGCGGCGGTCGCGCCCAACACGACGGGGCGAACCGTGCCCGCCCACTTTTCGACGGGGAGTTCGACGGTTACGGGCATGAGGAAAACCTCCTTGAGTGTGCTATCACGGTGGGTTGGTTACCAGTAACGTTCGACGTGAATCTGGCCGGGTTGGCGCTTGCTGTGTTCGATGAAGCCGTCCTGGCCGAGCGTTTCGATTGCGCTGTCAATCATCGCCGGGCTGCCGCACAGAAAAACGTGGGTGTTGTCGGGCGCCGGTGCGAACCCCCAGGCCTTTGCGATGATGCCGCTGTGCCAGAGGTCCTGCACGTAGCCCGTCGCGCCCTGCCAGGGCACCGGCTCGTTCTGCGGCCGGCTGATGACCGGGCTGTAGACCAGGTTCTTGCACAGGTGCTGGAGCGTCAGCAGCTCCGAGCGATAGCCCAGGTCCCAGGAGTGGCGTGCGCCGTGCAGCACGGCGAAGCGCCGCGTGCCGCCGCAAACCAGGTGGGTCGTCAACATGCTCATGTACGGGGCCAGGCCGGTGCCGGTCGCAATCAGCACCACATTCTGCTCTTCGGGCACCTGGTCCAGCGTGAACATGCCGGTGATGCGCGGTGAGAGCCACAGCCGGTCCCCGATGTTGAGCGCAAACAGGCGCGGGGTCAGCGCGCCGGATGTGACAAGCGCGATGTAGAACTCTATATATTCACGAGTCAGGGATGATGACGCAATCGAGTAGGCCCGGCGGATGACCTTGCCGGGGTCCGACGGCGGTTCTTCCGGCTCAGACATGGCGCAGCGCGGGGCTGCACCGAGCAGGCCCAGCACGGCAAACTGGCCGGGCGCAAAATCGGGCAGTTGCCACGCGTCCGGCACCACGCGCAGGACGATCAGCCAGGGCGAAATCTCGGTGCGCAGAGCGACGACGGCGTTCAGGGTCGGTTCAGGCACAGCCATGCTCCTGAGTGTTCTGTCAAGTACCCCATTATATCGCCATCTGCCATTCTGCTTAAGTTGCCGCTACTTCGGCGGGAGCTTATAACGCTGCCGGAAAAGGTCCATCGGTGACGGCCGCGCTGCGTGCATCCCCTGGTCGCGGATGTAATCCGGCCCGGCCAGCGCCTTGACCACGTCGCGCAGGTTCAGGACTGAGGCAGGCCACATCTTGCCGCCCGCGTGGTGCATGAAGAAAAGGTGGTCGACGCTGAGATCGGCCATCAACTGCACGGTGGCGGCCAACGGGATGTCTGCCGGCGCCTCCGGGATGTCCTCGTCCATGACGTCTGCCGCGGTCAAGACCTTCGAGGTCTCCGAGACCTCGAAGGTCTGCGCGCCACGCGAGT
>DAOUGK010000087.1:0-3621 GCA_034429055.1 Anaerolineae bacterium | reverse complement strand
CGGGAACGGGGCTGCGGGCAGGGTCTGGTACCAGTAGGCGACGGACGCCATATCCGGCTGAAGCGGCAGATAGCGGCCGCCCATGCGCCAGCCGAGCGCCTGGATGGTCACGCGCAGGTCGTGCTGGAAGCGGATGGGGTCGTGGACGTGCCAGCGGTACATCGCAAAGCGCGTCTGCGAGCGGTAGGTGCCGTCGGGCCGCACGACCTGGTGCATTCCGAGGAACGGGGTGGTGTACGTCTCGTACTGCCCGTTGACGTCCCAGTTGTACGAGCCGCCGAAGTAGTCCTCTGTGCCCGTCCCGCAGATGGTGGGGTGCTCGCCGTCGCCGTCGAGGTAGAACTTGATCTCGCCCTCGCCCCACCAGCCGGTGTTCGTCACGCCGACCGCGAGGTACGTGCCGATGTACTGGCCCGCACCGCGCACGCCGTCCAGGATGGTGTAGACGTCCTTGTAGGGCAGCGGGTTGACGCGGCGAAACTGCGCGTGGAAGTAGGCCGCGTCCTCCGGCACATCGGTCAGCGTGTAATCGGTCTGGTAGTAGCAGCTTGTCCGCTCGTCGGCCAGGTTCTCCAGCGTGATGCGGCAGCGCCGCCGGAAGGGCATCTCCCAGTAGCAGTTGAACCCGCAGTTGGGGTTGACCGCGACGGGCAGCGAGCTGACTTGGGCGTAGCCGCCCCAGCCCGCCGCGAAGAAGTCACCGACCGGGCACTCGACTGCGGGCGTGGTCTCGTCATCCCAGTAGATGCGCAGGATGGTGAGGCGGCGGTACTTCTGGATGCAGGAGCCGGTGATCCAGATGTGCTGGATCGCGCCCGGACCCTCGATGTCGGCCAGGGTGACGGTCTCTTGCGGGGCCATGTGGAGGAAGGGCGAAATCTTCCAGCCGGGGCCGAGGTCACGCGCGCTGCTGGCCGCGGTGCCGTCCGTATCCATCGCTCCGGCGCCCTTGCCGCCGCTGCGGTTTTCCGGGCTGATGGAGCGGGTCTGCGCGTTCGAGAGGCGCCACAGGTTGCCCAGGCTCATGCCGAGCCCATTGAACGGTGTCTGCATGGTGAATCCTCCTTCAGATGCAACCACAGAATCAAGAGAGCACGCGAAAGCGCTATTCGAGCTCGATGCGATAGCGACATTTCTGGCGCTCTCCGCGCACGTACATGTCGGTGTTGGGCGGCAGATCGACGATCTCGACAAACTCCGCGCCGGCCAGCTCGCAGGTGCGCCGCGATGCGAGGTTGTCCGGGTTGCAGGTAATCCACAGGCTCTTCAGCCCGTGGCTGCGCGCGAGCGGCAGCAGCAGGCGTACCGCGCGCGCGGCGTAGTGATGGCCGCGATAGGCCGGCTCGACGTTGTAGCCAATGTGCCCGGCGTAGCGTACGATGTGTTCGGTGTTGCCGATGCGCAGGTCGATGCGGCCCACTGCGATGCGCGGGCTCTGAATCTTCATGAGGAAGCGGTAGGCGGGCGACCAGGAGCCCGAGGCCGGCATCCGCTGCGACAGCGCCAGTTCCAGCTCCCCATCGCGCAGCGGGCCGGGGTCGAGGAATTCGAAGCCGGTTGTGCTCATGCCCGTCACCAGCAGTGGACCTGCCCGCGCAGGTCACGGCCCGCCGCAAGCGCAGCATCCGCGGCCTCCTGCTGCAGGCCGAGCAACTTCACGCCCCGATCTATCGTGTGGCGGTAGACGTGCTCCATGTCGTTCAGGTGCGGCTGCGACAGGTTAATCGCGTGCAGCCCGCGCAACTGCGCCATTGACGCGATGTAGTGGTCGCCCTTGCCGCAGAAGTGGATGGCGCCGCCGCCGAACTCGTCCAGCAGCCGCTGGTCGTACGGCCCGATGAACTCCTCGAACATGCGCGGGGAGAAGTTCATGGCCGAGTCGTCGCGCAGCATGATGTTGCCGAGGTGATAGAAGCCCCAGTGGGTGTTGCCGTCACGGTGGAAGGGCACGATGCGCTCCCACGCGCGCAGGAACGCCGTGTATGTCTCGACGGCCAGCGCGAGTAGGTCGTGTACCAGGCCCGGCTCATCCCGCACTGCATAGAAGATGGTGCTGCCCCAGACGACTTCGCAGATGTCCATCGGCCCCTGCAGGTCGGGGTGATAGATGCGCACGTGCTGCCCGATGTTCGGGTAGTCGCCCAGGATGTCGAGGAAGCGCGCGGCCATCTCCATGACCTGCCCGCCGTAGCCCGTGCGCAGGTCAGGCACGCCGCGGGCGATCAGCCGGCGGATGGCGGCCCGGTCATTGAGCGGGCGGGACGTCGGGAGGGTGTCGAGGTCTTCGTCCATCAGGAAGACCTCCACCCCGAACAGGAGCGGCGCGATGCTGGAGCCGTAGTTGGTGCGCACGTTGAGGATCGCGCCGCCGGCCTCGGCAAGCTGGGCGGAGCACCCGCCGAACTGCTGCAGCGCCATCGCGTCGTAATCGGCCAGCGCGGCATTGACGGACACCTTCGGCCATTCGACCCGGGGCGGGATGGTCCGGCTGCGCCGGGGCGAGAAGACGCCTGTCGTCAGCGCGCCGCCGGAGAACGCCTGCCACTCGGCCAGCAGCCGCGCCTCCTCCTGCGGGTCGATCCGCGCCTCCAGGTCATCCAGGCAGCGCCGCAGTATATCGTTCAAGAGAGCCTTTCCTTTATCGGACAGGATTATCGGACAGGATTTACAGGATTGACAGGATGACTCAACTCAAGAGAGCCTTACCTTGTATTGGACAGGATTCACAGGATTGACAGGATTGAATTGAGTTGCCTCGTTGAATCCTGTCAATCCTGTCAATCCTGTCCAAAACTCACGCCCACCCCTGCAACTCCGCGAGCAGACGCGTGTATTCGATGAACGTCGGCCAGGAGATGTCGGGCGGCACGCCGTGGTCGCAGCTTGGAATGAAGCCGCCGTCGCGCAGCACGGGCACGAGGCGCATGACCTCGTCGCGCATCACATCGCCGCCGGCAGCGATGCACCGCTTGTCGATGCCGCCGTGGTAGGCCATCCGGTGGCCGAACCGCCGCCGGAAGTCGTTCAGGTCGTTGCCCGCCGCCACCTCGATGGGGTTGCAGGCCTTGATGCCCGACTCGATCCAGATGGGGATCAGGTGGGCGATGTAGCCGTCGGAGTCCATGTCGAGAAACCCGTCGCCGTAGGACTTGAGCAGGTCGATCCAGCTCAGGTACGCGGGCTGCAGAAAGCGCCGGGTCATGGCCGGAGAGATCATGCTGTGCGCCTTGTAAGCCATATCCTCAGATACGTACAGCACGTCCAGCCGGACGCGGCGCAGGATCTGCTCCAGCACGGCCAGCACGTACGTGCGCCAGAACTCGGCCATGTCCGCGACGAACTGCGGGTCATCGATCATCAGGGCGCACAGGCCCTCCATGCCGACCCACTCGCGCATCTGCCAGAACGGGCCGTTGACCGACACCGTGACCGCCTTGCCCGATGCCTCGGCCGCGGCCGCGCGCTCCCAGAACTCCGGCGACAGCCGCGCGGGGTCCGCCGGGTCATAGCGCCAGCGGATCTTCTCCTCCCAGTCGGCCCGGCTCTCGACAGGCCACTTATGCCACTTACGGGTCACGAAGTCCTTGGCGTTGCGGATGTAGGTGTAGTCGAAGACATCCG
>DAOUGK010000086.1:0-17895 GCA_034429055.1 Anaerolineae bacterium | reverse complement strand
AAGGCCGGAATCAGGCCGATCAGCAGGGAGATGCGCGCGCCATAGATGACCCTGCTGAAGATGTCGCGGCCGTAGAAGTCGGTCCCGAACAGGTGGGCCAGGGAGGGCGGCTGAAACTGGTCATCCAGCACGACGCCGATCGGGTCGTAGGGCGCGATCAACGGCGCGGCCGCTGCGGCTACGGCCAGCAGCGCGACGACGCCGACCCCGATCAGTGCGAGCCGGTTGCGGCGGAAGCGCCGCCAGACGTCCCGCCCGAATGTTGTCTGGCGGGATGCGGGCGTAATCGTAGTCGCGGGCAAGGCGGCGGAGGTAGTTGTAACAGGCATCGACATCCAACTATCCTGCGGGTTCAGGCATCCTTCGACGGGCGATCCTGCGTCGGCCAGGGTGAGCCGTGCACCGGCTCAGGCTGCTGCGGACGGCTTTATTCGTACCTTATGCGTGGGTCCAGGTAGGCGTAGCTGATGTCGGCCAGCAGGTTGCCGATGACGACCAGGATGACCGTCATAATCACCGAGCCCATCAGCAGGGGAAAGTCTCGGCGCTGGATCGCGCCCACGCTGATGCGGCCGACGCCGGGAATGCCGAACACGCTCTCGGTGATGACCGCGCCGGATAACAGGTCGGCCACCTGAATCGCCATGACCGTCACAACGGGCAGGAGCGCGTTCTTCAGCGCGTGGCGAATCATCACCACGCGGCTGCGCAGGCCCTTCGCGCGGGCAGTGCGCACATAATCGGAGCTCATCACCTCCAGCAGGCTCGACCGGACGAGCCGCGCGATGACCGCGGCAGAGCCTGCGCCCAGGACGATGGCGGGCATGATGAGATGCTGGATACCCCCGTAGCCGGTAATCGGCAGCAGCTTCAGCTTGTAGCCGAGGACGAGCTGGAAAACGAGGCCGGACCAGAATACCGGCACCGACACGCCGAGCAGGGCCAGGAGGGTGACCAGATAGTCGCGGCCCGAATACGGGCGCAGCGCGGCGATGATGCCCGCCGGGATGCCGACGCCCCAGGCGACGAGCAGCGAGGAGAGGGTGAGCGCCAGCGTCGCCGGAAAGGCCTGCGCCAACAACTCACCCACGTCGCGATGAATCTTGTAAGACTCCCCGAAGTCGCCGCGCAGCACGCCGCCCATGTAGCGCAGGTAACGCTGGAGCCAGGGATCATCCAGGTGCATCTCCCGCCGCACCCGCTCGACCACGTCCGGCTGGATGTGCTCGCGCATCATCAGCGCGATGGGATCGCCCGGCACAACCTGGAGCAGGACGAACGTCAGGAAGGTCGTGCCGATGATGACCGGCACGGCCTGGAGGATGCGGCGAAGAATGTAGGTGAGCACGGTGACTCCGTAGATGTAACGAGTAACGAGTAATGAGTGACGAGTAAGGAGACACTTTTACTCGTTACTCGTCACTCATTACTCGTTACTCGTTTCCCATCACTGCGTAATCGCGATCCCGTAGTACGGCATGTTGCTCCAGCCGTTCCAGGATACTTTGAAGTTCTGCACCTTCGGATGGACGACGAACAGGTGCTCCAGATGGAAAAGCGGGACGAAGGCAAAGTCCGTGTAGACGATCGTCTCCTCGATTTCCTGGTACAGCTTGTAGCGCGCCTCCATGTCGGTCATCGTGCGTGCCTGTTCGAGTTTGTCCTGGACGTCCGCGTTGGTGTAGTTCCAGGAGCGCGCGACCGAGTTGCGTGGGGCGAAGAAGGTGTAGATGAAGTTGTCGGGGTCGTTATAGTCTGCCGACCAACTGCTCACGTAGTTGCCGAGCTTGCCCTCGCCGCGGGTGCCGAAGAAGGCCGAGTCGTCCATTTGCTCGATCTTCGCACGGATGCCTACGCCGCCGAGCATGGCAACCAGCGCCTCGTTGATCTTCAGCGTGCTGGGCGAGTCCACGGTCTGGTAGATGGTCATGTCGAACCCGTCCGCCAGGCCTGCCTCGGCCAGGAGTGCCTTCGACTTGTCGGGGTCGTAGGCGAAGCCGGGCAGGTCGGCGTTGTAGCCAGCCAGACCCGGTGCGAGGATGCCTTTGGCGGGCACGCCCGTGCCGTAGTATAGCTTGTCGATGAGCGTCTGCCGGTCGATGGCGTACATCAGCGCCTCACGCACCTTGGGGTTATCGAAGGGCGGAATCTGCTGGTTGATGCTCATGTAGTACGTGCCGACGCGCGGGCCGCTGACGATCTGGTCCTTCCACTCCGGGTCGTCCTGGAACTCCGGGATCTGCGATGTCGCGAGGTCGAGGTCGAAGACATCGAGCTCGCCGCTGCGGAACATCAGGGCCTGCGTTTGCGGTTCGGGCACGATCTTCAAGATGAGCTTGTCGAACTGGGCCGGGCCGCGGAAGTAGTCGGCGAAGGCAGACAGTTGGATCTCGCTGTTGTAGGTCCACGAGTCGACCTTGAACGGGCCGGTGCCGACCGGCTTAATGCCGAAGTCCTCGCCTATCTCCTCCACATACTTCTGCGAGAAGATGCAGCCGGCCGGGGTCGCAAGATTGGCGAGGAACGGTGCAAACGGCTCAGCGAGCGTGATTTCCACCGTGTTGGCATCGATCTTCTTGAGGCCGGTTGTCTCGGTGGCAGCACCATCCATGCGTTCCTGCGCACCGGCGATCATGTCCAGGAAGTCGGTATTGAGGGCCTTTGTGGCAGGGTTGAGCATGCGGTCGAAGGTATAGATGACGTCATCGGCGGTCAGGATATCGCCGTTGTGGAACTTAACGCCCTGACGCAGGCGAAAGGTGTACACGAGGCCGTCGGGTGAGATGTCCCAGCTTTCGGCCAGGCCGGGCTGAAGCTCGGAAACGCCGGGCGCCGTGGTGACAGCCTCGACGAGGCGGTCATAGACGTTGAGCGGGAGGAAATACTCCTCGGTCGTCATCTGCGGATCGCCGGTGCCGGGATCGCTGGTCTGTGCGATCGTCAGCGTCTTAGCGCCGGCGGCGGCAGCGGGGGCCGGAGCCTGTTCCTCCGCCTGGCCGGCAGCCGGAGACGGCGCCGTCGGGGCGGGAACACAGGCAGCGAGCAGGGTCAAGACTGTGAGCACGAGCAAGAGACGAGGGATGCCATAACGAGATGCCATGTGAACTCCTCCGGGTGGGATGGATAGGGCGACACGGACGAAAGCTGGCCTGCGCCATTGCAGAGGTTCACGGCACGGGGAAAACTTGAACTGTGCCTGCATTATAGCTTACGATGACCATGTGTCAAGCGAGGTTTGTCCGTGCAGAAATTCCAAATGTGCGCGAGGGTGCAGGCATGCTGAGCGGATGGGCGCCGCGCCGCGGCGCACGTAGTCGAAGCACGCCTGCACCGTGACGTTCCTTCGACTGCGGCCCTGCGGGCCTCCGCTCAGGATGCTGTGCGTCGGCGCAGCCGACGCCGTGCGCCTACATTTGGAATTCCCGTTGTCCGTGCAGGGGGGGGCGAAATCGGCGTCGGACGTGAAAGGGCCAGGCAGTCCCCTGGGGACTGCCTGGCCCTTTTCCTAGCTACCGGCTGTGACCGGCGGCACGTCCGACCAGTCCGGGATGCCGGGTCCTAAGGGCGGCCCGAACAGCACGGTCACGTCTTCCAGCGGACCGGCCATCCGCCACTTCATCGCCAGCTCGTAGCTGATGTCTGCGACCCAGCCTCGTTTACGTAGATTAGGCCGGTGTTTGGCCTCGGCACAGTCCACCACCATCAGCGGCCCGTAGACCTCGCCGTCGGGATGCCTCAGCCACACCTTTTTGCCGATATGCTGCGGCTCCAGCAGGGCAACCGCATCCAAGCAGTCAGGGCACTCAGGTACGTGGCCCTTCCAGATCCGCCAGTTCCACACTCGTTTCATCAGACTGCTGCCGCGCCCGTCGCGTGGGCCGGCATAGTACGTTACTTCGCCGGTTATGGGCGCTTCTCTTGCCTCGTTACCTGCTGCTGCGGTCACTTCGGCTGCTGCTGCCTGATTCGCGATGGGATGCGTTATCGATACAGCAGTCGCCAATATGATCGATGCAATCAAACTCAATTCTACACTCCGGTGGATTTGGGTTGCTGGAGCAGCTCGACAGCGACCCCAGCACCCCCAAAATATCACATTTGGAGTGTTTTGTCAACCCCATTTGCCTAATCGATAGATGTCTCACATTTTGTTCGTGAATGCTGTTATAAGTTGCCGGCAAAGTCCAGTCCCCGTCCCCTCAACGCTCGCCGCAACTGCTCAAGTGCCTTCGGCCCCATACCGTGCAACTTGAGCAGCTCGGCCTCGCTGATGCCGGCCAGTTGATCCAGACGCACGTAGCCGGCTGCTGCCAGCGCGCGCCGGGCTGGGCTGGCGAGGCCGGCAGGGAAATCGCCTTCCGGCAGCCGGGCGGTTGAGGACTGTCCCACCATGAAGGCGCCTCCTAGCAAATCTTCTCTTTCTGCCACCTGATGAGCTCGTCCCAGGGCGACAGGCGGAGGTCATGCTTCTGCCAGTAATACTTCAGTTCGTCGGTCGGCCAGTCTGCGTAGAGGTCATCCCATGTCGCTACCTGGATATGCGGTTGGAGCGACTTCTCTTCGATGTCCTCGTCTGCGGGTTGGTAGCGATAGTCGACCGACAGGCGCACGTGCTCGCGATCCTGATGAGGCAGCGATTTGTGGACGGTCGTGCTGACGAACGTCAACACATCGCCTATGCGGTAGTCCTCCTCAATCCAGGGCAGACCTACATTGCACAGGATAGCCTCCAGTCCGCCCGCGCCCTCTGCGTGGGTGACGGACAGCACACCCAGCCGGTGAGAGCCGGGCATGACGGCCAGCCCGCCCAGTTCGCGCGGGATGTCGCCGAGCGGAATCCACGCGGTCCAGACGTTCTGCGTGCCCTGGATGTGGATGAAGTCTTGGTGGATGGGGGTGGGCCGATTGCTGGGACACGGCACCATCAGCCGCGCGATATTACGCGGATGCGGCAGCGTAGGCTTACCGAAGAGCGTGTCGTAGATACGCAGCATCTGCGGGTGATGCGGCAGTGCGTGAAAGATCTGGAGCTTCTGCAGGTCATAATATGCTGCCTGCGTGACGCCCGAGCCGCCCCAGGATTCCAGGTCGCGCACGTTTTCGTGATCGACCCAGCCCTCCATGATGTCGCGGTCCGTGCGCACCATCCTGTGTTTGACCATGATCCCCAGCAACTGGCGGCGCACTTCCAGGACATCCTCCGCGGGCAGCAGCCCACGGAAGAAGAGGTAGCCATCCCGGTCGGCGCGGGCGCGCAGCTCCTCCGGCCGGTCGAGCACCGGCATAGCATCTTCGAAACCGACAATGACGGTTGGTTCCTGGCTGGTCGTAGCGGTACTCATGTGATATCAGCTCCTTATCATTCGTGGTTCGCGCACTTCAGGCCTGTACAAGCTGGATGAGATTGCCGCAGGTGTCATCGAACTGCTGGTAAGTGCGATTCGCATGGAGAGGGCCTCCTCGCTCCTGGTATGGCAAGCAGGGTAGCACGGGACTTGTGCGATGTATGTGGCGTACCTGCCAATGAGCCAGGACTCCAGATGCAAGGTCTGGCGCTTGAATGTGCGGTGCAGTCGGCCGATGCCCCGACCCCGTCTGCGCCTGGGATTCCTGACGCAATCTCCGTTTTCTTTGCCTTCGAAGGCTTCCGGTGCTATAATTTGCCGTCAAAACTTCGCAGCGCGGAAGGGGTGCTCGCTTTGCCGATAGATGCTCAAGAGGACAGGGCGCTCGGTCCCGAGGAGAATGGCGGGGCGGAGATCGCCCGGCGGGCGCCTGGTTCGGCGCGCGGCCGGTCCTCCCGCGCCCGGCTCCAGCGGGTCGTCGAGGTCGCCGTGAGCCTGGTCTTCCTGGCGCTTGCGCTGCAGAAGATCAGCTTTCGCGAGCTCTGGGCGGCACTCACCACAGCCAACTGGCTCTGGTTGATTCCCTGCGTGTTGATTACGGTCGGCCTGCTGCTCCTCAAGGGGTGGCGCTGGCAACTGCTCTTCATGCCGGAACACCGGCTGCCGTTCAAGCCGGTCTTTGTCGCGCTGTGTGCGGGTTATCTCGCGAGCAACGTCTTTCCGGCGCGCGCCGGGGAACTGGTGCGCCTTGTCCTGCTGGTGAGCGATCAGCCGGTCGATGCCGCGCGCACGCTGTCGACCATTGTGGTCGAGCGGCTGCTGGATGTGCTGACCTTGCTGGTGTTGATGGTGGTGCTGTTGCCCTTTGTGGACCTGCCGCCGTGGATGCGCAGCTCCGGGCAGTTGCTCGGCGTGGCCGCGCTGGTGGCAGCCGGGCTCATCGTGCTGCTCTCTTTCTGGAAGGAACGCTTGCTGGCGCTGGCACACACCGTGCTGCGGCCCATTCGTTTCCTGGACCGGCCGGGTGTTTATGCAGCCATCGGGCACCTGATCGACGGTTTCGCCACGCTGCGCGGACGGCTGGGCCTCGTCCTGATCGGCATCTCGCTCCTGGCGTGGCTGGCCGTCGTCGTGGAGGCCTGGACTGCCGCGGTCGCGGTCCGGCTGGACGCGCCCATCACGGCTATCACGCTGGCCGTCGTCGTCACGTCGCTGGGCATGGTGGTGCCGTCCTCGCCGGGCTACATCGGCATCTTCCACTACCTGGTGACGGTGGCGCTCGCGCCCTTCGGCGTGCCGAAAGAGATGGCGCTCTCGTTTGCGCTTGTCTGGCATGCAGCGAACTACCTGACGTTGAGCGGATCCGGCGTGATTGCGCTGTGGGCACACGGCACGTCGCTCGGCCAGGTGCTGGCGCGCTGGCGCAACCGCGACCTGCCGCCGGAGAGCGCCTGAGGGCAACCACGGACTGCGCGGACCACGCAGGAGCAGGCGATTACCATCCGGTCATATTCAGTGCGGTGATTACGTTTTGAGGGGGTAACATGCGGATATTGATTACTGGCGGTGCGGGTTTCATCGGTTGCAACCTCGCGGCCGCGTGTATTCGGGCCGGGCACCAGGTTACGATCTTCGACAACCTGTCGCGACGCGGCAGCTCAGCCAACTTGACATGGTTGAAGGGGCAGTTCGGCGACAGCTTCACCATCGATCTGGGCGACATCCGCGAGGCCGCGGCCATCGAACGGGCGGCACAGGGACAGGAGGCCATCTACCACCTGGCCGCGCAGACGGCCGTCACGACCTCGGTCACCGATCCGCGCACGGATTTCGAGATCAACGCGCTCGGCACGTTCAATGTGCTGGAAGCCGCGCGCAAGGCGGGGCAGAACCCGGTCTTCATCTATTCATCCACGAACAAGGTGTACGGGGGGATGGAGGATGCGCCGGCGGTAGAGCTCGCAACGCGGTACGAGCTGCCGGACTATCCGGCCGGCGTCAGCGAGGAGCGGCCGCTGGATTTCCACAGTCCCTACGGCTGCAGCAAGGGCGCGGCAGACCAATACGTGCGGGACTACGCGCGCATCTATGGGCTGCGCTCGGTCGTGTTCCGGCAGTCGTGCATCTACGGCCAGCGCCAGATGGGCGTCGAGGACCAGGGCTGGGTGGCGTGGTTCATTATCGCGGCCATCACGGGCAAGCCCATCACCATCTACGGCGACGGCAAGCAGGTGCGTGACCTGCTGCATGTGGATGACCTGGTGGCGGCGTTCCAGACAGCCACCGAGCGCATTGACGTGACCGCGGGCCAGGTGTACAACCTGGGCGGCGGTCCGCAGAACACCCTCTCCATCTGGGCGGAGTTCGGGCCCCTGCTCAAGGAGGTCCTGGGGAAGGACGTCATTCCGGCTGCGTTCCGGGATTGGCGGCCCGGCGACCAGCCCGTCTTCATTGCGGACATCGCCAAGGCGGAGGCCGAGTTCGGCTGGCGGCCGCGCATCAGCGTTCGCGAGGGCATCACGCGGCTCGCGCGGTGGGTCGGAGAGAATAGGGGGCTGTTCGCATAATCCGGTGGCGGAATAGAACGCTGATGACGCTGATCTAACTGATCAACAGGATATTCATCGTCCCATTTCACCATCCGGCCATGAGGAACTGACATTAGCGCATGAAGGTTTTGTTCATCTTAACGTATTACCGGCCCCACGTGAGCGGGCTGACTATCTACGTGGAGCGGCTGGCGCGCGAGCTGGCGGCGCGCGGGCACGAGGTCACGGTGCTGACCTCGCACTATGCCGCACATCTGCCGCGCGAAGAACGGATGGACGGCGTGCGCGTTGTGCGCGTGCCGGTGCTCTTCCGGTTCAATAAGGGCGTGTTCATGCCCGCGTTCCCGGCGATCGCGTGGCGCGAAATTCGTCGCGCTGATGTGGTCAGCATCCACCTGCCGCAGATCGAGGCGGCGCTGAGCGCGCTGCTGACCCGTTTGGGCGGGCGCAAGCCGCTGCTGACCTATCACTGCGACCTGCAGATGCCGCCGGTCTGGTATGGCAAGCTCGTAGACCGGTTTACCTACTGGGATAATGTCGCCGCGGGTGCGCTGGCCGACACGGTGGTGGCCTATACCGAGGACTTCGCGCGGCACAGCCCGTTCCTGTCGCGCTTCCGGGCAGGCAACAGGGGGAAGCTGCGCGTCATCCTGCCGCCGGTGGTCATCCCCGACCCTACGCCGGAGGGTATGGCAGCCCTGGCTGCGCGGATCGGGCTGCCGGCAGACGGTCGCGTGTCTGCGGACAAGCAGCCGCGCGTGATCGGGTTTGCCGCGCGCTTCGCCTACGAGAAGGGCGCGGACTACCTCATCAACGCCATCCCCCACATCTTGCGCGAGATACCTGATATCCGGCTGGCGTTTGCGGGGCCGTACGGCAAGGATGTCATTGGCGAGACCATCTGGGATGACCTGCAGCCGCTCATCAAGCAGTACGAGCCCTACCTGACCTTCCTGGGGACACTGAATCCGGCGCAGATGGCGGACTTCTATGCCCTGTGCGACGTGGTCACGGTCGCATCCATCAACAACACGGAGTCGTTCGGACTGGTGCAGGTCGAGGCATTCATGTGTGGGACGCCGGTCGTCGCAACCAACCTGCCGGGCGTGCGCCAGCCGGTGACGATGACCGGCATGGGCGAGATCGTGCCCATTGCGGACGCCGAAGCACTGGCCGCGGGCATCGTCAAGGTCCTGCGTGATCCGCAGCGCTACCTCAAGCCGCGCGGGGAGATCATGCGCCGGTTCGAACTGAAGCAGACGGTCGATGCGTATGAGACGCTGTTTCATGAGAAGGCACGCCGGGAATAGTAGCGCCCAGACTTTCCAGGTCTCGTAGACCCGGAAGGTCTTGTAATGGAAGCCTATGAAAGATTATCTCTCCCTCCAGCTTCAGGATATGGCGCCGCACCGGGCGATCCTGCGCGCCGTCGAGTGCCGGTTCATGGCGCGTGTTCCACTGACGCCGCCGGTGCTCGACATTGGCTGCGGCGACGGCCATTTTGCGTCGATCGCATATGACCGGCTGCCGCTCGACGTCGGCATCGATGTGATGGCGCGCGACCTGCCGGAGGCGGCTGCACGCAAGGACGTCTACCGGCAGGTGATGTTTGCCAGCGCGACCGAAATGCCCTTTGCCGACGGCAGCTTCAACACGGTGGTCAGCAACTGCGTGATCGAACACATCCCGGACAACGCCGCAGTGCTGCGAGAGATCAGCCGGGTGCTGGCGCAGGGTGGGGTCTTTGCGACGACGCTGCCGAGCGAGCACTATCCCGACTTTCTGCTGGGCGCGACGACGCTGCGCAAGTTGGGACTGACCGGCGCGGGGCGGGCCTATGGCCGCTTCTTCAATCGCATCTCCAACCACTTCCATGTCTACCCGCCGGAGGAATGGCGGCGGCGGCTGGCTGCCGTCGGGCTGATCGTGGAGGAGCACGCCTACTACTTCTCCCCTGCCGCACACCGCCGCTTCGACCTGAGCCATTACCTGGGCGTGCCGAACCTGGTCAGCAAGCGGCTGCTGGGCCGGTGGATGCTGTTCGACGCGCAGCGCCGCGTCTTCGAGCGCTGGCTGCGGCCCTATTATGAGGAACCGCTGCCCGCGGTGGGCGCCTACCAGTTTGTCCTGTGCCGCAAGCACGCGGACGGGGGTGATGGACGTTCGTAATGGGCGCTTCAGCGCCCTGCGGGGTGACGATACTGTTGAGCCGGCGGTTTCACCCGTGGGCTTGCGCCTGGCCGCGCGCGAGTGGGGCATCATCTTTGCGGTGGTGCTGGCCTTCTGTCTGCCATTTCTGGATCTGGGCAGCGGCCGCCCGCTGACCGGCAACGAGGCGGAGATCGTCCAGTCGCTCGACTGGACCCTGGTCAACTCACTGCGCGAGCACGGAACATTCCCGCTGTGGAACCCCTATTTACAGGCGGGCCTGCCGTTCGTCGCCGATCCCTTCCTGCACGCATACAACCCGCTGGCAACCGTCCCCGTGCTACTGCTCGGCGTAGAGAATGGCTTCAAGGTCGCCCTGTTCCTGAGCTTCCTGGCCGCGGCCTACGGGGCCTGGCTATTGGGGTTGGCGCTCGGCCTGCGACCCATCAGCCGCGTATGGCTGGCTCTGATGTACGCCTTCACCGGGCAGGCCGTCGCGCGCTTTTTCCAGGGCGAATACGACTTCGTACTGGGCTTTGCGTGGATTCCCTGGGTGCTTGCTGCGTCGCTGGCTGCGGTCCGCTCCGGCCGGCGCCGCGGCGCTTACAGGTGGGCTGCGCTGGCCGCGGTCTCGCTGGCGCTGGTGTTCTTCTCCGGCAACGTCTATTACGCGTACTACACAGCTCTCGTCATGCTGTTGTTCACGGTGGTGGCAGTGGTGGGCGTGCGAAGGGGGGGTGCTGCGAGTGCAGGCGAACAGAAGCTGGAAGCTGGAAGCTGGCCTGCTCAGGATGCTCCATCCGCTTCCGGCCATCAAGTCGTCCTGAGCGGAGTCTCGCCATCTGTCCGGCGAGACGCAGTCGAAGGACGCCAGCGCGCCAAGCTGCGGCTGACCTTGCACCTCTCCCGCCTGCGCACCCCGGCCTTGATCGCCGTCTTTGCCCTCGGACTCGCGGCCATCCAGTTGTTGCCGCTGGTCGAGTTCTGGCCTTCGCTGACCAAGCAAGTCGATCCGCAGCTTGCCGGGTCGCATACCTTAGGTCAGATTCTGAGCGACTACCTCTCGCGCGACCCCTGGCGGCCCGATGCCGCGGCCGCACTGCCGCCGGAGGAGTTCTACGCCTACACCGGCATCTGGCCCTTCCTCCTGTTGCTGCCCCTGCCGTGGGCGGTGCGCCGGTGGCTGTGCGCGCGGCACGCGCTCTGGCCGCTCGTGTTTGTCGGCGCGCTCCTACTTTTTGCCTTTGCCTGGATCAACGTGCGGGCCATGCCGTGGGCGGGCATCTACGCACGCAGCGATCTGCTCAACCAGTTCCGCTATCCGACGCGCATGCTCATCTTCGGCGCGCTGGGGCTGCTGGCACTGGGCGGTCTGGGGTTGGATGCGGTGCTGGCCGTGTTCGACCGGCGGCGCGGCGGACCACTCCAATTATCGGTGCCGGGCGTCGCGACCTGGCTGGGCGAACGGGCCGGGTGGGCGCTGCTGGTGGGCTTCGTCGTGTGGTCGGTGGGCGACGTATACCTGACGAACCGGCAGCACCTCGGCACGCGTGACCCATACCCGCCAGAGCAGCAGACGACTCGTTGGCTGGCCGAAAATGTGCCCGGCGTGTATTACACGGGGAACCCCAACGGCTGGCATGGCGCGCTGGTCGCCAATGGCCTGCGCTACCTCGATGCGTGGTACGGGTTTGCCTTCTTCCCGTCGCTGAGCGGCGCGGTCAACGTGCGCCAGGTGCAGGCGCGGCCCAACTACCAGATCCTGGACAATGGACGGACCCCTGAGTACCCCGATCCGGTGCCGCTGCAGCAGTTTGAGACGCATACCATCTGGCAATTGCCGCACAGCCTGCCCTACGCTTTCGTGGCAGCGCGGTCTGCGCTGAACGACGTGGCGGCCGGCCGCGAGCTCTGGCACGAGGATGTGATGGCTGTCGAACCGGCTGCCGTCACGCCCAATCGCGTCGAACTGGCCGTCGATGGGGCGCCTGCCGCGGACAGCGATCTGGTGCTCGTCATCCTGACGTCGGGGTTCAAGGGATGGCGGCTGGCGGTGGATGGTCAGCCTGCGCCGCTGCTCAATGTGGGCGGGTATCTGGCTGCGGCGGTGCAGCCGGGCGCGCACACCTACGCGTTCAGCTACAGCCCATCCTCCTTCTGGCTCGGTCTCGCCATCAGCCTCATCAGCGTACTGGTGTTGGTCGCGCTGCTGGTCGTCGATGTGCGGCGGGCAAGCCGCGCCGCCCGCCGCGTCGTGCGCACCGAGGCGACCTACGCCGAGGGCGTGCTGTGGCCGTCCGATCTGTTGCCGCTCGAAGACGGGGCGGCGGTCCGGATCACCGTTGAACCGCTGCCGGAGGACCGGGCCGTGTCTGAACAAGGGGCTGAAGCAGAGGCCCATCACCGTGCAGCTGCGCAGGCCGATGCAAGCAGCGGGCGGATGGCGTGGGCGATGTTCGCTGTTGCGCTCGGCGTCTATCTGCTCGCGCGGCTCTACGCGCTCGACCGCTTCCCCATCTATTTCTTTGCGGATGAAGCCGTTCATAGCGTGCTGGCCGAAGACCTGATCGAGCGCGACTTCAAGGATGTGTTGGGCCGCACCTTCCCGCTCTATTTCGAGGCGGCGGGCAACCGCTGGACGCCGCTCCTGTCCGTGTATGTCCATGCGGTCTCGGTCGCGCTCGTGGGCAAGAGCATCGTCGCGAACCGGGCGACCAGCGCGCTCGCCAGCCTGCTCGCTGCCATTGCCATAGCCCTGATCCTGAAGAAGGTGTTTAAGACACGGCATTGGTGGATGGGTCCGCTGCTGCTGGCGCTATCACCGGCCTGGTTCCTCCATTCGCGCACCGGCTTCGAGACGGTGATGATGTCATCGTTCTTCGCCGTCTTCCTGCTGTGCTATCTGCTTTACCGCACGCGCAACCCGCGCTATCTCTTCGCGGCGGTCATGTTCGGCGCGGCCACGTTTTATACCTACTCCAACGGGCAGATGATCATGGCCGCAGCAGCCGCGCTGCTCCTGCTGTCGGACCTGCCCTATCACGTGAAGCAGTGGCGGACGGTGCTGCTGGCGCTGCTGCTGGTCACGGTGCTGGCGGTGCCGCTGCTGCGCTTCCGCGCGACGCAGCCGGAGTCCATGACGACGCACCTGCGCGCCATCAACTCCTACTGGTTCGAGGCCAGGCCGCTGAGCGTGAAGCTCGGACAGTTCGCTAAGACCTATACCTACGGGCTCAGCCCCGCCTACTGGTTCACGCCGAACGAGCATGACCTCGTACGGCACCGCATGAAGGGTTACGGCAACCTTGCGCTGCCGTTCCTGCCGTTCTTCCTCGTGGGGGTCGGGGTGTGCATCCGACGGATCCGCTCGGCGCCGCACCGGGCTGTGCTGGTGGCGGCGCTGGCGTCGCCGGCAGGCGCGACGCTCGTGGATGTCTCGATTACGCGGGTGCTGGTGTTCATCGTGCCCGCGACGGTGTTGATCGGGCTGGGGATCGAGACGATAGTGGCGTGGGTGCTGCGGGTTATTGCCACAGAGCGCACAGAGAGCACAGAGAAGAGGAATCGGGTACCTGCTAACGCGCGCACTGCGCCCGTAGAGGGCAGGTATCTAGCAGCCTCTGATTCCTCTGCGGCCTCTGTGGCTAACCTATACGTGCCGCTTGCGTTGTTCGTCGTGTTGAGCGTGGCGAGCGTATGGATGCTGCGGGATGCCTTGGTGAACGGGCCAGGGTGGTACAGCGACTACGGGCTGTATGGGATGCAGTGGGGTGCCAAACAGCTCTTCACCGAAGCCATTCCCGAAGTGCTGGCGGAGAACCCCGACAACCGCATCATGCTTACTTCGACGTGGGCCAACGGCGCGGACACCTTTATTCGCTTCTTCCTGAACCCGGAACAGCGCGCCCGCGTGCAGATGCTCAACGTGGATTATTACATGAGCGAGCGC
Organism: Anaerolineae bacterium; assembly: GCA_034429055.1. Classification (GTDB taxonomy): domain Bacteria; phylum Chloroflexota; class Anaerolineae; order CG2-30-64-16; family CG2-30-64-16; genus MWBF01. The sequence continues at coordinate 3,904 of DAOUGK010000086.1, read as the reverse complement.
CGCGCGCTGGATGACAACACCATCCTCGTCATGACGCCGGCCGAATACCAGCTTGCGGCGGGCAGCCAGAAATTCGCACGGATCGATGTCGACCGCGTGGTCAACTATCCGAACGGCAGCCCGGGCTTCTACTTTGCGCGCCTGGCATACAGTCCGAATTTCGAGGACCTGCTTGCACCGGAGCGTGAGGCGCGCGTCCGGCCGCTGCAGGGACAGGTGGTGGTGGACGGGCAACTCGTCGATGTGGAACATTCGCCGCTCGACGTGGGCCAGTTGGCCGATCTGTTCGACGGCGAGCCCTTTACGCTGGTCAGGGGGCTGGCAGCGAACCCGCTCGTCTTCGACTTCACCTTCCCGGCCCCGCGGGCGCTCAAGGGGCTGGCGGCGGACTTCGGCTCGATGGACTTCAGCCTGACCGTCAAGTTATTCACGGATGCGACAGGGGAGCCGGTGGTGTATACTGAAGCGTATCGCGGCCTGCCGCCCGATCCGCACGTGATCCTGCCGTTCCCGGCTGCCCCGGACCAGGTCACGCGCGTGCGAATCGAGATCGAGCAGCTCAATGCGCCGGCGGACGTGCATATCCATGTGCGCGAGCTCAAGTTCGAATAGCCTGACCCTGACGGTGCTGATGCCTGCGTACAATGAGGCGCGCGGGCTGGCGGCCAATGTGGAGGCGTTGCTCGCCGCGCTGGACGGGTACGGCATCACCTATGAGGTGCTCATTGCTGATGACGCCAGCACCGATGCGACCGGCAGCCTGGCCGAGGGGCTGGCGGGCATCCACCCGCAGCTGCGCGTGATCCACCATGCCGTCAACGAGGGCATCGGCGGCGGGTTCGTCAGCGGGGTGGCCGTGGCGCGGGGGGAATGGTTCATCCTGATCCCCGCCGACCTGGCGATGGACCTCGCGGAGCTAGAGCGGTATTTCGCCGCAGCAGAGACCGCGGACGTGCTGGTGGGCATCCGCTCTGACCGGAGCGACTATTCCGGCTGGCGGCGGATCGTGTCGTTCGTCAATATCGGGATGATCCAGCTGCTGTTCGGAATGCGCGAGCGGCAGTTCAACTATATCACGATGTATCGGCTGGCCGTGCTGCGCGCCATGACTATCGAATACTGGCGCAGCGCGTTCTTCCACGCCGAGACGATCATCAAGGCGAAGGCACTCGGCTACCGGATCGCGGAGGTCGAGGTCAGCTATGTTCCGCGCGGCACGGGCCGCGCGACTGGCGCACGCCCCGCGCTGATCCTGGCGACTGTGCGCGATATGCTGCACTACTGGTTGCGTACACGCGCGGCGGGGCGGCTATGGAGCACGAAGGCGCGAAGGCCGTGAGTGACCGACCTGACAAGACAGGATTTACAGGATTGACAGGATGGCATGAGGGGAAATCCCGTCAATCCTGTAAATCCTGTCTGTAGAGGTCAGTGGAGCGTTTTTTTCATGCGTTATTCAACTGATACACTCGTAGAGGCGGAACGCGGGCCGGCTGTGCCCAGTCTGTTGGGCCGGGCGCGCGAGTGGCTGCGCACCGACGCGGCACCTCGCTGGATTCTGGTTGCCATCCTGATCATCGCTGCGTTCCTGCGGCTAACGAACCTCAACTGGGACGAGGGTACGCACATCCATCCGGACGAGCGGTTCCTGACGATGGTGGTCAGCGCGCTGGAGTTGCCGCAGAGCATGGGCCAGTTCTTCGACAGCACAACCTCGCCCATGAGCCCATACAACAAGGGCTATGACTTCTTCGTTTACGGGACCTTGCCCATCTTCATTGTGCGGGTGATGGCCCAGGTCGCGAACGAAGTGAATCAGGCGCTCTCGCTGTGGAACACGGCCTCGGGCACGCCGATCAACATGATCGGCTACGATGGCGTGCATCTCGTGGGCCGTGCGCTGTCCGGCCTGTTCGACCTCGGGTGTGTCTGGTTGATCTATATCATCGGCCAGCGGCTCTACAGCAAGCGCGCGGGGCTGCTCGCCGCGCTGCTCTACGCGTTTGCGGCGCTGCCGCTGCAGCAGTCGCACTTCTTCACGGTGGACACTTTCGGCACGTTCTTCGCGCTGGTCACGTTCTACTTTGCGGTGCGGGTGGCGCAGGGGGGCGGGTGGGGCACATATCTGGCGCTCGGTGCGGGTCTCGGCGCGAGCATCGCCTGCCGCATCAATCTTGCGCCGCTGGCAGGCATCGCGCTGCTGGCCGCGGGGATCCGCGTCTGGGAGGAGCTTCAGGCCGCCCAGGCGAGCGGAAGACGGATCGATCTGCCGTGGGTCAGCATGTTGCTCCAGGCGACGCTGTTCCGGTTCGTGCTGATGGGCGTCGTAGCTATTGCGGTGTTCCGCGTCGCGCAACCGTATGCGTTCGGCGGCACATCGCTCCTGGACTTCTCGTTCTCCGCCCAGTGGCGCAGCAACATGCGCCAGATTCAGCAGCTCATCGGGGGCGATGCGGACTATCCGCCGGGCCACCAATGGACCAACCGCACGCCGTTCGTCTTCCCCTTCGTCAACATGGTCATCTGGGGCATGGGGCTGCCCCTGGGGCTGGCAGGGTGGGCCGGTTGGATCGCGGCGACCGCACAAGTGCTGCTGGCCTTCACCCGCGTCACCCCGCTGACCGACCTCGCGCGACGTGCGCTGGTGAAGTCACACCTGCTGCCGGTCGCGTGGATCGGCGGCATGTTCCTCTGGCAGGGCCTCCAATACGTCCAGTCCATGCGCTACCTGCTGCCTATCTATCCGCTCCTGGCGCTCATGGCGGCGTGGGGACTGTTTGCGATTGCAGATTACAGATTGAAGATTGCACATTCGAGCATCAGAGCAGAGATGCCCAAGGGGCCGCGACCAATCTTGGCGAAGCTTCGCTTCGCACATCTTCAATCTTCAATCGGGAATCGCTCATCGTTCGCCTATGCGCTCATTGCCCTCGTTACCATCGGCACGATCCTGTGGGGCTGGGGCTTTCTCGCCATCTATCGCCGGCCGCTGACGCGCATCACCGCGACGCGCTGGATCTACGCTAACATCCCCGAGGGCAGCGTCATTGCAAACGAGCACTGGGACGATCCGTTGCCGTTCAGCATCGACGGCAAGATGAGCTTCAAGCCGTCCGGCATGTACTACGGGTTGACGGACCCGAACACAGGGCAGCAGAGCGGGCAGATCACGAACTACGATGAAGATACCGCGGAGAAGCGCGAGAAGCTCATCCGGTGGCTGAACGAAGCGGATGTCCTGGTGTTGTCATCGAACCGGCTGTGGGGCTCGATCCCCCGGCTGCCCATGCGCTATCCGATGACGACAGAATACTATCGCCTGCTGTTCGAGGAGAAGCTGGGCTTCGAGCTGGCGGGCCGCTTCACCTCCTTTCCGACCATCTTCGGCGTTGAGTTCGACGACGCCGCCACTAACGGTGGCTTACAGGCGGAGGAGGCGTTCAGCGTCTACGACCACCCGGAGGTCCGTATCTACCGCAAGACCGCGGACTACAGCGAAGCGACGGTCCGGTCTTACTTCGATCAGATCGACCTTGAAAACACGCTGATGATGTGGCCCAAGCAGGTCAGCCAGGCGCCGACCGCCCTGTACCTGACGCCGGAGGAAGCCGCACGGCAGCAGGCCGGGGGCACCTGGTCCGCGATGTTCGATCTGGCAAGCCTCGTCAATCGCTCGCAGGTGATTGCGGTCATTGTGTGGCTGCTGCTGCTGGCGGTCTTAGGCGTGGTGGCGTTCCCGTTTGCATTCATGGTCTTCCGCCGCCTCGCAGACCGGGGCTATGGGGTCAGCAAGACGTTGGGCTTGCTCCTGCTGGCGTGGGTGAGCTGGGTCGGGCCGAGCCTGAAGGTGGCGCCCTTCGCGCGGTGGTGGATCGCGCTGGCGCTGGGTCTCCTGGTCGGGCTG
>DAOUGK010000085.1:0-4460 GCA_034429055.1 Anaerolineae bacterium | reverse complement strand
GGATGTCACCGGGCGGGCAGCGGGCCACAGCGCCGCGGCATCAGCTCCGACCGCAACGTCAATCCCGCGACCGGCCAGACGCGCCAGTTCTGCGCCGTCGCCGCGGCCGTCCCATACCCACACCCGTTGGCCCGTCGGCGTGATGATGAGCGCGGCCTCTGCATCTCCTGCCGCCAGATAGCGGATGTGCAGCCGACCATCCGGCAGGCCGGTCAGCACGCCCACCAGCAGAGCAAGCGGCGCCAGGACACCGAGGAAGCTGACTGCGGTCCGCCGCGACAACCGCACCTGCCGCCCGTGATCGTGCAGCAGCCGAGCCGCCGCATAAAACAACAGGCCAATGTACGGCAGGACGGCGAGACTGCGTACCAGCGGCCCCACCTCCACCGCGGCCGGCGGCACCGAGGCGGTCCAGCGCACGACCGCCGTGGTGTAGGACAGAAACAGCCACGGCACGACGGCCAGCACCCGGCCCAGCGGCTCCCACAGGAAGCCGCCGAGCAGCGCCAGCAGCCCACCCGTCATGATGACCGGCTGGACAGGCAGAATCAGGAAGTTGGTCAGGGGGGAGATAAGCGACAGCCGGCCGAATACTGCCACGATGAGCGGCAGGGTGAGCGCCTGGGCCGCGAGGGTGACGACGAGCGCGGTGTTGAGCAGGTCCAGGGCCGGCTTCAACGCGGCCGCGGGCAGCCGCCGCGCCAGGAACGCGGCGAGCGGTCGGCTCAGCGGCCGCGTGAACAGGATCATGCCGAGCGTCGCCAGGAAGCTCAGACGGAAGCCCGTGTCCCACAGCGCGAGCGGGTTGACCGCGGTCATCGCCAGCCCCGCAGTACAAAGGGAGACATAGGCCGTGCTGTGACGGCCCAGGTAAGTCGCCAGGATGAACAGGCCGCTCATCAGCCCCGCGCGCTGTGCAGCCGGGCCGTCGCCTGCCAGCAGCACGTACAGCCCGACCAGGATCAGCGCAGGCCACGCTGCGCGGCGCTTGCCCAGCCACCGGCTGAGGATGGACATGAACAGTCCGGCGAACAGGGCCATGTTGCTGCCCGAAATCACGATGATGTGGCTGGCGCCCGTGCGCTGGAAAGCATCATCCAGGTCAGCCGGAATGCCGCTCTCGATGCCCAGGAGGATGCCGTTCGCCAGCGCCGCGGCCGGCTCCGGCAGCAGGCGGTTCAGCAGCGCGGAGCCCTCCTCGCGGACGCGGTAGATGGCCGCGCGCACTGGAGACCCGTAACCCTGAGCCAGCACTGTGAGCCTGGCCCGCCACATGACGCTGTGGATGCCGCGCTGCGCCAGGTACGCGCGATAGTCGAAGTCATCCAGCAGAGGGGGCGTCTCCAGCCGTCCGGCCACGCGGACGCGGTCGCCGTAGTGATACGCGGGCCGGCGCGCAGCCTGCACCAACAGGCGGCCGCGGGCGACGTGGGATATACCGTCCACCGTGAGGCGTTCGACGCGCACCTCGTACTGTGCAATGACGTCGCGCAGGTCGGGGTAGGCCGCGATGACGCCCTCAAGGGTGGCATCTGCCGCGCTGTCGTTATAGAAGGCGAGGTCCTCGGGGCCGGGACACGCAGCAAACGGTTGGGCCTGGTAGCGCGCCAGCCCCAACAGGAGGAACATCAGGAGGATGGCGGCCCGGCTGACGGCCGCGTAGCGGCGCAGCATGATCGCCAGGCCCGCCATCAGGCCTGCCAAGAGCGCGGCCGGCCAGGCCGGACTGGCGCAGTTCAGCGCGCCCTGCGACCAAAGAAGATGCGCCAGGCAAATACCGCAGGCCCACGCAACCGAGAGGTAGACGAGAGTCATTGAGGGTAGCGGCTCGCGGTGTGAAGTGTCAGGTGCATTGTCGCGCCGGAGGTTGAACTTCGACAAACCGGAGAAAAGGGTGTTTGCCGCCGCTGCCGGAACAGATTATACTCTCAGACGATTGCATTCACCCCGGCCACGAGGAAGCCCGTATGCCTGATGACCGTCATATCCCAAAGCTGCACCGCCTGCAGATGATGCTCGGCCAGTACCCGATCCTGGGCGATGTGATGCGCGAACGCATGCGCGAGGAGATGTGCCGCCGCGGCGTGCTGAACAAGCAACACTTCGAGGACGAAGTGCGCGAAAAAGCGCGGCAGTCGCAGCGCCGCGAGGGCATCACGAACCCGTATATCGAGGAATCGAGCGAGGTCTGGGAGCGGCGGCTGTCGAAGATACGCGATAGCCTGACCGAGTTCTACTGGGCCTACAACCTCAGCCCGCAGCTCTTCGAGGAACTGGCTCACGAGGTCCTGCACGAACGGCCCACTGCCGAACAGGTGCTCAGCTTCAATCCAGAAATGGCTTCCATGGAGGTCCTTTTCCAGCAGATGGAGGGCTTCGCCGCGCTGCCGCCCGAAGAACTGGCCCAGGTCCACCACCACATGCAGGAGACGAAGGTCGTCCTGATCAAGGCGCTCATCAGCGACGAGCTGGGATTTGTGCGGGTGGCGAAGGAGTACCTCACGTTCGAGGACCTCAAGTGGATTCGCAATCACCGCGCGGGCCGCGGCAAGATCGGCGGCAAGGCTGCGGGCCTCGTGCTGGCGTGGAAGATCCTGCAGGCCAGCCTGGATCGCTTTTGCGAGACATGCGAGCAAATCCAGATTGTGATTCCCGAAACTTACTTCGTCGGCGCAGATGTGAGCTATGACTTCATGGAGCTCAACGGACTGACGACCTATCTCAACCAGAAGTACAAGCCGCTCGACCAGATCGAGCGCGAGTATCCCGTGCTGCAAGAGGCCTATACCCGCGGCCGCTTCTCCAGCAGCACCCTGGATGATTTCCGCGACCTGCTGACTGCGGTTCACGGCCAGCCCTTGATCGTCCGTTCCTCCAGCCTGCTCGAAGACAACTTCGATGTTTCGTTCGCCGGCATGTATGAAAGCGTGTTCTGCCCGAACCAAGGCACGCCCGAAGAGAACCTGGAGGAGCTCTGTAACGCCATCCGGCGGGTGTATGCCAGCATCTACAATCCCCATGTGTTGCTCTATCGCAAGCAGCACAATGTACTGGACTACGACGAGCGCATGGCCGTGCTCATCCAGGTGGTGCAGGGCAGCCGTTACCGGGATATGTATTTCCCGCCCGTCGCCGGGGTCGCCTACAGCCGAAACCCGTTCGTGTGGAGCCCCAAGCTCCGCCGCGAGGAGGGATTTGCGCGGCTGGTCATGGGGCTGGGCACGCGCGCGGTGGAGCGCGTGGGAGAAGACTATCCACGCATGGTGGCCCTCAGCCATCCCACGCTGCGGCCCGAAGCCGGCGCACGCGAGGTCAAACACTACTCGCAATACTACATCGATGTCATCGACCTCAAGGAGAACAAGCTCGTCACCCGGCCTGTGAGCGAGGTGCTGGCAGCGGACTATCCGGGCCTGCGACTGCTGGCGTCACAATACAAGGACGACTTCATTGGCCCGCTGGTCGCCATGACGGCAGGGTTGGACAGCCGTTCGCTGGTCATCACGCTGGACGGGCTGCTGAAACAGACCTCCTTTGCGACGCACCTGCGCAACGTGCTGAAGGCGCTCGAAGTCAGTTACAATCGTCCGGTGGACATCGAGTTCACCGCGGAGATCGGCTCCGAGTATCCGCGCCCCGGGGTGATCATCCACCTCTTGCAGTGCCGGCCCTATGCCGGTGAGCTCGACACGGAGCAAATCCGCTTTCCCGACCGCCTGCCGGAGGCGGATATCATCTTCGGAACGGAGAAGCTCGTGCCCACCGGCCGCGTCGAGAACATCACTAACATCATCTACGTGGCTCCGGAGCAGTACAACCGCGCCTCTCCCAGCCAGAAGCTGGAGCTGGGCCGGCTGATGAGCCGGCTGAACCAGCGGCTCGAAGGGCAGACGTTCATCATGATGGGGCCGGGACGGTGGGGCAGCTCCAGCCCGGACCTGGGGTTGAAGGTCGGCTATGCCGACTTCTACAACACGCGCGCACTGGTGGAGATCGGTTGGGGCCAGGGTCGCAACCGACCTGCGCTGTCATACGGCACGCACTTCTTCCAGGACCTCGTGGAGGCCCGCATCTACCCGCTGGCGATCTTCCCAGGCGATCCGGGCAACCCGTTCAACGACAAGTTCTTCACAACTGCGGTGAACGCGCTGCCTGCACTGCTGCCCAAAGATGCCGGATTCGCGGACTTCGTGAAGGTCATCGACGTGCCTGCGACGACCGGCGGCCGCGTGCTGGAACTGGTGATGAGCGGCGACGAAGGGCGGGCCGTGGCCTTCCTGACGCGGCCGCGCAATGCATGAGAAAACCGATTCCAGAGTGAGTACCGCGGTCAAAACTGAGACAGGATTGACGGGATTACTCCTGTAAATCCTGTCAATCCTGTCCAGAATCGCCGCTGGTTTTCCCATTGGACTGAGTATAGAGGGCCCAATAACGTGGACATTTTGATTGATGCAATC
>DAOUGK010000084.1:0-4578 GCA_034429055.1 Anaerolineae bacterium | reverse complement strand
ACGATGCCGGCCAGCACTGCAAGCATGGCCGCGTAGAAGGGTGCATTTCAGGCTGGGGGCGAGTTTTGCGCCTTGGCCCAGATTTCGTCGAAGCGACTGCTCAAGATGGCGCACCGTATTGTCAGTAGATGGTTGGCTCCTGTGCGACTCCAACGCATGCCCGGACCAGCCAGGCGGGCCTTGAACTGCTTGCCGGCGCTTTCGACCATGCCCGAACCGATCGGCCACTCCTCCTCACGCATCTCCAGGTAGTTCATGCGGTGCTGGTTCTGCCAGAAGTAGCCGGCCTCCCGCCGGAGCGCTTCGGCGTGGTCGCCGGTTGCGGCCGCGGCGGCTTTTTCGAGTTCGCAACTGATGTGCTCGGCATGCCCCTGGTACAAAAGAGTCTCGCGGCTGTTCAGCCAGCGCACCATAGCCGGGGTGCCGTCGCCCTTCAGTAACTGGGCAGCTTCCGTCAGGTGCCCCTTGGCATGATACCAATCGACCAGTTGGTGACTGGCGCCGAAGTGCAAGGCCATCTGGTTCCAGATCCAGGCGGCGCCGTCGCCGATGCCCTCGGTATCTTGGGCCTGCTCCCAGCCGCGCCGGCGGGCCTCCGTCCAGAGTTGCTCGCCCACGACCTCTGGGCCACCCAAGTGCGCGACGTAGCTGTTGTTCACCGCATGCGCCAAGTCCACAATCTCCTGCGTGCGGGTATCGACCGTGGGGCGCACAGCTACATCGAATACGACCCCGACCTTGAGTTCCTTCCAACCTTCCTCCCGGATGTTCAGCATCACGCCATCGAACGCGACGCCCATCCGCTGGTCCGTCTGCGCCGCCCGGCTGGGCGGGTCCCATTGCTCGGGCAAGGCATTGGCGCGCTGTCGTTCCGCCTCTAACACAGCGCCAAATTTGGCCCCCCACACCTGCGCTTGCCGCCAGACACTGGTCGTTGCCAGGTTGAGGCGGCTCAGCCGGGCCAATACCACCTGCGCCGCCTCATAGGAACTGACCAAGCCGCTGATCCAGACGGCATCCTGCGCGACGCCGCAGCTCCAATGTCCGTCAACCAATTCAAGCTGCTCGTCCAGGGGGAAAAAGCCCGCTGTGGCAGCGAGCGCAGTAGTAATGCCCCCGTGCAAGGTCTATATCCCCGATCCGACTCGCGACCTCCGTGCCTTTCTGCCCCTTGTAGCGCAGCGGCTCGCCACAGGTCGGACAGGCTGGCGCCGCGACCGGTTGCTTGGCATCCTGATCGGCAAGCGCCACTGCCGCCATGCGCTGCCCCATGCGTTCCCGGAGCCGGAGCACGATATCCTCGATCTGCGTCAGATTGGGCTTGTCCGTCTGCTCTTCCCAGTCCAAAAATTCCTCAATCACGGATTGCGCTTCCGCGAACAGCTCGGCCTCTTTTTGCTTGCGGGTGTGTTTCATGGCTCTGCCCTCCACCTGCTATTCTAACCTGTCAGCGTCCGCGCCCCGAAAATGAAATGCACCCTGGGAGACGGTCAGGAATTCCGGATGTAACGCCGCAGCACAAGTTGGAGTCGAGGCTTTAGCCGGTTAGGGTGTATACGCACTCAGGCAGCCTAAACCGGCTAAAGCCTCGACTCCGACTACACCTGGCATTCCTGGTGAGTCGCCAGGAGTTCCCTGTGTAGCTCAGTCCAAATGCCCCTCTGTGCGGAGCCAGGCTTCAGTAAGCCGCATGCCCGTCGCGAAGTCGATGCGGGGATTGTAGCCCAGGATGCGCCGGGCCTTGGCGATGCTGAACTGGGATGGATTGCGTCGGAAGTGCAGGCTCCACGGGCCGACCGGTGCGCGGCCCATCCGTGCCCGCAGCCAGTTGGCCGCGGGCAGCCGTGCCAGGCCCGCGGCCCAACCGGGCACTGTCGGCAGCCGGTCGAGACCCAACATCCGGGCATAGGCCATGTAGAACTCACGATAGGTCACAGCGCGGTCGTCGCACAGGTTGAAGGTCTCGCCGGTCGCTGCGGGATGGGCCAGCGCCAGCAGCAGGCCGTCTACCACGTTGTCGATGTAGCCCGGCGTCACCAGCCCTGCGTCGCGGCCGAGCAGGACGAGCCGCCCCGCCTTGATCTGCCGGATCGGGCCCAATGTCCAGGCGTCCCCGCGCGGGCCGTAAGTGGAGGCCGGGCGGATGATGACAGACGGCAGCCCGCTGCCGCGCACCAGCGCCTCTGCGGTAATCTTGCTGTCGGGGTAGGCCTGGGCCACGCGCGGCGTGGCTGCGGTCTCGTCGATGAGCGGGGCGCGGTTCACGCCGTAGACGGCCACGCTGCTGATGTAGACGAAACGCGCAACACCCGCGGCCTCAGCCGCCGCGAGCACATTGGCCGTGCCGTCGACATTGGTGCGCCAGGCCAGGTCGGGCGGCGTCTCCGGCCCGCCGGTCCAGGCTGCGGCATGCACGATCGCGCGGCAGCCTCGTGCGGCACGGGCCAGTGCAGGCGGGTCCAGCAGGTCGGCGGGCAGGACTTCCGCGCCTTGCGCCGCCAGCCAGCCTGCGGCAGACGGCCGCCGCGCAGTCCCCCGTACGGGCACGCCCAGACTCAGCAGCCGCTCGGCCAGATGTGAGGCGATGAAGCCGGTGATGCCCGTAATCAGGACGGGCCCGGCAGGTGTGTCGTTCATGGCCCGATTGTAGCGCAGACGGTTGCGGGGTGTAAAGCGATGGGCAACCGCGTTGTCAGAAGCGCGGCGGCATGGTAGACTGCGCCATAATCAGCACACATGATGACAGGAACTATGTCCACCGAACCTAACTGGCTCAAGTACATGACCGACTACAACGAGGGCCTTGGCCTCGTCTATGAGCGGTTCGTCCTCAACGACTTCCTGCTCCGCATCAAGGGACGCTACGGCTTCCATACGGTCCTCGAAGCGCCGCTCTACGGCATGGCCGGCGTCAGCGGCATCAACAGTGTCCACCTGGCGCGGATCAAGTGCCCCGTGACGCTGGTCGATGATGACGCTGTACGGCTGGCCGGCGTCCGGCGCATCTGGGAGGAGTTGAATCTGCCCGTCCGGGCCGACCTCGTGACCGACTGGGCGCGGCTGCCCTACCCGGACAACAGCTTCGACTTCGCCTGGAACTGGGCCGCCCTCTGGCACCTGGCTGACCCCACGGCGCTGCTGCGTGAGCTGGTGCGGGTGAGCAACTGCCTCGTCTTCGTTGCCACGCCCAACCCGGTGCAGGTCGGCTACCAGATGCGCAAACACATCGTGGAGCCGGACTTTGTTAAGGAAATCGACGAGAAGTGGACCGACATCGGCCTGCTCCGGCGGCAGCTCGAAGCACAGGGGGTCGAGATCCTGGAGCAGGGCGTGCTGGACACCCCGCCGTGGCCCGACACGGTCATGCCCGCCCGCGAGCTGCTCGGCAAGCTGGGCATCCGGTCAGCGAAGCTGCAGGGCAAGTTCAGCGGCGAAGGCTGGCGCTGGTCCACGATGGACTATTACCTGGGTCGTGACCCCAAACTGTACGAGCGCGTGATGAAGTACGCCTGGCTGGAACGCTGGCGGCTGCCCTGGCGGATCAAGCAAATCTGGTCGCACCACCGCTGGGTGCTGGGGCGGAAAACGCTCAAGGGCTAGCACTTCGCCCAGGCATGCCACATGCAGACGCCAGCGCAGGCACCCTGAGCGGAGACCCGCATCCTGACGGTCGCCAAGCGACCGCGATGCGGGCGCAGTCGAAGGGCGCCGGAGCGGGTCTGTGCAGGGCCCGCATCCTTCGACTGGCGGTATCCCGTAGACGAGGTTGAGCCGTCCACCCGCTCAGGATGCTTGCGTACTTACGCTTGGAACTCCTGGCCCATAACCGCCTGCCTTTGCCCCTTCGCCGCGCGTATGCTATCATGCAGCCATGCGCAGCTCCGAGACCACCCTTCCCAGCGGCACGGCGCAACCCGCCGCACAGGTGCGCCGCACCTCCCCGTATGCCGCCGCCTGGGCTGTACTGGGGCTGTTCGTGCTGTTGGCCCTGGCCCTGACGTGGCCCCTTACGGCACATCTCAGCAGCCGCCTGCCCGGCACCGCGACCTGGGCGTTCGATGAATCCACCTTCGCCTGGAACATCTGGTACTTCAAGCACGCGCTGCTGGACCTGCACACCAGCCCGCTGCACAGCAACCTGATCTGGTTCCCGCTCGGCATCGACCTCATCCTCTACACCTACAACTTCTTCAACGCGCTGATTGCCCTGCCGTTGCAGCTTGCAGGGAACGTGCCCCTGGCGAGCAACATCACCCTGCTCCTCGCGACGGTGTTGAGCGGGCTCGGAACGTACCTGCTGGCCCGCTATGTGTTGGGCGATTCTGTCCGCGCGCGGCGGTTGACGCGGCGGGATGCCGTGCTGGCGGCGTTCGTCGCGGGAGTCATCTACGCGTTCGCCTCGAACCGGGCCGTCTACGCCGCGCTCGGCCACTACGACATGGTGACTACGCAGTGGCTCCCCTTTTATGCGCTCTACCTGGTCAAGACGCTGCGGGAGCCGGGGCTGAAAAACGCGCTGCTGGCGGGGCTGTTCTTCGCACTCGCCGCGCTGGCGGAGATGATCTTCGCCTCATTCCT
>DAOUGK010000083.1:0-20463 GCA_034429055.1 Anaerolineae bacterium | reverse complement strand
CTTGCCCTTGGGGGTCGTGGTGAAGTAGTTGTAAAAGCTGATGACGCCGGAGACTTCAGCATGGCTGACGGCAAAGGCATCGGCGATGTGGAGCTGAACCTCTTCCGGCAGGAATCCGAACAGGTGCTGGGCCTTGTGCAGGACCTGGATCAGTGCTTCCTTGCGGCGTTCATCGTCGCGATCCAGGTGCAGCATGGCGATGAAGGCATCCAGCTCGGCATAGGTCTCGGGCGGCAACACCCGTTCCAGCGGCTTAGGATTCACTCTGGGCATAAAAGGCCTCCATAAGTGTGGTATCGACTCTTGCTGCGTCATGCAGGCTGTAGCTCGCCAGCCGGCCCTCGCGGAAACGCAGCAGCGTCTGGGCCAGCAGCGGAATCTCTTCGATGGCGTGCGTCACGAACAGCAGGCTGATACCCGGGTAAGTCGCCCGAATGTGGCCGATGATCTGCTGTTTGGCACGCCCGTCCAACGACTTAAAGGGCTCGTCCAGCATGACGAAATCCGGCTCGGTGAGAAAGCCCCGTATGAGCGCCACCTTCTGTTTCATGCCGCCGGAGAGCTGGTAGGGATAATGCTGCGTGTACGCGGCCAGGTCACACACCGCCAGCCAGGCTGAATAACGGGCCAACAGGGCCGGCGAGAGCGGCGTGCGTCGCATGCGAATCGGCAGCAGGATGTTTTCCTCGACTGTCATGTGCGGCAACAGCCGGGGCTCCTGAAAGACCGTGGCGGGGCGGCGGGCCGCCAGGGTGAAGGTTCCGCTGTCGGCGCGCTCCAGTCCCGTCAGTATGTTAATCAGGGTGCTTTTGCCCGACCCCGTCGGCGCAAATAAGGCCACCCGCCCGCCGCGCGGGATGCTGAATGACAGGTTCTCGATGACCGGCGGCCCGGCTGTGCCGAACCGTTTGGTCAGCCCATCCACCACGAGGATGTCAGCAGCGGATACGTCAGTCTTCATGATGGATAGAAGTACTTGCCCAGGAACAGGTCGAAGAGCAGGCTTTGCGCCCCCTCGAACAGGGCCATGATGAGCAAAATCACCCACAGGTAGACCAGCACCGCAGACATGGCAAACTGGATCATCGCCACGTTCAGCAGATAGCCCAGCCCCGCCTGGCTGCCGATAAACTCGCCCAGCACCACAACCTTGATCCCCAGCCCGAACCCCAGGCTCAGGTTGCTCTGGAAGGTCGGAATCAGCGCGGGCACATACAGATAGCGCACCAGATGGCGCCGCCGCGCACCCGCGGACCGCATGTACTGCTCCAGCCGCAGGTCGCGTTTAGCCAGCGCGTTGGCCGTGTTGATGGCAATCGTCGGCAGCGTCAGCAGCGCGACCAGCGCAATGGGCACCCAATCGCCGATACCGAAGATGAGCAGCAGGATGACGCCCAGGATGGCCCCCGGCATGGCCTGCAAGGGCACCATCGCGCTGCTGAGCGCCTCCGTCAGCCGCAGCGTGAACGCCAGGATGCCCGCAGCCGAACCGATGCCGAATGCCAGCCCGAACCCGATGAACACCCGCTGCACCGTGAGTGCGAGATGCGGCGCAAAATCGGCGTCCAGGATAGCAGGCGCTGCACGCCAGACCGTCGCAGGTGATGGCAGGATGTAATCTGGGAAGAACCCGGCCGCGACCAGCCATGCAGCCAGCAGCAGGGCCAGCCCGACGAGATTATTGCGCAGCGCGCGTGCTGTCGCCGTAGAAAAACGCATCGTAAGCGGCATCCAGCGGCTTGCCGATAGCTTCGTAGTAGCCGCGTATCATATCCGTCAGGTCCGCGCCGCCGATATAGGCGAAGTCGGTGCGGTCCAGCGCGGCGGCCAGCACCGGCTCTGGCAGCCCCAGGGCCTCGTGCGTCTGCGCGACGGCCCCGGCAGGATCCGCCTGGATGGACGTCAGCGCGGCCGCAATCTCCTCGTTGAAGCGGGCCACCAGGTCCGCGTTGGCTGCGGCCCACTCGCGCGTGACAAAAGGCGTCACCTGCGGGTAGCCGCGGCCCGACCCGGTCAGCGTATCCCACAGCTCGCGGTAGCTGAGCGAGACGTGCAGGTCGGGCTGGCCCTCGATCAGCGAGACGAACGGTTCCGGCAGGACTACCACGGCGGCCCGCCCCTGCTTCAGCAGCTCGACCGAAGACGTGAAGGGCGCATAGACGGGCTGGACATCGGTCCCCCACTGCAGGCCCGCCTGCTCGACGAAGAAGCGTGTGACCTCCTCGATGGGCGACCCCTCGAAGGGCAGGTAGACCGACCGGCCCTTCAGCTCGGCCAGGTCGTTGATCGGCTGCCCGCGCGTGACCAGGTAGGTCATACCGGCCACGTAAGAATCGATGACCTGCACCGGCGCACCGTTGTTGAACAGTTCTACACCGACCGACAGGCCAGTGACGAGGATATCGATCTCGCCCCGCAGAAACTGGGCATTCGCCTGCGCGTGGTTGGCAAAGATGGTGACTTCTGCGCCTTCGATGTGGCGCGCAGCCAGCAGGACAGGAATGGAGGCAGGTGTTGCCGGCGTATAGATCACCAGCTTGCGCGCCGGCGTAGACTCTGCCAGTGGCGTCGCGGGGACCACTGGCACGCAACCGGCGGCGATAGCTAATACTATCACAAATATGGCGGCCCGGCACAACCGCTTCAGGCCCAAATGCACTATTGGACTCAATCGAACCCCTCTCCTTCCTGGGAATCGCTTGCAAGGCGGAGTCTGCATTCTCAGAAACTGTTTGAAAAGCTCACGCAAAGCCGCTAAGAACGCTAAGAACTTACAGGGCGAAGCGTTTCTGGCGCTCTTTGCGCTCTTTGCGTCTTTGCGTGAGTATGGGTTCGGACTTTTCAAACGCCCTCTCAGATGCAGACGATTGGACGGCGCGCACGCCTGCACTGGCCCCACTCCGCGTCTGAGGATGCTTCGAACCACAGCTTTTCAAAAAGAATCCTGCATCCACTGGCAGTGACCACAGCATACCACTATGTGCTAAAAAGCGCAAATACACCACTATGCTTGTTATCACATTCACAACGCGATTGTGACGGCAGGTTGACGTCCCATCCGGCCTCACGTATACTCAAACAGTACAGACCATTGTTGATAGGGGGGACTATGCCGACCCAGCCCGCGAATCCATTGCAGCGCATCGCCATGTTGAGCGTGCACACCTGCCCGCTTGCCACCCTGGGGGGCAAGGAAACCGGCGGCATGAACGTCTATGTGCGCGAGCTGGCACGTGAGTTGGGCCGGCGGGGGCTGGCCGTCGATGTATTCACCCGCTCGCAGGACCCCGCCATCCCGCGCATCAGCTATCGCCTGGGCAACCAGGCGCGCGTCATCCACCTGCCCGCCGGGCCCCAACAGCCCTACAACAAGAACCTGATCTACAATCACCTCGACGAGTTTGTGACCGGGATCCTGGCCTTTGCGCATGCCGAGAACATCCACTACGACGTGCTGCACAGCCACTACTGGCTCTCCGGCCTGGCTGCCGAGCGTCTGCGCCAAATCTGGGGCACGCCGATCGTGCACATGTTTCACACGCTGGCCCGGCTGAAGAACCAGGTGGCCCAGTCGCCCGCGGAGCTGGAACCGGAGCAGCGGGCCATCTGCGAAGGCGAGATCATGCGCTTTGCCGACCGGGTGGTCGCAGCGACGACCCTCGAACGCGAGCAGATGCAGCAGTTGTACGGCGCGGACCCTGCCAACATCATGATCGTACCGCCCGGGGTGGACCTGGACCTGTTCCGTCCCGTGCGCTGCGAAGATGCGCGGGCCAGCCTGGGCCTGCCGCCCGACCAGCACATGATTCTGTTCGTGGGCCGCATCCAGCCCATCAAGGGCATCGACAACCTGATCCTGGCGATGGCACAGGTCATCGAGCGCAGGCCCGCGCTGCGCTCGAAGGTCTGTCTCAGCATCATCGGCGGCGCGGGCGACCCGGCCACCGACAGCGAGCTGCTCCGGCTGCAAGCCCTGCGCGAATCGCTCGGCATCGGCGACCTGGTGACGTTCCTCGGCTCGCGCGACCAGGATACGCTGGTGAACTACTACAATGCCGCGTCGGTCGTGGTCGTGCCGTCCTATTATGAATCGTTCGGTATGGTCGCGCTGGAGGCGATGGCCTGCGGCACGCCGGTGATTGCCTCCGATGTCGGCGGGCTGTCGCTCAACATCGCAGACGGGTACAACGGCTATCTGGTGCCGCAAGGCGATGTGGACGAGATGGCTTACAAGCTGGGGCTGCTGTTGGATCACCCGGAACTGCGCCGGCAGTTGGGCCAGCAGGCCGAGCAGTGGGCGCAGCGGTTCTCCTGGCAGACCATCGTGGACGAAACACTGCACGTCTATGCCGATGCACTGGGCCAATCTCCCACGGACGTAGCGCCGCTGATGGCGCCCCGCCTCGATATGCCCTGGCGATTTGAGGAGCGGAAGTGTCCCTGAAGGCTGTCATTTTCGATTTCGGCGGCGTGCTGGTCCGCACGCACGACCAGAGCCTGCGCGCAAGCTGGGAACGGCGGCTGGGGCTGACCCCCGGTGGGGCCTCCGCCTATGTATTTGAGGGCGAACACGGCCGCGCGGCCCAACACGGTTGGATCACGGACGCGGATCACTGGCGTTGGATCGGGCAGCAGTTGGCCGTCGACGATGCCACGCTGGCGCAGTTCCGGGCCGATTTCTTCCGGCACGATGTCCTGGACCTGGAGCTGATCGCCTACATCGACCGGTTGCGCGCGGCGGGCTATCACCTGGGGCTGTTGAGCAACGCGGGAGATAATGCGCGCCACATCTTCACCGAGGTCTATCCCGTGCTCTCGCACTTCGACAGCGTCACCACCTCCGCAGAGGAGGGCGTGATGAAGCCTGACCCGCGCATCTTCCGCGTGGCCCTGGCGCGGGCGGGCGTGCAGCCGTACGAGGCGGTCTTCGTGGACGACGTGGCTGAGAATATCGAGGGAGCGCGGGCAGTGGGCATGTTGGGCGTACACTTCCGCGCCTCAGCCGCCGCCATCAGCGAGCTGGCCGCCCTGACCGGGGTGAGGTGAACCTGCATGCCAGACCTTCGGGGACTCGTGCCAGGCTCGGCCTGGCCTAAGCCCTCGAAGGTCTCTGTCAAAGTCCAATAATTCGCACTTCACATTGCAGAGCTCAATGGCGTGGCAGGAGAAGATGGCAGGCTGCGCATAACAAAGAAAATGTGCATTATTTTTCAAGAGCGCTGACTACACCGGTCCACCCGCTGTACGGCGTTTGGCACCCGCTCCCGCCCGCCGCTGACCCCGCAGCTGGATGAAGAACCGGCGCACCGGCGGCAGCCGCAGCACGAACCCCACTGCAATCACTGCTCCCCACGCCAGCGCCTGCGCATCCGTCTTAGCTGCCCAGATGTAGTGCGCGATGACGAGCACCCCCGCAGCGTAGGCCCACCGGTGCAGCCGCTTCCATGCCTTGCCCAGCCGGCGCTTGGAGCCATCCGTCGACGTGGCCGTGAGCAGCAGCAAAATCACCAATGCCGCCGCGCCCACAAAGATGTACCGCTTGCCCGCCACGTCCGCCCACAGCAGTGCCGGGTCGAACCCGTAATCCAGGCCAATGAACGTGAGGAAGTGAAGCAGCGCGTAGCCGAACGCATACAGGCCGAGCGGCCGACGCCAGCGCAGCAGGGGCGACCAGCCTGACAGGATGTGCAGGGGCGTGCAGCTCAACGAGGCCGTCAGCAGCATCATGGCATAGCGGCCCGTGCGCTGTTCGATGTCCTGGATGGGGTTGACCGACAGATTGCCCGCAAGCGCGTCGTACACCAGCCAGGTCAGCGGCACGAGCGCGGCCAGGTGGATGATGAGCTGGTAGCGGGCGAGCCTGGGCATCAATAGTTCTTTCGCAGGTCCATCCCCGCGTACAGGTCGCCTACCTGCTCCGCATACCCATTGAACATGAGCGTGGGACGCCGCCCGGTCTCACCGATGCGGCGCTCGGTGGCCTGCGACCAGCGCGGGTGGTTGACCTCCGGGTTGACGTTGGCGTAGAAGCCGTACTCCTCCGGCGCAGAGATCATCCAGAAGGAGGCCGGCTCGTGGTCGATCAGGTCGATCTTGACGATGGACTTGATGCTTTTGAACCCATACTTCCAGGGCACGACCAGGCGCAGCGGCGCGCCGTTCTGCGGCAGGAGCTGCTTGCCGTACAGCCCGACGGACATCAGCGTGAGATCGTTCATCGCCTCGTCCAGCCGCAACCCCTCGACATAGGGCCACTCGAACCACTGGCTGCGCTGGAGTGGGAACTGGACCGGGTCTACGAGGGTCTCGAAGCGCACGTATTTCGCGCTGCCCTGCGGCTCGACCGCTTCCAGCAGCTTGCGCAGCGGGAAGCCCAGCCAGGGGATGACCATCGACCAGGCCTCGACGCAGCGCAGCCGGTAGATGCGTTCCTCCGAGGGGAACTGCCGGACGAGGTCCTCGATACCGAAGGTCTGCGGCCGGTTGACCAGCCCGCCCACTTCCACGGTCCAGGGCGCAGGTTTGAGATGGGCGCCGAGGAACGCCGGGTCGCCCTTGTCCAGGCCAAACTCATAGAAGTTGTTGTAGGTTGTGACAGCCTCATGCGTGGTGAGCGCATCGCCCAGCTCATCCATGTTTCGGCTGGCCTGCGGCTCCGAGGTCGCCGCGGGCAGCAGCGAGGCCGGGACAGACGGCGCCGGTGCATCCGCCTCGGCTGTCCCGGCAGTTGCAGGGGTGGCCGTCGGCGGGGGCGGCGCAATCGGACTCCCACAGGCAGCCAGCGCCAGCGCGCCCGTCGCCAGCCCGACCCCGCGCATGAACTGCCGCCGGTTCAGATAGACGTGCTCAGGCGTGATTTCTGATGACGGAATAACCGGTATTTTAACCCTTCCCATAGTTGCCTCCGGGCTTCAGGGCGCTAGCACTCCCCAAGACTCATTTCAGAGTATCGCGAAACATACTGAAGGATATATTAGTTAAATATAACAGATAGATTACAAAGTCTGTAATCGAGTTACCTGCATCGACTGCGGACAGATACAAGAACGGAGAGACGGCCTGCCGACCGCCTCTCCGTTCTTCGCAGTGCGCGTTGCAGCAGCGGCCGTGGCTGCGTCAGCGCGTCAGGAACTGCTCGATAGCCTCCAATGTCTCTGCACCGTACATGAGCGAAGGACCGCCGCCCATCAGGATGGCGACACCGATCGTCTCCACCATCTCCTCGCGAGTTGCACCCGCTTTGATGGCGTCATGTACATGATATGCGATGCAGCCGTCGCACCGCAGCGCGATCGCAATGCCGAGCGCGATCAGCTCCTTCTCCTTCGGCGAGAGCGCGCCTTGCGCGGCGGCTGCCTTGTGCAGTTGACCGAAGGCAGCCATCGTGCCAGGAATCTCTTTGCCGAGTTGTCCCACGAGCTCCTGGATGTGCTCGCGATGTTCAGGATATTGCATTGCCATATCAATTTCCTTTCATACCAGTCACATTAACTCAACTACCGACACTTGCATTATCCTTCACAAATTCGCTGAGTGCTGTAAGTCACAGTCCTAAGCTCAAACCACTACTTCCGCCTCGACCTGCTTGGTGAACACGACCTTGCCGCCTTCCACGTCGGCCAGGATGGTGTCCCCGCGCCGGAACTGGCCGCTCAACAGCGCCAGCGACAGCGGATTCTGCAGGTGCTCCTGGATGGCCCGCTTGAGCGGCCGCGCGCCGTACGTCGGGTCATACCCCTTCTCCGCCAGGAACACGACCGCCGCCTCCGAAAGCTCCAGGTTGAGGCCCTGGCCCGCCAGGATCTTCGCCAGCCGCGCCAACTGAATCTCGATGATGTGCACCAGGTCGGCCTTCGTCAAGCTGTGGAAGACGATGATATCGTCCACGCGATTCAGGAACTCAGGCGGAAACTCCCCGCGCAGCGCGTTCAGCGCACGCTCGCGGCGCTGCTCGTCGGTCAGCGCCGGATCATTGATGTACTGGCTGCCGATGTTCGACGTCATGATGACGACCGTGTTCTTGAAATCCACGGTGCGGCCATGCCCGTCGGTCAGCCGGCCGTCGTCCAGCAGTTGCAGAAGGGTGTTGAACACCTCGCGGTGCGCCTTCTCGATTTCATCGAAGAGCACCACGCTGTACGGCTTGCGTCGAACCGCCTCGGTGAGCTGCCCGCCCTCATCGTACCCGACATAGCCGGGCGGCGCGCCGATCAGGCGGCTGACCGTGTGGCGCTCCTGGTACTCGGACATATCGATGCGGATCATCGCGCTGTCGTCGTCGAACAGGAACTCGGCCAGCGCGCGGGCCAGCTCGGTCTTGCCGACGCCGGTCGGCCCCAGGAAAATGAAGCTACCGATAGGCCGGTTCGGGTCTTGCAGGCCCGCGCGCGCCCGCCGCACCGCGTTCGCGACGGCCTGGACTGCCTCGTCCTGGCCGACAACCCGCTCGTGCAGCCGCTCATCCATCTTCAGCAGTTTCTGGATGTCGCCTTCGAGCAGCTTCGACACCGGGATATGCGTCCAGCTGGCGACGACCTCCGCCACCTCTTCCGCGCCGACCTCCTCCTTGAGGAGCATCCCGCGGCGCTGCATCTCGCTCAACTGCGCCTCGGCATCCGCCAGCCCACGCTCCAGTTCGGCGAGCCTGCCGTACTGCAACTCCGCCGCGCGGTTGTAGTCGTACTGCCGCTGCGCGGTCTCGATATCGTGCCGCGTCGCCTCAATCTGCTGCTTGACTTCCGCGACATGTGCGATGACCTCGCGCTCGCGGTTCAGCCGCGCATCCAGGCCGCGCTGCTCCTCCTGCAGGTCGGCCAGCTCGCGCTCCAACGTCCCCAGCCGGGTCTTGGAAGCCTCGTCGCTCTCTTTCTTGAGCGCCTCGCGCTCGATTTCGAGCTGCATCACACGGCGCTTGATTTCGTCCAGCTCCGCCGGGTCCGACGTGATTTCCATGCGCAGCCGGCTCGCGGCCTCGTCGATGAGGTCGATCGCCTTGTCGGGCAGGAACCGGTCGGAGATGTAGCGGTGCGACAGCGTCGCGGCCGCGATCACTGCGCCGTCCGTGATGCGCACGTTGTGATGGACCTCGTACCGCTCCTTCAGCCCGCGCAGGATGGAGATGGTGTCCTCGACCGTCGGCTCCTCGACCATGACCGGCTGGAAGCGGCGCTCCAGCGCGGGATCCTTCTCGATGTGCTTGCGGTACTCGTCCAGCGTCGTTGCGCCGATCGCGTGCAGCTCCCCGCGCGCCAGCATCGGCTTGAGCATGTTGCTGGCGTCCATCGCGCCCTCGGCTGCGCCCGCGCCCACGACCGTGTGCAGCTCGTCGATGAACAGGATGACCTGCCCGGCCGCGTCCGTCACTTCCTTGAGCACCGCCTTGAGCCGCTCCTCGAACTCGCCGCGATACTTCGCGCCCGCGATGAGCGAGCCCATGTCCAGCGCGACGACGCGCTTGTCCTTCAGCCCTTCGGGCACGTCCCCGCGCACGATGCGGCCGGCCAGCCCCTCCACAATCGCCGTCTTGCCGACGCCCGGCTCACCGATGAGCACGGGGTTGTTCTTCGTGCGGCGGCTCAAAATCTGGATGGTGCGGCGGATTTCCTCGTCGCGGCCGATGACCGGGTCCAGCTTGCCCTGCCGGGCCGTCTGCGTCAGGTCGCGGCCGTACTTCTCCAGCGCCTGGTAGGTGGCCTCGGGATTCTGGCTGGTGACGCGCTGGCTGCCCCGGACGGTCGTGAGCGCGGCCAGGATGCGGTCGCGCGTGATGCCCAGCCGCGCGAGGAAGCGCGCTGCACCCGCGCCATTATCGCCCGCCAGCGCCAGGAAGATGTGCTCGGTGCTGACGTACTCGTCGCGCATATTGTTGGCTTCGGTGTACGCGTCCTGCAGCAGCCGCGACAGACCGCCGCTTAGCCCCGGCTGGCCGCCGTTGCCGCCGTACACCTTCGGGCGCCGGGCCAGCTCGCCCTCGAGCTGCGTGCGCATGTTGTCGGACAGCGTGGCCGCGCCCGAACGCGGACCGCCCGCTGTTTGGGCCCCAGCGCCGCCCGCAGTTTGGGCGGCGCCAATTTGCTCAACAATCTCCGGCACGACGCCGTCTTCCTGCTGCAAGAGCGCCAGCAGCATGTGTTCCGGCTCGATCTGCGGGTGGTTATAGCCTTGTGCCAGTTCCTGCGCGGCCAGGATCGCTTCCTGGGCGCGCTGAGTGTATCGATCCAATCGCATACTCGTCCTCCTCGTCTCTCTGTTACAGGACAAGTATCGCGCGGGAGTGTTAGAGGGGTGTTGGGCAAGTGTTAGCGATGTGTAAGAGGCGGCTCGGCCAGCGCCGCCTGGCCCTCGCGGAACACCGAGAGCGGGTGCGCGGCGCTGATGTACGCGTGTACGCGCGTGCCCGCGGGCACGTTGTCGGTGTGGGTCTTGAAGGCGTGTACGACCTGGCCCGAATCGAGGTCCAGGCGGTAGACGTTGAACGCGCCGCGGAAGAACCGTTCGCGCACGACGGCATTGCCGGCCTCGGCGGGCACGAAGTCCACATCGTCCCCGCGCAGCGCCACCTCCACCGGCGTGCCGGCGGGCAGCGCGGCCGCCTGCGGCAGCGTGCCGAGCACGGTGCGGATGCCGTCGGGCGCGGTCTCGCCGGCCAGGAAGTCGCTGTCGCCCATGAACTCGGCCACGAACCGCGTGCTGGACGCGTGGAAGACCGCCTCGGGCGTGCCGATCTGCTCCAGCCGGCCCCGCTGAAACACGGCCAGCCGGTCGCCCATGAACAGCGCCTCGTCCTGGTCGTGGGTGACGAAGACTGCGGTCGTATGCAGCGTCTTGAGGATGCCCCGCACCTGCTCGCGCACTTCCAGCCGCATGTCGGCGTCCAGGCTGCTGAACGGCTCATCCATCAGCACGACGACCGGCTGCGGCGCGAGCGCGCGCGCGAGCGCGACGCGCTGCCGTTCGCCGCCGGACAGCGCGTGGGGATAGCGCGCAGCGAGCGCCTGCAAACCGACCAGCTCCAGCATTGCGCGCACCCGGTCGTGACGCGCCGCGCGGGTGAGCCCGCGCAGCCCGAACGCAACGTTGTCGAACACGGACAGATGCGGGAAGAGCGCGTGATCCTGAAAGACCATGCCGACATCGCGGCGCTCCGGCGGCACATGCACCGCGGCCGAGGCGACCAGCCTGCCGCCCAGCCGGATCGTGCCGCCGTCGGGCCGTTCGAGCCCCGCGATGAGGCGCAGCGTCGTCGTCTTGCCGCACCCGCTCGGCCCCACGAGCGCCAGAATCTCCCCCTCAGCCACCTCGAAGGAGATGTCCTGCACAACCGGACGGTCAACGCGCACAAAGCACTTGGTGAGATGGTCAACCTGGAGTGTGGTCATTTGAAGATACGCTCCCTGCGGAGTAGTAAAGACATCGGCAAGGCCGAGGCCAGGACCAGAGCCAGCGCAGCCGGCGCAGCCTGCAAGTAGAACCCCTCGTTGGCCCACACCCACACGCGCACGGCGAGCGTGTCGAACCCGGCCGGCCGCAGCAGCAGCGTCGCAGGCAGTTCCTTGAGTGCGGACAAGAAAACCAGCGCAGCGCCGGCCAGCAGGCCGGGCATGACCAGCGGCAGCGTGACCTGCGTGAAGGCCAGCAGCGAGCTGCGTCCCAGCGTGTGCGCGGCCTCTTCCAGGGCGGGGCTGAGTTGCTTGAGCGCGGCCTCGCTGGCGCGCACGGCCTGCGGCATATAGCGCAGCACATACGCCAGAACCACGATGAAGGGGGTCGCGTACATGAACGGCAGCCAGCGGTTCACGAGCAACAGCAAGCTCAGCGCCACCACAACCCCGGGGATGGCATAGCCTACCTGGCAGAGCCGGCTGACCAGCCGCGCAAACGCGCCCGGATAGCGCGTTGCCAGTTGCGCGACGGGCAGCGAAAGCGCCATTGCCAGCCCGGCCGCCAGCAGCGCAGTCCACAGGCTGTGCCAGGCGAAGCTGCCGAACCCGGCGGAACCGCTGCGGAACAAGGCCGCGTTCGTCTCGGGATTGAGCAGGGCCTGCAGGCTCCACGCCACGAGCATCGCAGCAGGCACCAGCAGGCTGGCCGCGACGACGAAGGCCACCAGGAACAGCGCGGGCCAGCGCCAGCGGCCCAACCTGACCGTCGGCGCGGGCCGCCAGTGGCTTTCGGTCTGGGTGAAGCGCGCCTGTCCCTGGACGCGCAGTTCGGCCCACAAGACGAGGACCGCGAGCGTGATGAGGATGCCGCTCAGGATGGCCGCAGCGGAGCGGTCGTAGCGGCCCGCCAATTGGACGAAGATGGCCGTCGAAAAGGTCTCATAGCGCAGGAGCGCGACCGTCCCGTATTCGGCCAGGACATCGAGCGCGACGAGCAGCGCGCCTGCGGTCAGCCCCGGCCGCAGGACAGGCAGCGTGACGTGCCAGAGCGTCTGCCAGGGCGTGCGGCCGAGCGTGCGCGCGGCCTCCTCCAGAGAGGCGCCCATCGTGCGGAAGGCCGCTCCGCTGAGCAGGTAGACGTAAGGGAACATAAAGAGCGTCAGGATGAAGGTTGCGCCCGCCCAGCCGAGCGGGCTCGGCAGGCTGACCGGCCGGCCGAGCACGTCCGCCAGCCAGAGGGGCAGCAGCCCGCCGCGCGGCCGGAGGAGCGCCAGGTGGATGACCGCGCCGATGTAGGGCGGGATTGCCAGCGGCAGGGCCAGCAGCCACCGGAGCACCTTCCGGCCCGGCAGGTCCGTCCGTTCGGTCAGCCAGGCCATGCTGACACCGATGAGCAGCGTGCCGCCCGTGACCGAAACCGCCAGGGCCATAGTATTGGCTAACAGAGACCAGATGCGCCCTTGCAGCAGCCGCGCCCAGTCTGCCGGGTCAGCCGTGGCCGCGCGCAGCGCGATGTACAGCAGCGGCACGGACGCGAAGAGCGCGATCAGCCCCGCGACTGCTGCCAGTCGGAGGCTGAGGCCGCGCGTGCGCCATGCGAGGCGAGAAAGATGGGTAGCTTGCATAGATGGCTAGGCCAGAGGCGCAATGATCGTCAGGGCAATCCCAACTTCTCAATCAGAGCGAAGGTCGCCTCGGAGTCTCCGGCAGCCTGGGCGATGTCAACCTCTGCCAGCCGGTAATCCTCCAGCGGTGCAACACCCTCACGCAGCTCGATGCCTGCCAGCAGGGGGGACTCGTAGTTCTGCTCAGCAAACAGCCGCTGGCCCTCCGCTGACACCAGGAAGTCGATGAACGCCTGCGCAGCCTGCGGATTGGCGCCTCCGCGGACGATGGCCGCGGCGGTCGCGTTAGTGATGAGGCCCATCTGCCCCTCGCCCTGATCCGGGTAGATGACGCCGACGTTGCTGCCTTCCGCCGCCTGCAGGTGGTAGTAATAGTGGTTGACCAGCCCGAGCTTGAACTCGCCTGCGCCGACGGCCTTACGCACGTCGGTATGCCCGCCGAAGAACGTTACCTCGTTGTCCAGCAGGCCGCGCAGCCACGCCTCGGTCTCCTCTTCGCCGAGCAACTGCCGCATCACGGCAATCTGCGCCTGCATCGAGCCGTTGGTGGAGCCCGCCGCGGCAATCTGTCCCTTCCAGCGGGGATCGGTCAGGTCAAGGAGCGATGTCGGCAGTTCCTCCGCAGGTACCAAATCCTTGTTGTACATAATCACGCGGGCGCGGCGGGTGAGTCCCACCCACATATCATCGGGACCGATGAACTCGACCGGATAGTCAGTGAGTTCCGCCGGCCGGTAGGGGGCGAAAACTTCCTGATCGGCCAGGGCCTGCACAGTGAACATCTCCGTGGTGACAAACACATCGGCCTGCGGGTTGCCGCGCTCTTCGAGCAGGGCATTTGCCAGCTCACTGTTGCCGCCTGCCTTCAGACGCACATTCACGCCAGGATAGGCGGCACGGAAGGCATCGATGACCGGCTGGATGAGCGGCTCGGAGCGTCCCGAGTAGAGGACCAGGTCGCCTTCCATAGCACCTGTTGCTTCAGCGGCCGGCTTGCCCGTCGCCGGGGCGTCGGTTGCGAGCGAATCAGTGCCCGCCGGAGGAACGGCCGCACAACCGGCGGCGAAAATCGCCAGTACGATGAGGCAGAGAGTCAGCAGACTGCGGCGATATGACATTACGGTGATCGACCTTTCTTCCGGTCTGTCGCCGGCCATTCCCTCAGCGAGCCGGAGATTCAGACCATGAAGTGGAGTTGATTAGCTGGCAATAAGCAGGTATAATAGACTAAACTAACATATATATTTAGTATATGCTAAGTGTAGCAAAAGTGTCAAATGAGTAATTCCCATGAATACACGACCAACGCAAACTGTAGAAGATTATCTCGGCGTGATGTACATCCTGGAGCGCGATGGCGAAATCGTTAACGGGAAGCGCCTCGCGGACTGGATGGAAGTCTCGGCGCCTACCGTGACGGCGACCGTCAAGCGGATGATGCGCGACGGTTGGGTCACGGTGGATCCGAGGAAATCCATTCACCTGACGACGGCGGGTCGCGAAGCCGCCGCCTCGCTCCTGCGCCGCCACATGCTGATGGAGCACCTGCTCACGCGCGTGCTGAACGTGCCGTGGTCGCAGACGCACGAAGAAGCGCACCGCATCGAGCACACCATCTCCGAGGATACGTTGACGCGACTGCTGGCGCAGTTCGAGGATGCCAGCACCTGCCCGCACGGCAACCCGATGCCGGGCCAGGAACCTGTCGCGCAGGCGTGGCGCCCACTGATGGACGCGCCGGTGGACCAGGTCGTCTGGATCAAGCGCGTCCATGAGTCCGTCGAGGAGGACGGGGAGCTGATGGCGTACCTCGAAAAGCACGGGATCGTGCCCGGCGCCGCGGTGATCGTGCGGGAGGTGCTGCCCTTCAACCAGACGCTGGTGCTTGAGGTGAACGATACGACGGTGGCGCTGGGGGAGGCGGTGGCGCGGCGGGTGTATGCCTCACCGGTGGAGTGAGGCCTGAGTAGAACCACGGAATACGCGGACGATGCGGAAGCGAGGATTTTTCTGTTTGAACTAATCCTCCGCGTGATCCGCGTATTCCGTGGTTGCGTTCAGAGCGGCAGGCCGGCCCCGCGCTCGGTCAGGAGGTAGGTGGCCGCGGGGAACTTCAGGTTACTCTGGATGAGCCCCAGCTCGCGCAATGACTCCACCAGCGCAGCATCGACCGGCTCGGGCTCACCGGCCAGCGGGTGCAAGCGGTGAACCTTCTCGCCATCCAGCGTGCGGTGGGCCTTGAGCGTTGCGCCGTCGTGCATGGCGCGGAGGATGCGGCGTTGGTCAGAGGTCAGGCGCATGGCTGCACGGACGAAGGACGAAGGACGAAGGGCGATAGATGGATGACTTTCGTCCATCGTCAATCGTCTTTCGTCCTTACCCCAACTCCTTCGCATACTGCTGCAGGTGACGCTGGTTGATCTTCGTGTACTGGTCCGGGATGATTTCGGCCATCTCCGCGTCGGTCAGGCGCAGGCGCAGGATGTCGAGCGCGTCCTCCGGCGACCGGCCATAGGCCAGCTTCTTCTTGCCGTTCGTCATCTCGAACAGGTACATGAAATGGGGGCTGGAAAAGCTGCTCATTTCGTCCTTGTCGTGCACGAGACCTCGAAGGTTTCAGGCCAACCGCAGGTTGGCACGACCTTCGAGGTCTTAACATCACGCCTTCGTCAGCGCGGCCGCGTATAGCCCCGCGTAGCCGCGGCGCTGTTCCTCCGGCGAGAGGCCCGCGTTGACCTCCGCGTCGAACTTGCCCGCCAACAGCTCCCGGTAGAAGCCGTAATCCACGCCGATGACCTTCTCGTCGTCCGGGAAACGGTGATAGTTCTCCTTCGACATCTTGCTCTTGCCCTCCGCAATGAGCTGGAAGCCGAGCGCGGAGCCCGGGTAGGGCGCGTAATAGGAGATGGACGGGAACACGCGCTTCATCCGCTTGATCATGCGCATCGTCTTGAAGGCATCTTCCGGCTGCTCGCCGGGGATGCCGAGCATGATGTTCGACCAGAAGCGCGGGGGAATCCGGCCCTGCGCGGCCAGCTCATCGCCCAGCCGATTTACCAGGTCAATGGCGAAGTAGTTGTCTTCCTCGGTGCATTCCTTATTCAGCAGCCGCAGCACCCGGTCGCTGCCCGACTCGAAGCCGATTGAGATCATGTTCCAGTTCGTCTCACGGACGAGCGCCTCGAACAGGTCGGGCCACTGGCGCACGGTGTCGGCCCGGCCCGCGGCCCAGTAGCCCCACCGCTTGTGCGCCTTGCGCGGATACTTCTCGATCCACTCGCGCAGCCAGCTCGGATTCTGGAAGAACATCGAATCGTGGATGACGAAAGAGCCGACGCCGTACTTATCGTCCAGGTAGTTCAGTTCCTCGATGACGGCATCCACAGGCCGGCGGCCCATGTTCGGCACGTAGGAGCTCTCGTTGCAGAAGACGCACTGCCACGGGCAGACGCGGCTCGTCAGCAGCGTCACGACCGGCCCCGGTCCCCAGCCGCACTCCGGTTCGAGCGGCCAGTTGAAACGCCGCGCCACGTCGCGGCCGGCGGGCTGCGGCCAGAGGGTGCGGTCGATCATGGGCCACTCGGCCATCGACGCGGCGCCCTGGCCCTGGAACAGGCGAGGGAACGCAGCCGGGTCGCGCACCAGGTCCACGATGACACCTTCGCCCGGCCCCTGGCAAATCTTGTCGAACTCCGGCGCCTCCAGCATCTCATCCGCAGCGACCGTCGCGTGCATCCCGCCCGCCATGACCAGGCCGTGCGGATTGACGTCCTTGAACACCTGCGCGGCCTTGCGCCCTGAAGGGAAGGTGTAGCTGCGCACGTTCATCAGCGCGATGTCATAGCCGGCCACCTGCGCCTTGAGCTGGTCCCAGGATGTGACCGCGCGCGTGGAGACGACGTCGGTCGGGATGCCGGCCTGGTGCAAAATCGTGCGCAGCAGGCCGAGCCCGTGGTCCTGCCACTGCTCGTGCGGGCCTTCGGGGTGTACCAGGTCGCCCAGATCACCGAGGTCGATCCACACAATCCTGGATTTCTGCTTGGCCCAGGGCCAATTAATAGTCATGCCTTGAGGCGCCTTCTTCAACAGAGGTATTCTGGCTGGCAGTTATTATACTCAACCGTTGCTATTTCGTTAAATCGCGAGAGAATAGAACGCTGATGACGCTGATCATCATGATTACTTTGGTATTTATGATCTTATGGATCATGATCATCAGCGTTCTCAGCGTTCTATCCGCTATGCCTTGCGCACGCGCGCGGCCTGCGGTATCATGCGCCGCATGGGCCGCGGCGCTTACGAACACAACTACACCCAACTCGACCTGCCCGAACTGGCAACGGCGGCGGTTGATGCCGCACCGGTGCGTCTCCCGCTGCCGACGGTGCTCGGTCTGCCGGCACCAGGGGCCGGGCCGATGACCGCGGACGTCTACTGCGCTGACAACCTCCCGCTGCTACAGACGATGACGGAGCGGTGGGCTGGACGGTTCCAGCTCATCTACCTTGACCCGCCGTTCGGCACAGGCAAGTCTTACGGCGCGCGGGTCGCGGGCACGCGGGAGCAGTCCTCCCAGACGATCGACGCGTACCGTGATGACCAGGAGTTCGAGGCCTATCTGGCCTGGCTGGCCCGCCGCCTCGCGCTGTGCCGCGACCTGCTGGCCGACAGCGGCACGCTGTACGTGCATCTCGACTGGCACGCCGTCCACTATGTCAAAGTCGAGCTGGACCGGCTGTTCGGCCGCAAGCGTTTCCTCAACGAAATCATCTGGTGTTATCACGGTCCGTCGCCCATCCGCAGCGCGTTCAAGCGCAAGCATGATACGATCCTCGTCTACACCCGCTCCGCCGACTACTATTTCGACGCCGATGCAGTGCGCGTGCCTTATGACGCATCCACCGTCAAGACCTTTGCCAGCAGCCCGAAGGCGGGCTTCGGCAAGGTGCCGGACCTGGCGCGCGGCAAGGTGCCGGAGGACTGGTGGTATTTCCCGGTCGTCGCGCGCATCCATTCGGAGCGCGTCGGCTATGAGACGCAGAAACCCGCGGCCCTGCTGGAGCGCATCGTCAAGGCCTCCAGCAGGGCCGGCGACCTCGTGGGCGACTTCTTCGCCGGGTCGGGCACGACCGGCGTGGTCGCCGCACGGCTGGGCCGCCCCAGCGTCCTGAGCGACCGCAACCCGCTCGCCGTGGAGAAGACGCTGCTCCGCCTCGCGCGGCTCGCCCCGCAGCCGGAGGTGCGGCTGTGGCGATACTATACGGATTCAGACGCGTAGGTTGAATGTTGAAAGTTGCAGGTCAAAGGTAGCAAGGAAGCACCCTGAGCGGAGGGCCAAGCGTGCTTGGCTTCGCCAAGCCCCTTGGCACGCAGTCGAAGGGGCGGCCGCTGCGGCATCGGCGCAGCCGAAGCACGGCATCCTTCGACTGGTCTTGCGCAGCCGGCGGCGTTGAGTTGTTCACCCGCTCAGGATGCTTCGCTTCTGTGTCCAGGAATGGAATACGCCCGCAAGCAACCTGTAACTTGCGAACCTGCAACCTGTAACTCTTGCTCGGAGGTCATGTGCCGAAAAACACCCCTCCGGCCCCGCCGCCGACCGGTGTGCAGGCCGGCGTCGTGGTCAAGTTCGATGCGGATCGCGGCTTCGGCTTCATCCGGCCCGACAGCGCGCACGGCGCGGTCAACCAGGACATCTTCGTCCACGTACGCAACGTGGAGGGCCGCCACGCGCTGCACCCGGGCCAGCGCGTCCGCTTCACCGTCACGCGCACGAACAAGGGGCCGACCGCGCTCAATGTGCAGGCAGGTTCGGTACTCAACATCCCGTATCTCAAGTTCCTTTTGATTGGGGTGGGATCGGCGCTCGTGCTGCTGTTCGGCTTCGCCTTTGCGCTGGACCGGCCCGGTTCGCTCGCGCTGTGGATCGGCATGTGGGTCGTTGCGCTGAGCATGACGACGTTCGGGGTGTACGGGTGGGACAAGTCTCAGGCGAAGACGGCCAACACCCGCGTGCCGGAGCTGGTGCTGCACCTGCTCGCCGCGCTCGGCGGGACGCCGGGTGCGTTTCTGGGGATGCGCGTATTTCACCACAAGGTCAGCCGGCGGGACTTTCAGGCCATCTTCTGGCTGATTGTCGCGGCGCAGGTGGGCGTGCTCGCCTGGTGGGTTCTGTCGCTGTCAGGATGAGCACGGGCGGTCATACGCCCCGCGCAGCCCCTTGAGGCGAATCTTCACCACATCGCGGAACATGCGCCAGGTGTCATGCAGCGGGTTGACGCGGCTGTCAGCGTCGAAGTACCAATCCACCGGCACCGGAATGACCTTGTAGCCGCGGCGCAGCGCGATGAACAGCGCCTCGACATCGAACGACCAGCCGGTCATCGTCAGGCAACTGAACACCTCCTGCGCCACCTCGCGGCGGAAGCTCTTGAACCCGCACTGCGTATCCTGCAGGTGGGGAATCGCCAGCACGCGGATAATCAGGTTGAAGACCCTCCCCATCAGGTGACGATAGGCAGGCTCGCCGTAGCGGTGTGCGCCCGGACCCTCGCGCGAGGCAATCGCGACGTCGTACCCCGTTAATCTCGGCGGCAGAAACTTACAGACCTCCGTGATGGGCATCGACAGATCCGAGTCGCACATGAACAGATAGCGCCCGCGGCCGGCCAGCATCCCCGCACGCACCGCCGCACCCTTGCCCTTCTCGCTGTGCAGCACATGGATGAAGGGATAGCGCGCGGCATACGCCTCCGCAACCTCCGTCGTGCGGTCACGGCTGCCGTTCTCGACGATGAGCACCTCGAACTCATCCGCCTGCGCCTGAATGAACGCGACGATGTCGTCAAGCGAGCGCGGCAGCCGGTGCTCCTCGTTGTACGCGGGAATGATGATGGTCATCAGGGGTTCAGGTTGGTAAGTCATGGCGATTCCGGACGAATTGAGAATGACGAATTACGAATTACGAAAGCATCCTGAGCGGGTGGACGGCATAACGTAGTGGACAGGATAACACCAGTCGAAGGATGCCGCGCTGGTCCACTTCGGCGCCCTTCGACTACGTGTCGGCCGCAAAACGGGCCGCCACTCCGCTCAGGGTGCTTCACATCATGACGAAGGCCAGCCCCGCGGCGACCAGCGCGCCCGCGACCGAGGCCAGGAAGTTGACGCCCTCGTTGTTCAGCCAGGGCCACCCGCGCACACGCCGCGTCGCGGCGCCGCAGCGGTGCACGGTGCGCTCCGTCTCGGTCCCGCAGCGGTCACAGATGTAGACGGCCTGCACGGTCGCGCCGAGCAGGCTGTCGAACAGCGCGCCGGCCAGCCCGCTGACGGCAGCGATCGGCATCACGATCCAGTCGCTCCACAGCCACGCGCCGGTGGTCGCGCGTGCGGCCAGTTGAATCAGCACGAACGCAGCAGCCCCGATGAACAGCGCACCGGCCAGCGCGGCCAGCGTGCCC
>DAOUGK010000082.1:0-2921 GCA_034429055.1 Anaerolineae bacterium | reverse complement strand
CGGGGGCCGATTGTCCGGCCAAGGAGGAACCGATGCAGCGTCGTGTGTGCGTGCTCCTGGGCATCCTGCTGCTGGCTGCCTGCCTGCCGCTGACCGCCTCCGCAAGCCCCGCGGCCGGCAGCGGCATCTACGTCGTCCAGCACGGCGACACGCTCGCCGGCATCGCGCGCCGCCACTGCACAACCTGGCAGGCGCTCTACGACCTCAACGCCGCGACCCTGGGCGGCAATCCCAACCAGATCTATCCGGGCCTCGTGCTCACGGTTCCGCTCGGCTGCGGCGGCGGCTATCCTCCGCCTTCAGGCGGTCCGGGCGGGGTCTACGACCGGGGCGCAGGGCCACACGCGTGGGGGCATATATGGGGCGGCACGTATGTCGTGGCGCCGGGCGACACGCTCTACTCCGTCAGCCGGCGCTTCGGGCTCACCGTACAGCAGATGGCCGCGGCCAACGGCCTGTGCGCCCCCTACTGGATTTACGCCGGACAACGGCTGGTGATTTCCGGCGGGTACATGCCTGTCCCCCGCCCCCTGCCGAAGCCGCACCCCAAGCCGCTGCCCGACCCGCAACCGAAGCCCTGGCCCAAGCCTCTGCCGGAGCCGCTGCCGCCCACGACGGGCATACCCTACATCACCATCGTCGACCCGATCCCCGACAGCATCCTGCCGCCGACGTTCAATGTCTCCGGCATGGGCGGCGCGCTGGGAGACGGGCAGATCATCGTCCGCGCGCGCGACCGTGAGGGCGCGCTGCTGGCCGAGGAGACGACCGTCATCGAAGGGCCTGGCGCCCTGACGAACGGGGAAGGTCCGTGGCACATCACCCTGAACGTCTACGTGCCGGCCAACATGGGCGGCACCCTGGAGGCCGCCACGCCGGACGGCGCAGCGGTGATCGTGCAACCGGTCATCGTGCCCGTCACGTTCACGGGCGGCGGTCCGCAGACCATCGTCTATGCAGCAAGCCAATGCGAAATCATACCGGTGCTGCGTGCGCCGCTGTACGCCTATCCCGGGGGGCCGGTCGTCGTCGAAGCCAACTCGACCTTGCCGGTCACAGCCATCCGCGGGGTGTATCACAACGACCGGCGCTGGTACGAACTGGCCTGGACGGCGGGCGAACCGCCGGTCTGGCTGCCCGAAACCAGCGTGACATCCGCGGGCGCCGGCTGTGCCTGGTAGGGGCGCAACCGAACTGATGCAAGGCCAGGAACATCGAGATTAGCTGGAGTCGAGGCTTTAGCCGGTTAGGAAGTGGATGCACACAGCCGGCCTAACCGGCAAAGCCTCGACTCCAATCCTGCGCATTGCGTTGCGCTCCAACAGGGACTGGCACACAGGCCAGCCCCTACGACCCGGTCGGAGGAATTCCCTTGAAACGCGCATCGCATTCGGACAGGAAGCGGCGGGCCGCACGGTCTGCCGCTGCGCCGCGCAAGCTGCGGGCAGGCAAACAGTACGCGATTCACTGGCAGGGCGACGAGCCGGTCGGGTACGAGGTGGACGGCGTCCGCTACAAGACACTCGACGACGTGCCCGATCCGGCGGACCAGGAAAAGCTGATGTCGCTCGCCGTGGGGATCGATGACGCCGACCTCGACATCCCGGCCGGCCCGTCCATCCCGTTGGACCGCGTCCTCCTGACCGTGTTCATCGGCGTGGCCGTGCTGATGCTCGCCATCGCGGTCTACAGCGCAACGGTCGTCAGCCGTGGCCTGGCGCGCGAGCAGGAAGCTGCGGGCGAGGTCGTAGACCTGATCGCGCGGCGCGACGATTCCGGCACACAGTACTACTACCCCATCGTGCAGTTCACCCTGCCCGACGGCACGCGCAAGACCGTCGAGCTGCGCCAGGGCAGCTGGCCGCCCGCGTACGAGCGGTTGGAGCCGGTGACGGTGCGCTACAACCCGACCTTCCCCGATGACGCCTACATCAAGTCATTCAGCGACACCCTCACCCGCTACACCGTGACCCTCGTGACCGGCATCCTGGCCGTCGCATTCGTGCTCGCCACACTGCTGACGGTGTGGGTGACGAAGAATGTCCCGGACATCGACGCACAGCCCGATGAGCCGGACGCATGACCCTCGATGACTTCTTTGCGGACCGCGACGCCTCACGACGCATCTTCGACGCCCTGGCCGCGGCCGTCGCGAGCGTGGGCGAGGCCGGGCTGCGCATCACCAGGAGCCAGGTGATGTTCGCACGGCGCCGCGCGTTTGCCTGGGCGTGGCTGCCGGAGATGTACCTCCGCCGCGGCGCGCCGCTCGTGCTGACCGTCGCGCTGCGCCGCCGCGACGCCTCCCCTCGCTGGAAACAGGTGGTTGAACCGGCTGCGGGCCGCTTCACGCACCATCTGGAGTTGTATGCGCCGGAGGATGTTGATGCCGAAGTCGTCGGTTGGCTGGCCGAGGCCTGGCGCGATGCCGCATAAATCCGATGGAGATTGACTGTGCAGATACTCGAAACCGACCGGCTGCTCATGCGCCATCTCGTCCCGGAGGACCTGGACGAGCTGTACGCGCTGTATCGCGATGAGGAAATCCGGCGTTACTTCCCGGATTTCACACGCACGTATGAGGAAACCCGCGAGGAACTCGAATGGTTCCTCCACGGCCATCCGCGGCACCCGGAGCTGGGCCTCTGGGCCACCATCCACAAGCCGACCGGCCGGTTCATCGGACGGTGCGGCCTGCTGCCGTGGACCATCGACGGCCGGCTGGAAATCGAGATCGCGTACATGATCGCCAAACCGTACTGGCGGCAGGGGCTGGGCGCCGAGGCCGCGCGGGCCCTCGTGCGCTACGGGTTCGAGCAACTCGGCCTGACCCGGCTGATTGCGCTGATTGACCCGGAACACGAGGCCTCCATCCGGACGGCACAGTGCGCGGGGTTACGGTTCGAGCGCGAGCTGGTGATGGA
>DAOUGK010000081.1:0-3793 GCA_034429055.1 Anaerolineae bacterium | reverse complement strand
CTGGCCGCGCTGCGGCTGCGGCAGGCGCGGCTGCGCGAATACCCGGGGGGCCGGCCCCCGCGCCTCCCGGCAGAAGGAGCAGACGCAGGCGCGTGGTATCTGCCGGGCGGCCTGCTGGCGCAGGCACTGCTCGCTGCGCTGCTGGACGAGCCGGATGCGCACCGCGTCTATGACCTCCTGGCGCAGGCGCAGCCCAGCGGCCCGTGGCGGCCTGCACTCGCCGCCTGGGTCGAGCACGGCAGCCTGACGGAGTTGCAACGGGCATTGGAGCGGGAGCTGACCGAACGGCTCGTCGAGCTTTTCCGGCACGACCCGCTGACCATCGCGCCGGTCATCGCCTATCTTGCAGCGAAAGAGAACGAGGCGCGCAACGTGCGGCTCATCGCCGCGGGCCTGGTGCACGGCCTGCCGCGCGAGCAGGTGGCAGCGGAGCTATATATTCGGGAATGAGGGAGTTAGAAACCGGGTTTCTGGCAGAAAGGGAATGAGGGAGCTAGAGACCGGGTTTCTGGCAGAAACCCGATCTCTGAGGTGGCCCGGTTTCTGAAGTCGAGACACACATGACCCACGTCATCGTCATCACGGAGCCTGACCTGGCGTCCGGCTACCAGATGGCCGGGGCGGAAACCCTGGTCGCGCGCTCCAGCCAGGAGGCCTCGCAGCACATCGACGCGCTGCGCCGGGCCGGCAACGTCAGCGTCATCGCGGTCCACGCGCCCTACTATGCCGAACTGGAGGACAGCCTGCGCCGCGAGATGGAGAAGCAGGTCATTCCGGTGGTCATCAGCCTGCCCGTCGGCTTGAAGACCGCATCCGCCGGCACCCATCGCGAGCAGGTCCGGCGGATGCTGCGCCGGGCCATCGGGTTCGAGATCACCTTCCAGCCGGAGCAGCCGGGAGAGCCATAGCATGTTGAATCCAGGGACGCCAACACCGCAGGACCATTCCCCAGGCCGCATCCGCGGGATCGCGGGCGCGGTCATCACAGTACAGGGGCTTGTCGGCGCGCGGCTGTACGATGTCGTCCATGTCGGCCGCGAGCAGCTCATCGGGGAGATCATCCGGCTGAACGGCACGCGCGCGACCGTCCAGGTCTACGAGGACACGACGGGCCTGCGGGCCGATGACCCGGTCGAGGCGACCGGCGCTGTGCTCCAGGTGGAGCTGGGCCCCGGCCTGCTGGGCAGCGTTTTCGACGGCATCCAGCGGCCGCTGCCCGCGATCCGCCGCGAGTACGGTGATTTCATCGCGCGCGGCGCGCGCGTGGCCCAGCTGGACCGCGAGCGCGCCTGGCCGTTCCGCCCCCTGGTGCAGCCCGGCAACTGCGTGCAGCCCGGCGACATCCTGGGCGAGGTGGCGGAGGTGCCCCACTTGGCGCACCGCATCCTGGTCCCGCTCCACCTCAGCGGCACGGTCGAGACCATCCGGGAAGGCGAATTCCGCCTGACCGATGT
Source organism: Anaerolineae bacterium (assembly GCA_034429055.1). Lineage (GTDB taxonomy): Bacteria > Chloroflexota > Anaerolineae > CG2-30-64-16 > CG2-30-64-16 > MWBF01. The sequence continues at coordinate 2,339 of DAOUGK010000081.1, read as the reverse complement.
CATCGCGACGCTCCGCCCGGCGTCCGGCGCGGACGGCGAGGCAGAGGCTCGACCTGTGCCCCTGACGCTCGTGCAGCAGTGGCCCGTGCGTCAGCCTCGGCCCTATCTGCGCAAGCTGGACATGGACGAGCCGCTTGTCACGGGCCAGCGCGTCATCGACACGCTGTTCCCCATCGCGAAGGGCGGCTCCGCGATCATCCCCGGCGGGTTCGGGACTGGCAAGACCGTCACCCAGCTGAGCCTCGCGAAGTGGAGCGATGCGGATGTCATCGTCTACGTCGGCTGCGGCGAGCGCGGCAACGAGATGACGGAAGTCTTACAGTCGTTCCCGCTGCTGGAAGACCCGCGCTACGGCGGCCCGCTGATGAACCGGACGATTCTCATCGCGAACACCTCCAATATGCCGGTGGCCGCGCGCGAGGCGTCGATCTACACCGGCATCACCATTGCCGAATACTACCGCGACATGGGCTACGATGTCGCGCTGATGGCCGACTCGACCTCGCGCTGGGGCGAGGCGCTGCGCGAGGTGTCGGGCCGGCTGGAGGAAATCCCCGGCGAGGAGGGCTTTCCGGCCTACCTGCCCGCACGGCTGGCGGAGTTCTACGAACGGTCCGGCAACGTCCGCTGCCTGGGCAGCGACCACAGCGTGGGCCACTCGCGCAACGGCTCGGTGACGCTGATCGGGGCCGTCTCCCCGCCCGGCGGCGACTTCTCCGAGCCCATCACACAGCATTCGCTGCGCACGACCGGCGCCTTCTGGGCGCTCGACACCGACCTCGCGCGGCGCCGCCACTTTCCGGCCATCCACTGGCGCAACAGCTACACGCTCTACGACCTGGCCCACTGGTTCCGCGGCCAGGTGCACGACGAGTGGGAGCTGAACCGCCGCGAGGCCGGCGCGCTGCTCCAGCGCGAGGGCGAGCTGCTCGAAACCGTGCAGCTCGTGGGCGCGGATGCGCTGGCCGAGACCGAACAGGCCATCCTGCAGGTGGGCCGGATGCTGCGCGAGGACTTCCTGCAGCAATCCGCGTTCGGCCCGGACGCCTACTGCCCGCCGGCCAAGCAGTACTGGATGCTCAAGGTCATCCTGCACCATTTCTACCTGCTGGATGGCGCGGTGCGTCGCGGGGTGCACCTGGACCGGGCGCTCAATCCGGATATCCTGGGCGACATCGCGCGGATGCGCGATTGGCCCGCCGAGCGCGCGGAGGATGAGGCCTTCGCGCTGATGGAGCGCGCGGACCGGGCCTTCCTGGCGTTGTGACGAAGAGTTACACCATGGCTCAAGAAATCGACCACCCTCACCGCCTCCTGACGAAGGAGTATCGCACGCTCAGCTATGCCGCGGGGCCGCTGGTCGTAGTGCAGCGGACGACCGACATCTCCTACGGCGAGATCGCCTGGGTGATGCTGCCGGGCGGCGCGCGGCGGCTGGCACAGGTGTTGGAGGTGGACAGCGACCGCGCGGTCGTGCAGGTCTTTGCAGGTACGCGCGGGCTGGACCTTGAGCGCACGCGCGTCATGTTCACGGGGGATGTCGCGCGGCTGAGCGTGTCGCTGACCATGCTGGGCCGGGTGCTGGATGGGTCGGGCAACCCCATCGACGGCGGCCCGCCCGTCGTGCCGGATGCGCGGCTCGACATCAACGGCCAGCCCATCAACCCGTATGCACGCGACCACCCCTCCGAGTTCATCCAGACGGGCATCTCTGCAATCGACGGACTGAACACCCTCGTGCGCGGGCAGAAGCTGCCCATCTTCTCCGGGTTCGGGCTGCCGGCCAACGACCTCGCCGCGCAGATTGCGACGCAGTCTGCGGTGCTGGCCGCCGACGCGGAACGCGACGCGGGTCGCGCGGCGGAGCGCTTTGTCGTGGACTTCGCGGCCATCGGCATCACCCACCGGGAGGCCACCGCGTTTCAGCGCACCTTCGAGGCCTCCGGCGCGCTGGATCGCACCGTGCTCTTCCTGAACCGCGCAGACGACCCGACCATCGAGCGCATGCTGACGCCCCGCGCCGCGCTGACAGCCGCCGAGTACCTGGCGTTCGAGCAGGACATGCACGTACTGGTCATCATGACCGACATGACCAACTACGCCGAGGCGCTGCGCGAGGTATCCACCGCGCGCGAGGAAGTGCCGGGCCGCCGCGGCTACCCCGGCTACATGTACACGGACCTGGCCTCGCTGTACGAACGAGCGGGACGTATCCAGGGCAAGCGCGGCTCCATCACCCAGCTTATGATCGTGTCCATGCCGGACGACGACATCACACACCCCATCCCGGACCTGACCGGGTATATCACCGAGGGCCAGATTGTGCTCTCGCGCGACCT
>DAOUGK010000080.1:0-2764 GCA_034429055.1 Anaerolineae bacterium | reverse complement strand
GATGTCGATCGGGCCGCGCACCCTGACCGCGGGGACGAGCGTCGGCCCGTCCTGGTAGAAGGTCAGGATGCCCTCGCCGCCCAGCGTCAGGAAGACCGGCTGGCCGCTGCGCCGGTAGAGCCGGCTGCCCGCGGCCTCGATCTGCGCCCGGTCCGTCACCGGGTCAGGGTCCGTGGTGACGGGTTGACCTGCGGCAAGCAGCGCCTCCCGCGCGTTCGGCTTGAGGATGACATCATGATACAGCCCGATGCGCGCTCGCGAGTCCGCGGTGAACGCCACCATCGGGTAGGTCTGTGCCAGCGTCATCAGCTCCTCGCGGACAGTCTCCGTGATGACGCCGCAGTCCTCTTCGGTTACCTGGTCCGCGATGATGACGCCGTGCACCTGCGGCATCAGGCCGCGCAGCCGCCGGATGACCTCATCCTCCGCATCCTCGGGCAGGGGCGTCCGGTTCTTGATGTCGAGCCGGTTGATCTCGTGCTCGCTGCCGTCCGCCTCGCGCAGCATGGGCTTGGTGTAGGTCGGCGTGAAGCGATCGGGGCGGATGACCAGCCCTTCCACGTCCACCCCGCGGCTGTCCAGCCCGCGCAGCAGGTCAAAGCCCTCGCCGTCATCCCCCACCACGCTCACCGCGACGACATGAACCCCCATCGCGCGCAGGTTGGAGGTGACCGTGCCGGCTGCGCCGGGGCTGGAGCGCACCTCGACGACCTGGTGTGCCTCCAGCCCGGTCTCCAGCGAGACCTCGGCGCGGCTCCGATCGATCAGCAGGTACTTGTCGAGAAAGAAGTCACCGATGACGAGGATGGTCAGGTCAGGAAAGCGGGCGAGTAGCTGGTCGAGCCGTTCAAGGTTCATTGGGTTGTCACCATCCTGTAGAGCGCGGGCAGCGTGCCGCGATGCGGGCCGCGGATGTAGAAGCTCTCGCCGCCGTCGTGGACCGTGCGGACGAGGATGGTCTTGTAGGGCCGGTAGTAGTAGCGCGCATCCGTCTTGGGCGCTTCATGCGCCAGGTCCTCGCCCAGTTCCAGCAGGTCGAACACCGCGGTCGTGAAGTGCGCGATGCGCCGGCCCTCCTGGTGCGCCACGTTGCGGGCCATCGCCAGCGCCTTGAGATACACCTCCGGCCCCATGACCGCGGTTCCGTAGTTCAGCATGACGCCGCCTTCCAGCCCGGTGACGGCCTGCGTGAAGATGAGGAAGTCCCGGTACGATGCCTCGCCCAGCGCGGCCCCGTCGCAGTTGGGGTGTTCGTGGATGATGTCCTGGCCGATGCCGATATGGACGGTCACGGGCACGCGCAGCCGGTAGCCCGCAGCCAGCACACTGATGTCCCGATGCGGGTAATCCCCCTCCGCGATAGCCCGGCCCAGCGCCTCGCCATAGCCCAGCCCGTCAGCCACGCCTGCGGCCACAATGTCGTTGATGCGCCCCGTCTCCTGCCAGAGGCCGAACTGCCCCTCGCTGATATAGCGCGCGACGCTCTCGGTGGACCCGCCGGCCAGCGCCAGTTCGTAATCGTGGATCGGCCCTGCGCCGTTCATGCCGACGTGCGTGATGAGCCCCCGCGCCATCAGGTCGATGACGAAGCGCGAGAGGCCCGCCTTGATGACATGCGCACCCATCAGCACGATGACCGGCTTGCCCTGGGCCCGCGCGCGGATGATGCGCTCGGCCACCTGAGCCAGGTCGGGGCTGTCATACGGCTCGCCCGGATGGTCGAGCGGCAGCACGTCCGCCAGCGTCATATCGTGGACCCGCTCGGCCAGCGGCCGGATGTGCAGGCGGGCACGGTCGAACATCGGGTAAGACATGGCTCACTCCTTGAACAGGTAGGCCACCAGCGCAGCGGACTCGCGGAAGTCCGGCACGATGAGGTCGGCGCCCGCCTCGATGAGGCGGGTGCGCTTCCACTCGTCGAGGCCCGTCCGGTTGGCCTCGTCCGAGGCCACGCCCACCGCGATGCCGCCGACGCGTTTGGTGTCCTCGATTTCGACGAAACCATCGCCAAACGCTACGAACTCAGGCCCGTGCAGCGCGTGTTCGCGGATGATGCGCTCGATGAGCAGCTTCTTCGAGAAGCGGAGATAGTCGTCCTGCGCGCCGTACACACCCGCGAAGTAGTCGGTCAGGCCGAGCGCGGCGGCCTCGTCGAGGACATACGCTTCGTCCGTGCCGGAGGCCAGGTAGCAGGCCACCCCGCGCGCCTTCAGGGCATCCAGCATGGCGCGGCCGCCGGGCACCATCATCTCGTCGGGGTCCAGCCGCCCGGCCTTGAGGCCCGCGACGCGGTGCGCGATGCGCTCCCACAGCCGGTCGAGGTACTGGCGCTTATAGGCCAGGGGATCTTCAGCGGTGCCCCCGCGCCGGGTGATCTCGTCCGCAAGCTGCATCATCTGGTAGATGGTCTGTTTGCCTGTCAGCCGCGTCACGAATTCCGTGACGACAGCGGTCAGCGCGGCATCGCTCTCGTCGGTCGGCGTCTGCCGGAGCAGCTCGACCATCATGGGGATCATGACGCCCTGCCAGCCCTCGCGGATCAGCGACAGGGTGCCGTCGAAGTCGAACAGCGCGTGGCGGATGCGCCCGCGCTCGATGTGGGGGTTGATGATTTCGTACATATCTCTCTGGTCTGATAGCTCGGGCCGGTCTCTGACCGTGCCCAAATGGCATTGGTACGCTGGAGACTCACGCAAAGACGCTAAGACCGCAAAGCACAGGACAGAAAAGCGTTCGTTTGCGGCCTTGTTTGCGCCTTTGCGTC
>DAOUGK010000079.1:0-14795 GCA_034429055.1 Anaerolineae bacterium | reverse complement strand
GTGCATCAGCGCCAGGTACGCGTCCGCATCAGACGGCCTGAAGATGCGCAGCAGATACTCACCGGGCAGCGCGGCGTCCGGCGCCGCCCGGCCCATCGGCCAAAGCATATGTAACTGATCCATCTCCCATCCTTTACTATGTAGAGCCAGCGGGTAGGTGGCTTACTGTTGCCCAACCGCACTGCTCCTTCACCTCTTCACCCCGTCACCTCTTCACCTTGTCACGTCCCATTCCCCACACGCAGCACGCGCGGCTCACCCAGTTCCGCAGGCCAATCCAGCACGGTTGGGATGCCCGGCAGCACGTCGAAGAAGTTGTCGGGCAGCGCGGTCTCGCCGTCCAGGTCCAGGCAGACGCGCCACGCGAAGACATCGCTCTCGAAGATGGCCTGCCCGCCCTGGCGGCGCACGCGCACCTCCGCCTGCGGCCACTTCATCTCCCTGAAGTACGGCAGGAACAGGACATCGCGGCTGACCTCACGCTCTTGCTGGCGCAGCAGCGCGTATGCAGCGTGTGTTTCCGCGCCGAGCGCCTGCAGATCTGCGAGGGGCCGCCGGGCAATCACCTGTGCCTCGTTCGCGCCGACGTCGACCGGCACAGTCGTGTCCTCCATCAGGCTGCCGTCGAGTGCAAAGAGGCCGCAGCGCAGCTCGCCGCGCCAGGGGCCTTCCTCGTTGGCGACGCAGAAGACGATATCCTCCCCCTCGACACCGATGGCGACGCTGACCGGCTGGAACGCGCGGCGCACCGGGTAGAACGCGGGCGTCCGCCGTCCGTAATAGTCCACGATCGTCCAGCTGCGCGTCGTCGGCCAGCAATCGTTGTACATCCAGAAGATCGCCGATGCGGTGGAGAACATGCGGCGGCGGAAGTTGCGGATGTACTCGCTCAGCCCGATCCCCTGCACCACGCCGGCCCAGTAGACGTATTCGGCCACCGTCATGGCGTGCCGCGAACGGCCGAGCCACTGTTCGAGCATCACGTCGGGGTGCGGTCGCGCGCCGCCCCAATACGCGACCGAGTTATCGTGATGCTCCCAGGCGAGGGTGAACCGCGCGCCTGCACGGGCGGGGTCGAGCGACGTGTCGCCGGTCGTGCCGGGCGACAGGCAGGCCAGCACAGTCGGCAGTGCGTTGGGGCCGAGGATGCCGCCCTCGTTCGGGAAGCGGCACGCCATCTGCCGGTACTGGCGGAAGTCCGTGTCGGCAAAGCCGACGCTCCACGGATGCTGGTCGCCCACGTCATCACGGTTGGGCTCCGCGTGGTCGGGCGAGAAGGGCGAGCTGGGCTGATAGTAGCGCGTGCCGTCCTCCTGCTTGAGGATGACGGGGATGACCAGGTGGAACAGCGCATAGTCGGGATAGGCCACGCCCTTGTCGTAGCCCCAGTTGTGCGCGCCCCATTCCATCTCGTTGTTGCCGCACCAGACCGCCAGGCTCGAATGGCTTGCCAGCCGGCGCACCTGGTAGGCGGCCTCGTTCTTAACGTCCGCGAGAAACGCCGGGTCGTGGACCGGATATTTGGCACACGCAAAGATGAACTCCTGCCAGACCAGCACGCCGCGCTCGTCGCAGAGGTCGTAGAACGCGTCGCGCTCGTACAGCCCGCCGCCCCAGATACGCAGCAGGTTGCAGTTCGCTTCCAGCGCCCGGTCCACCAGCAGCGCATACTTCTCACGTCCCGCGCGCGCGGGGATGATGTCTGCGGGCACAAAGTTGCCGCCCTTGCAGAAGATAGGCTTGTTGTTGACGGTAATGACGAAGTAGCGCCCGCCCTCCGGGTGAGGCGACTGGTCCACCGCGATGCGCCGGAACCCGACGCGCCGCTCCGCCGCGCCGATCGTCACGTCGCCCACCGTCAGTGTGGCACGGACAGTGTAAAGCGGCTGCCCGCCGTGGTTGACCGGCCACCACAACGCCGGCTGCGGCACGCGCACCTGCGCCTCGACAGGGTGCAGGCCAGGCTCAAGCGTTACGTCAACCTCCGTCTCGTGTGGGCCGGTCGGTCCCTCGACCGTGACGTGCAGCCGCCCTGCCTGGGCCTCGTCCGCCAGCCCCTCCGCGAAGACACGTGCGGTGACGCTGCCCTCGGACAGGTCAGGCATGACCTCCGCCAGCGCGACGAGGGTCTCCAGCCGCGCGGCGGAGGCAATCTCCAGCCGTGCGCCGCCCGTGATGCCTACGTTGAGCAGCCGTGGCGACCAATCCCACCCGAAAGATGACTGCACGGTGCGGTGCCAGTTGCGCTTGGTCCAGGTGGAATCCGGGTTCATGCCGTAACCCTGTCCGGGGCGGTCGGCGGAGGCGAATAACCCCGCCTCCACCTGGACGAGCACGCGGTTGACACCGGGCCGCAGCCTGCCGGTCACTTCGATACGGTAGGGATAGAACGCGTTCGCGTGGCTGCCGAACAGCTCGCCGTTGAGATAGACCGCCGCATGGAGCTCCAGCCCCTCCAGCACGAGCCATGCGCGCCGGCCGGGTTCAAGCGGCGGGGCATCGAATGTGCGCAGGTAGCTCCACTTCGCCTCTTCCACCCACCGGCACGCCAGGCTGTTGAGACCCAGCGCGGGCTCCTCGATGAGGCCCGCTGCAGCCAGGTCAAGATGTACCTCGCCGGGCACCTGCGCGGGAATCGCGCGCGAGAGGTCCGGCTCATCCACCAGCAGTCGCGGAAGCTGATCCCCGCGCTGCCCGTCTGTCCACCGCAATTGCCAGGTTCCGTTCAAGTCGATGTGCATCGTTGTTCTCCTCAAGAAGCTGGCCCGGCGGTTCGAAACCGCTGCCACCCTTGCGAAGCCGGCCTCCGCCGGCTATCTGAGCATCCTGAGCGGATGTACGGCTCAACCGGCCCGACGACGAACCGCCAGTCGAAGGATGCAGTCATAGTCAGCGACTATCCCCGATCCGGCAGGTCATACATCTCGGCCATGTACGGGTAGTCGGGGTCGTATCGCGTGAGCATCTGCGGATTCGCTACCTGCCCGATGGGCCGGCGATTGCGCCCGCCCGCGCCGGTCGCGCCATCCCCGATGTCCTCGCGCATGGCCTCCGCCAGGGCCTCCAGTACGGCGACCGTGTCAGGCTGTTCGGCGGCCACGTCGCGCGTCTCGGCCCGGTCATCCCTCAGGTTGTAAAGTTCCCTGACCGCCCCGTTGTCGCGCCACACATGCAGCTTCCACGGCCCGTGGCGGACCGCGTGCAGGCGGTCCCCCATGTAGTAGAAGAAGGTCTCGCGCGGCCCGCTGCCGTCCGGCGTTCGCATCAGATGCGCCATGTCCAACCCGTCGATGATCCGGTCGGCGGGCGCAGCCGCCCCGGCCAACGCGGCAAAAGTCGGCACGAAGTCGAGCGAGGTGACGATCTCCGCGGTGGTGCTGCCCGCGGGCACGACGCCGGGCCACCACAGGATGCACGGCACGCGCAGCCCGCCCTCCCACGTGGTGAACTTGCCCCCGCGCAGCGGCGCGTTGCTGCCCCCACGATCCCCGCGCGAGCCGTTGTCCGAGGTAAAGACGACGAGGGTGTTCCTCTCCAGTCCCAGCCGTCGCAGCTCGTGCAGCAGCACGCCGGTGCTCCAGTCGATGCACTCGACCGCCGCGCCATACGGCCCGTTGATCGCGGTCTTGAGGAAGCGCCACGGCGGATAGTGCGGCAGGTGGACGTGCATATGCGCAAGGTAGAGGAAGAAGGGCCCGTCTCGGTGCGTGCGGATGAAGCGCACGCTCTCTTCGACGTAGCGCGAGGTCAGCGAGGCCTGGTCCGGCTGTTCCTCGATAACCTCCTCGTCGCGCAGGAGCGGCAGCGGCGGCATGGGTCGGAACAGGCTGCTGGCCTGGATGCCCATGTCGTTGCTGTAGGGCAGGCCGTAGTAACCGTCGAACCCGTGACGCGTGGGCAGGAACTCCGGCTGGTCGCCGCAGTGCCACTTGCCGACCATGTACGTGGCATAGCCCTGGCCCCGCAGCAGATCCGCGATGGTGACCTCATTCGGATGCAGCCCGACGCCTTGACCGGGGAAGAGGACGTGCTGCCCCTCGAACCTGTCGAACCCAATGCGCCGCGGATAGCAGCCGGTCAGCATAGCCCCGCGCGACGGCGAGCAAAGGGAGGACGCCATGTAGAAGTCCGTACAGCGCAGCCCCTCCGCGGCCATGCGGTCCAGGTGGGGCGTCCGGTTGACCTCCGAGCCGTAGCAGCCGAGGTCGCCGTAGCCCAGGTCGTCGCAGTTGATGAGAATGATGTTGGGCCGGTCAAGCGGGTCGCGCATGACGCCTCCTTGAGGAGAGATGGATGGTGTCAGTATGCGCCCGGCACACGCCGCTGTCTATGACGCGCGTGCAGTTTGCACGCGCCGCCTCACCAGGTACAATGATGCATCATGCCAGTGTGCCTCGGCACACTTTTTATGTCGGCCTGCATGTTTCAACCGCAGGCTGCTGCGAGGTGGACCAATGACCGATCTGCGCCTGCTCCCGAAGGTCGAGTTGCACCTGCATCTCGACTGCGGTCTCAGCTATGACCTGATCCGGCAGCTTGACCCGGAGGTGACGCCCGAACGGTTCCGCCGGGATTTCGTCGCGCCGCCCAAGTGTCGCGACCTGGCAGAGTATCTGCGCACGCCGCCCAACCATGTCGCGCTGCTGCAAACGGAGGAGGCGCTGCGCCTGGCGGTGGCCGACCTGTTCGCGCAGTTGGCAGCAGACAATGTGGTTTACGCGGAGATTCGCTTTGCGCCGCTGCTGCACACCCGCCGCGGGCTCCGTACCGAGCAGGTCGTGGCCGCGGTCGCAGGTGCAGTTGCGCGGAACAGCACCGCAACAGGCATCGGCGCGCGTGTCATTCTCTGCACGCTGCGGCATTTCACCGAGGCAGAGAGCCTGGAGACAGTCCGGCTGGCCGCGGCCTTCCGCGATACGCACGTCGCAGCCTTCGATATCGCGGGTGACGAGGCAGGCTATCCGCTGGCCGCGCATCTGGCCGCGTTCGAGTTCGCGGCCCGCGAGGGCATTCCCTACACCGTTCACGGCGGCGAGGCGCGCGGCCCGGAGAGCATGTGGGAGTTGATCCGCCACTTCCGGCCCGCGCGCTTCGGCCACGGCGTGCGCAGCATCGAGGACCCCGCGCTCGTCGCCCACCTGCGCGAGACAGGCATCCACCTGGAGGTGTGCCCCAGTTGCAACGTGCAGATCGGGATCGCGCCCGACTATGCCGGCCACCCGGTGGACCGGCTATATCGGGCCGGCGTGTCGCTCGGCATCAACACCGACACCCGCACCATCTCAGAGATCACGCTCACCCAGGAATACGAACGGCTGGCCGCAACCTTCGGCTGGACCGCCGCCGATTTCCGCCAGGCCAACCTCAACGCCGCCCGCGTCGCCTTCCTCTCCGACGTAGATCGCGCCCGGCTCGTCGCGCGCTTGCGAGCCGGCTATGCCGAAGTCACAACTGCTGAATAGAACGCTGATAGAACTGATTCGACTGATTACTCTGGAAATTCGCCGACAACTTCATCTATCATCTAGATCAGTCCGATCAGCGTCATCAGCGTTCTATTCATTCGTCCGCCGTCCACTTGTAACCCAGCATGCAGAAACTCTGCGCGCAAGGAGTATGGTAATCGTACCATACAAATGCACCAAAGGGGAGGATCATTGTGCTGACCGAAGAACAGAAACGGACCTGGCAGGAAAAAGGCTATCTCATCGTGCGCGGCCTGTTCTCGCCCGCAGAGGTGGCTTACTATCGCGAGCATTTCATGGATCTCAACGCGCAGGGCGCGGAAGCCAGCCGGACCGTTGCCGAACCCAAGCCGGGCGATCCCCTGCTGAGATACCCGCGCATGATCCACATGCACCGTTGGGATCAAACCAGCCTCGACTGGATGCTCGACAAGCGCATCCGTGACACGATGGTGGACCTCGTCGGCAGGGAACCGTATGCCGTGCAGACGATGTTCTATTTTAAGCCCGCCGGCGCGCGCGGCCAGGCGCTCCACCAGGACAACTACTATCTGCGCGTCCAGCCGGGGACCTGCATTGCCGCATGGATGGCGGTGGACCGGTGCGACGAGGATAACGGCTGCCTGCAGCTCGTGCCCGGCAGCCACAACTGGCCGCTGCTTTGCACCGTCAAGGCCAACACCCAGGAGAGCTTCACCGATGTGACCGTGCCGATCCCGGAAGGCACGCCCGTCGAGGCCGCGATCATGGAGCCGGGCGACGTGCTCTTCTTCAACGGGTCAGTGGTACATGGCTCACTGCCCAACCGCACGACCGACCGCTTCCGCCGCTCCCTCATCGGCCACTACATCGAGGGCGATGCACAGCAGGTCGGTATGTGGTATCACCCCGCGCTCAAGATGGACGGCACGCCGGTTGAACTGGACGCCAGCCCGAAGGGGATGAAGTGCGGCACGTGGGTCGATGAAGGCGGCGTGGAGCACATCGAGCTCACCGGCTTCGAGATGGTGGAGAAGATCAGCGAATAGAAATATGCTTCGTAGAGACGTGCGGTGGGCGCGTCTCTACGAATTTCCAGCCTCGCCTACCCGCTGAATCTCCGTTTCCAGAATTCGCCGTGCAATCGCCACGCTGCACGCATACGTCGCATCCATCCCGAAATAACTCAGGCTCTTGCTCAGCAGACTCTGCCGGCGGCTGTACGGCGTATCCGACGCGTAGTGCAGTACGCCGATGTCATACGGCGCGTTGATGAACAGGTTGACAATCTCGTTGACCGGGTAGCGCTGCGGGTAGATGTCCTCATAGATCGCGCTCAGATAAGGCCCTGCTTCCATCTCCAGATCGGTGTACCCCTCCCGGTAGAACACGCTCATGAACTCCCGGTTTTGCAGGAATGTCCCGCGCACTGTCACCGCCTTCTGATTGTCGAACACCGTGCCGTAGCGCAGATAGGGCGCGACATGCTGCGAGAGGAACGTATTCTTGAACAGGAATGTGTTGCGCGAATGCTCGTCGTACACGACGTTGGGGATCATCACGTCGCCCACCCGACCATTGAGCGATGCCGCCTTGCCCATCACATACACGCCGGCCAGGTCGGTCGTGCTCGTCGCGACCTGCGACAGCAGATGATAAGCTGCAAAGCCGAGCGGGTAATCCACATTGACGATGAGCGCCTTGCTCTTGCGCAGCAGCTCCAGCCCCGGCACTGCCAGCCGAGGATCCAGCCGCGCCGGGTCCAGCTCGCGCAGCTCGATGACCTGCGCGCCGATGTCCAGCGCGTGCGGTTCGTCGAAGCGATGGATGCCGGCTGCCCGCTCAGCCTGAACCCACTCGCGCTGCCGGTCCTCCCGGTTGCGCAGGTACGCGCGCTGCGCATAATACAGGAGATTCGCCTTTGCACCCGCAGCCGCGGCACCGTCTCCGCTCGTGGTGGAGCTGGTCCGGCCCGCGCTCAGCGCGGCCCATTCCTCCGCTAAGTTTTCCGGGTTGGTCTCCTGCACGAAGGCCAGGATATCCTCCTGCCTGTGTAAAGCCTGGCCTGAAAGGAGGTTCGGCAGGCTGTGCGGATTGCTGGAAACGAAGTACGTGGGCCGGAATTCCACATAGGTTTCGTCCGCCGCGCGCACCAGGTCATCCCACCAGTTCTCAACCGCCTTGCGGTAATCGTTGAACCCGCTCGCGAGGGAGTTGAGCCGGATATCGAGGGGGCTGGAGGCAATCGCCCGGACTTTGTCGTCCCAGCTTGCGGCCCAGACCATTTGCAGCCGCTCGAGGTCTTCGGTCTCGATGCCGAGCGCGTCGCGCAGTGCATCGCGTGCAGCGCTCGCCGTGACCTTGCCCGCAGCCAGGTCGTGGCCGAGCTGCGTTGCTGCCAGCCGTCGATGCAGCTTGTTCCACTCGATCTGGTAGGCTGTGAGGCAGGGAATCAGGTCATCGATGTCGGACACGCTGGAGACGAACGCAGCCAGCATCTCCTCACCGTCGAACAACATACGCCGCCGCCGGGCCGGAGCATCCACGCGCTGCCACTGCCCCAGGTCGCGCAGCCCGCCCCGCATGAAGACCTCTTCCGACTGTCCCATCACCACCCGCTTGACCTCGTTCATCACCCGCGGCAGCCGCATCGCCGCGTAGATGAACGCGCCCGCGTCGAACTCCGCCGACTCCGCCTTCAGATGGAGGCTGGAGCCCATGCCTTCATGCGTCTCTTCAAGCGACCGGATGCGGATGTCGCCGGAACTGCGCAACAGGGAGTAGTAGGTGCGGATGTATAGCTCAATGCCTTCGCCGGTGGTCTCAGGAACAGTCCGAATCATGGGGCACTCCTCCTGCAAGCGTGTCAATCAGTACGGTCAGGATGGAGTGGAAACTTGCATCGTTGAGGATTGCCACCCGCTTGACCATCAGACTTTCATTCGCAGTGAAAACCTTCAAGGGGCGGGCGAAGCTGGTGGCATGCAGCTTGCCTGACTGCATTGCTTCGCTCGTGAGTTTGATGGCAAGAGGGTCACTGTAGGGGTTGCTCGTAATCTGACATAATAGCCAGTCGCTTTGACCGGCACTGGCAAGCACGACAGCGGGTCGCAGCTTGTTCCCAGATAGATCGGAGAACGGAAATGGTATTACAACGATGGAAGCTGGTCCAGGTGTGACCACGCTGCGTCCTCCTCGGGACGATCCCAATCGCGCGCCAATGCCGCCTCGCTCAACAAGGTTGCGTTCAAACCGGACTCAGTGGGCTCCTCATCGAGGATCGTGATGATGACGCGGCGAAATCGGGGCAATCTCACGGCCTTCGGAATGCGAAGCCGCCCATGCTTGTCCGTGATGCCTTCAATAGACTGTAACATGATCGGGGTTCCCCCTTGACTTGCAATTCAAGTCTAGCACAGCTCAGGCTTGGCCGCAAGCTTTTTCGGTTAGCAGGCGCGCGAAGGGCCGTCCTCAGGACGGTTCACGCACTTGCCGGTTGCAGGTACGTAGCAGCCTGGACGGCCCTTCATACTCCTTGAAAGCCTACTTCGATTCCTTCGCGGAGAGGAACCGGGTGACCTTCGTCTTGCACTCGGGGCAGACGCCCTGGACCATCTTGCGGCCGTTCGGGGTTTCCTTGACGTCGCCGCCCTTGATTTGCCGCTTCGTGCGGCACTTAACACAGTATCCTTCGAAATCCATTTTCATCGCTCCTTTGTGGTGTCCAGACATACCTACATGGTATGTGCGCCTAGCATGCTGCCGATGACCATGCCTGTTCTGCGTGTCAGCTTACAAATTCCCACATTCGCTCACCAAAAACAGGCGCATACAGGCCCAATGTGGCCCTATACGCCTGTTTTCTGCCCTCTTGCGCTCTTGCAGCGCCGTTGCGCTGCGGGCTACTTCACGCCCACCGTCATATCATAGTAGACCGTCGCCGGCGTTCCGGCCGGGATGCCGACGCAGACCGTGTAGTCCTGCGTCCGGTGCAAGGGCATCATCGCGAAAGGCCCGCCCACTTCCATGCGCTTGAGTGGGACACCATCCGCGCCGACCGCGGAGAAGCTGGCTGTATTGCCTGAAGATCCCACCGTGACGGTCATGACCTGCCCGGCCAGCGCACGCAGGACGTAGCACTGCCGCTCCACGCCCGTGACGCTGCCCCGCACCGTGGCCGATGTGCTGCCGGGCGCAAACTGGATACGGATGGGCGCCGCGTCGCTGCGCCGTGGAGGGATGGATACCGTCAGGTCGTAGGAGACCGTGCCAGCGGCCGTCGCGACGCAAATCAGATAGTCGCCGGTGACGGGCAGCGTCACAGTCCAGGTGCGGTCTTCGTTCTCCAGGCGCTTGAGCGGCGCACTGTTGCGCACAGATGTGATGAGGAAGTTGGCTGCCTGGCCCGCCGAAGTGACAGTGACGGTCATGTGCTGACCGGCCTGCGCTGCCACCAGGTAACAGGACCGGTTCGGGAAGGTGACACTGCCCCGCACCGTCGCGCTGATCCCGCCGGCCGGGAAGCTGATGCGCACCGGGTTGGCCGGCGTACCGCTTCCCGCGGCCGGCACGCGCAGCCGTTGGCCGATGTAGATACGATTAGGGTTGGCGATGCCGTTGAGCTGCGCCAGCACTGCGACTGTCGTGTTATACCGCCGCGCGATCAATGCCAGGGTGTCGCCGGCCCGCACCGTGTAAACGATCGTGCCGGCTTGTTCCTGCACCTTAATGCTGGCACCCGGCAGCGTCCCCGCAGCAGCCTGGTGCGCCGAAACCCCTGCCATCGGCAGCACGTTGAACAGTATCGCGAGCAGCAGCCCCACATACAATGCCCGCTTGCCGAACCATGCGCCATTCGTCCGCTCTCTCATCTTCTTCATCTTATTCATTCTCCTGATCCCCGTAGACTCGTCAGCCGTCGTCACGCAACACCGCAGTCCAGTACTTTCACTCGCGTCATAACGCTCTGCCGACCCGATTTGTTTCACCTGGACCCGCCACTACTCCACAGCATCCTTCGACTGCGCAGCAAAAAAATCGCTGCTCCGCTCAGGATGCTGCCACGTACCCTTAGCTCCCCCTCACCGCTGCTTCTTCCCCGCTTTCAGGAGCGCCACCATCTCCGCGATCCGCGCGCTGCGCACCTCAGGTCGCCGCGCCCCGTCGATCCATCTGAGATACCCCTTCCGGTAGAACGTCGCCAGCCCTGCAAAAAAGCCCCTGGCTTCCGGCTCGGCATCGAGCGCAGCGACGACATCTCCTGCCAGCGCATCAGCCTGCGGCCCTTCCGGCTCCAGGGTCACCTCGACCTCCGCACCGGCCTCCAGCCCCGTCTCCCTGAGCCACGCCGGGCCCAGTGCGAGAACGTACCCGTTCTCCCCTCCCCCCAGCGGACCACGCACCGCATGTCCGTCTACCGAGCCCCTGACATGGTGCCGCGGCTTCTCGCCCCACACCTCGGCCGGATCGAATGGGACCGGGATGAAGTGGCGGCTCCCGTCCCGAATGATCGTTGCTTTGAACCGTTGTGTCATCATGTGCTCCTCAGGTAATCCCCACGAATCAGTAACCACCAATATACACCCATCATGCTACCATCGTACAATACCTACGCAAAGCAGCGGGCAGGGTTGCACATTCCAGCACAGGCATCCCTGGGGGGCGCAACGCCACTTGCGGCACTCCCATCGCTCGACTATAATGCAGGGCAATACACGCCAACCAGGTTGTTCGGAGGCTCCCATGGACGCGCCGGTTACGCTAGAGAAGACGCTCCTGTCCCACGTCCCGACCTGGCCCCCCGAGGCCGGCGTCAACCTCAAGGACCCCACGCTCTACTTCAACCGGGAGTTGAGCTGGCTCGAGTTCAATCGCCGCGTCCTCGAAGAGGCAGAAGATACGCGCCATCCCCTGCTCGAACGCGTCAAGTTCCTCGCCATCTTCAGCTCCAACCTGGACGAGTTCTTCATGATTCGCGTCTCCGGGCTGAAGGACCAGATCGACGCAGGCGTTACCTCGACGCCGCCGGATGGCCTGACCCCCTCCGACCAGTTGACTGCTATCCGCACGCTCGTCCTGCCCATGATGCGCGAGCAGCGGCGCTATTTCTACGCCGACATTATGCCGCAGCTTACCGCGGCCGACATCCACCTTCTGCGCTACGACCAGCTCACGCTCGAAGAGCAGGATCGCATGCGTGAATACTTCCGCTCAGACGTGCTGCCCGTGCTGACTCCACTCGCCTTCGATCCGGGCCGGCCCTTCCCTCATATCTCCAATCTCAGCCTGAACCTGGCCTGCTGGGTTAATGGGCCGAGCGGTCGGCACTTCGCGCGCGTCAAAGTGCCCACCTCTCTGCCCCGGCTCGTGCCGGTCGTGGATGGCACGCGCTTTGTCTGGCTGGAAGATGTCATCGCCGCGAATCTCGGCATCCTCTTCCCCGGCCACGAGATCGAACAGGCCTACAGCTTCCAGGTCATCCGCGACGCTGATATGGAAATCCAGGAGGACGAAGCGCCGGACCTGCTCGAAACCATCGAGCAGGGGTTGCGTCAGCGCCATTTCGGGCCGGTCGTCCGCCTGGTCGTGGATGAGGCCATGCCCGAGGACATGGTGGCGCTGTTGATGGAGAACATCGAGGTCGATCCGAGCGACGTTTACCCGCTTCAGCCGCCGCTCGGCATGTCCAGCCTGTGGGCGCTGATGGCCCTCAACCGGCCCGAACTAAAGGACCCGGCCTTCGTGCCATCCGTGCCGCCCCAGTTGCGCGATGTCAAGACATCCGAGGAGTTATTTGCCGCCATCCGCAAAGGCGACATCCTGCTGCATCACCCGTATGATTCCTTCAAGCCGGTGCTCGATTTCGTCAACGCTGCGGCCACCGATCCCGATGTGCTCGCCATCAAACAGACGCTCTACCGCGTGGGCCGCAATGCGCCCGTCGTCCGCTCGCTGCTCGAGGCCCAGCGCAACGGCAAGCAGGTTGCCGTGCTCGTGGAGCTGAAGGCGCGCTTCGACGAAGAGAGCAACATCGGCTGGGCCCGCGCACTGGAAGCGCAGGGGGTCCACGTGGTCTACGGGCTGGTGGGGCTGAAGACGCACAGCAAGGTCACGCTCGTTGTGCGCCGCGAGGCAGGCGGGCTGCGCCGCTACCTGCACCTGGCAACGGGCAACTACAACGCGGTCACCGCGGGCATCTACACCGACCTCGGCCTGCTGACATGCGACCCGGAGATGGGCGCGGATGCGACTGAGATGTTCAACACGCTGACCGGCTATTCCACGCAGCAGTTCTACCGCAGCCTGCTCGTTGCGCCGGGCAGCATGCGCGAGCGGATCACCGCGCTGGTCGAGCGCGAAACGGAGCACGCGCTGGAGGGGCGACCTGCTCATCTCATCTTCAAGATGAACTCACTGGTGGACGAACGCCTCATCCGCGCTATCTACCGGGCATCGCAGGCCGGCGTGCAGGTGGATCTCATCGTGCGCGGCATCTGCTGTCTCCGGCCCGGGGTGCCCTGCATCAGCGACAACATTCGCGTCATCAGCATCGTCGGCCGCTTCCTCGAACACAGCCGCATCTACTACTTCGAGAACGGCGGTGAGCCGGAAGTCTATCTCGGCAGCGCGGACCTGATGCCCCGCAACCTCGACCGCCGGGTGGAAGTCATCTTCCCGGTCAAGGACCCGGCCGTCGGCAGCTACATCCGCCATACCCTGCTCGAAGTCGAACTGCACAACAACGTCCGGGCACGCGTGCTCCAGCCCGACGGTCGCTACATCCGCCGTAAGCCCCGCGAGGGCGAGCCCACTATCGACAGCCAGGCCTGGCAGC
This sequence comes from Anaerolineae bacterium, assembly GCA_034429055.1. Taxonomy (GTDB): domain Bacteria; phylum Chloroflexota; class Anaerolineae; order CG2-30-64-16; family CG2-30-64-16; genus MWBF01. The sequence goes on along the minus strand of DAOUGK010000079.1, from coordinate 1,517 downwards.
TCACGAATCCATGCCTGGGGGGGCACGGTGCACCGTTCAGACCTCCGTCGAACGATGAACAGAGCTGATGAATAAAGGCCTGCCAACCCCGGTAGGGATGTTCCGGCCGAGCCGTTCCACAACGCCGCAGGAGGCTGCATATGCCCCCAACTTACGAGCTAATCGAGCGGGCCCGTGATGTGCTGGCCGAGCTGTTCTCAATAACGGACGACGCCCGCCTGATTGCGAAAGACGCCGGCCTGAAGCTAATCCGCATCACGGCCAGTGACCAGCCGCAAAGGCACTGGGATAACATCCTGGAAGAAGCGCAGAAGGCAGGTCGCGTGCTGCCCGTCCTCGACCGCGCGCTCAAGGACTACCCGGCTCACGCCGATCTCAAGGACGTGCGCAAACAGTGGGCCGCGCAAGAAGCGCCGGGCTACCAAATCGACGTGCAGTGCGCGGACATCACGACCTTCCCCTGTGATGTGCTCGCGCTGAAGTATGCGCAGGCATTCTACCGCACCGACGAGTTAGTTGCTTCCCTTCTGCGGGAGGACTATGCCAGCACGGTCACACCGCGGCCGGGGAAATTTGAGTTACTCGCAACTGAGGGCAAGATTGCGGCGCAGTATGCCCTGTTCCTGGGGGTCGAGCCGCTCTACCGGCTGGACTATGGCGGCATTCGTCGCTTTGCACGGGACGTGCTGGGCACGCTGGCTGGTGCCCTGCCCACCGCGCGTCACGTCATCATGACCATTCACGGCACCGGCTTCGGCCTGGACGAAACCGAGGCATTTCTCGCCCAGGTCGGCGGGTTGACGGATGCGTTTCGGACCGGCGCTGTGCCCGCCGCGCTCGAACGCGTGACCATCGTGGAGCGCGAACCACAGCGCGCGCGGCGGTTAACAGGGATCCTCACTGAGCATCTGTACGAGACGACCCGCACCCGTCCGAACCTCACAGACCCAAAGACGCTCTCGGAGCGCGTACATGCAGCAGGTGCTCAGTCTAACACCAAACCGCATGTCTTCGTCGCGATCCCGTCCAGCCCCGAAATGATCAATCTCTTCGGCATGGGCATCCAGGGGCCGGTGCAAGCCGCCGGGTACCTGTGTGAAATGCTGGACATGAGCACCCTGGAGCGCGATGTCCTCGAGCGCGCCCGGAACCGCATCGAAACCGCCGCCCTGGTCATCGCGGACTTCTCGAAGGCCAGCCCGGGGGCCTATCTCGGCATCGGCTATGCCTGGGGCTGTGGCCGCCCTACGCTGCTGATCATGAAAGAGGGAGCCAAAGTCAAGGTTGATCTGCCCGATCAACCCTGCCTCACTTATACAAGTGGCACGGACCTACAGAAGAAGCTGGAAGCTGATCTGCCAAAGCATCTGCGATAGGACCCCAAATAGATTCGCAGAAGGGGCCTGAGCTTCGCAGGGCGCAGAAGCGCCAACTACAAACTTATCGCGTGCGCGCCTGCCCGTCCAGCGCGGCAAGGAACGCCTCCCGCGTCACCGGCTTCTGCAGGAACGCGTTGG
>DAOUGK010000078.1:0-3051 GCA_034429055.1 Anaerolineae bacterium | reverse complement strand
ACGCGCCAGCGTCCTCGACCCCACTCCCCAATTCCTGTGCCTCTCAACGGCGACGTCCTTACTTTGTTCGAGTCTATGCGCTGTAGCTTCGCTACAGCCTGTAGAACCAGAGCTCAGTTAAGGCTTGATACTAAGTGTGTCTATCCGAAAAAGGGGTAGCATAGCCCCTTGTGGGCGTACTAACGGGCACAAGGCCCTAGACTACGACTTTTCGGATAGACACTAAATGCCAAACGAGTAGATACGACAGATCGTATCTACTCGTCCATAGTACGGCTTACGATGTGCGCTTTTTCGATGCAATCTGAGCGTTATTTCCGCAAGCCCAGCCGCACAATCAGCTCCTTGTAGCGATCGGGGTCCTTCGCGCTGAGGTACGCCAGATGGCGGCGGCGCTGACCGACCAGCTTGAGCAAGCCGCGGCGAGAAGATTGATCCTGCTTGTGCGTCTTCAGGTGATCAATCAGTGAGTTGATGCGCGTCGTGAGAATCGCAACCTGCACCTCAGGCGACCCCGTATCACTGTCGTGTACGTGGTATTCCTGAATGATGGCATCCTTTTCGTTCTTCGACAGAGCCATGGAACACACTCCTTGCGAGATGTGACCGAGACACCGCTGGAATACCGAGGCGCATGTCCCAGTCGGGCATTACGGGTTGGAGTATATCACGAGAGACGGAATGGAGCAAGTTAGGGCGGCGCTTCTGCCGCAGGGCCGGTTTCAGAGCCGGGCATAGCGGTCGAAGCCGCCCTCGCTGGCAATGGTCTGGCCCGTAATCCAGCGCGCGTGGTCGCTGTGGAGGAACTGCACCAGCCGCGCCGCGTCATCCGGCAGCCCCCAGCGGCCGGCAGGGAACAGCCGCGTGACCTCGTCGTAGACCGGGCCGGTCAGGTAGCCGGTGTCCGTCGGCCCCGGGTTGATGCAGTTTACCCGGATCTGCCGGGGCGCCAGCGCCGCGGCAGCCTGGCTGCACAGCCCCCGGATGGCTTCCTTCGACACCGCGTATGCAATCTCGGAGACCATCGGCCCGAGATACTGCCCGCTCGTGAACAGGGTGATGGCCCCGCCCGTCGCGCCAACCTGACCGGCAAAAGCCTGGATCATCAGCATGGCCGCGCGCACGTTGACAGCCAGGTGCGCGTCGATGTGCTCGGCTGTCCACGTGCCCAGCGGCGCATGGGTGGAGTAAGCGTGGTTCAGCACCAGGCCGTCCAGACTGCCCAACCGGGCAACGGCTTCCGCCACGATCCGCGCGGGTTCGTCGGGCTGTGCCAGGTCGGAAGGCGTCAGTGCGACGACCGTCAATCCCTCTGCGGTCAGTTCCGTCACAAAGCTGCGCGTCCAGTCCTGTGCCGCATCGGGGTACTGCAATGCGGCATCGTAGTCTGCATGGCCGTGCACCGCAACCGCTGCTCCGGCCTGCGCACAGCGGCGGGCGATGGCCGCACCGATGCCCAGCGAACGGCTTACGCCGGTGACGAGGATGCGCCGGCCCTGCAACGACAGGGAAGTATTCGTATCGTGTTCCACTGAACCGATTCCAGAGTGAGTACCGCAGTCAGAACTGAGACAGGATTAACAGGATTGACGGGATTACTCCTGTAAATCCTGTCAATCCTGTCCAGAATCGCCTCTTGTTTTCACATTGGACTGAGTATAGAACGTTGCCATTCTTAAACGATTTCTAGCCCCGTTCGATTTTGACGACGCACTCGACGTGAAATGTCTGCGGGAACAGGTCCACCGGCTGTACCTCGACGATGCGATAGCCCGCCGCGTGCAGATGCTCGACATCGCGGGCGAGGCTGGCCGGGTCACACGAGATGTAGACCATGCGGCGCGGGCCCAGCGCGGCGAGGTCGCGCAGCACCGCCGGACCCGCCCCCGCGCGCGGCGGGTCCAGGATCACCAGGTCGGCGCGCTGTCCCCCAGCCAGCAGCGCGGGCAGCACCTCCTCGACCGCGCCTTCGTGGAGGCTGGCGTTGGACAGGTCGCCCGCATTGAAGGCGAAGTCCTCGCATGCGGAGGGGGATGCCTCGATGCCGATGACCTCTGCGACTTGCCCGGCCAGCGCCAGCGCAAACAGGCCCGCGCCGCAGTACGCGTCCAGCAGCACGTCGTCCGGCTGCGGGTCCGCGTAGGCGGTCACGATATCAACCAGCGCGGCCGCCGCGGCCGTGTTGACCTGGAAGAAGCTCTCCGCGGAGATGCGATAGTGCCGCCCGTTGACTTCTTCCGTGATGAACGGCTCGCCGATCAGCGGCCGCAGACCGGCCGGCGTCTTGAGCGCGCAGGCTGCGGGCAGGTCCAGCTCCAGTTCCAGCGCCTCATCGCCGGCCGTCTCGAACAGGATCAGCGCATCGCCGGTGTTCAGCCCCGCGCGCAGGCTCACGCCGGTCAGTGCAGGCTCGGCCAGGTCGAGCGCCGCGTGCAGCTCGTCCAGCCGGTCGGCCAGGAGCAGGCAGCGGTCCACCGCGATGAGGTCGTGCGAGCCCGTGCGGCGGAAGCTCAGCCGGCCCTCCGCATCCAGCGCGAACTGCGCATGGTTACGGTAGCCGTAATCGAGGAAACGGCCCTCGTCGGCGGGGTCGGCCAGCACCACGATGTCTGCGACCGGTGGGTCAGCGAGGCGGCCCAGGCGGCGGAGCTGGTCGGTGACGATGGCCTGCTTGAGCTCGGCCTGGCGCTCGTACCGGATGTGCTGCCACTGGCAGCCGCCGCACTTGCCCGGGCCGAAATAGGGGCAGGGCGGCTCGACCCGGTCCGGGCTGGCCTCCAGCACCTCTACCAGGCGGCCGCGCGCCCAGCGTTCCTTCTCCTCGACGACCTCGACGCGCACGCGCTCGCCGGGGATGGTGTAGGGGACGAACACGGCTTTCCGCTGGTGGCGGCCAATGCCTTCGCCACCGTGCGCGATTGCATCAATCAAAATGTCCACGTTATTGGGCCCTCTATACTCAGTCCAATGGGAAAACCAGCGGCGATTCTGGACAGGATTGACAGGATTTACAGGAGTAATCCCGTCAATCCTGTCTCAGTTTTGACCGCG
>DAOUGK010000077.1:0-3530 GCA_034429055.1 Anaerolineae bacterium | reverse complement strand
CCGGCAGCCCCAGCACATCCGCCTTGATCTGGTTCCAGACCGCGCTGCGCGTGCCGCCGCCGACGGAGCGCACCTCGCGCAGGGTCAGTCCCGCGCGGCGGGCGACCTCGACGTTGTGGCGGAGCGCATACGCCGCGCCTTCCAGAATGGCGCGAATCATCTGCCCGCGCGTGGTAGTGAGCGACAGGCCGAAGAACACGCCCCGCGCCTCCGTGTGCCAGATCGGCGCGCGCTCGCCCATCATGTACGGCAGGAAGATGAGGCCTCCACTGCCCGGCGGCGCATGTTCCGCCTGGAGGTTCAACAGGTCATACGCATCGAGGCCAAGACCGGTTGCAGCCTGCAACTCGACCTGTCCGAACTGGTCGCGGTACCAGCGCAGCGCCGCACCGGAAGCCACCATCGCGCCCAGCACCATGTCGATGCCGGGGATGGCATGGGGCATGGCGATGAACGCCGGCTCCAGCACGCTGCCGTCGTGCGGCATGAGCAGGACGGTGGATGTGCCGGTCATCTCCGCGGCGATGCCCGGCTCCACCGCGCCCGCTTCGACGGCCGCGGCCGCGCCGTCCACCGTGCCGGCCATGACCGGCGTGCCCACGGCCAGTCCGGTCGCCTCCGCAGCCTCGGCCGTCACCGTGCCGATGATGTCGTGCCCGGCATAAATGGATGGGAAGCTGGCCTGCGTCACGCCGCAGGCCGCACACAGTTCGGCGGACCATTCCCCTGTCCGCCGGTCGCGCAGTTGGAGCAGGCCCGCGTGCGCGGGGTCCAGGCTGAGCGTACCGGAGAGGCGATAGGCGATGTAGCCGTTGATCTGCACGAAGACGGCGGTGGCCGCGAACGCGTCCGGCTCGTGGCGGCGGAACCAGAGCAGCTTTGGTGCGACGTAGAAGGGGTCGGGCCGGTTGCCCGTGAGCTGCTCGATGCGGCCGGGACCGAGCTGTGCGGCCAGCTCCCTGGCCTCCACATCCGCGCGACGGTCCATCCAGATGAACGCGGGACGCACCGGCTGGCCTGCACGATCCAGCGGGAGCAGCGTGGGGGCCTGGGCGCTGACGGCGAGACCCGCCACGCGGCCGGCTACGCCTCGCACGGCGGCCAGCGCCTGCCGGATGGCCGCGCACGTAGCTTGCCACCAGTCCTCTGGCGCCTGTTCCACCCAGCCGGGCCGGAGATGGCGGGTCGGATACTCGGCCTGGCCCAGCCCTTGCAGGCGGCCCGCCCGGTCGTACAGCGCGGCCTTGGCGCCCGTCGTACCAATGTCGATGCCGAGCAGCAGATCAGCGCCTGCCATGCGACAGCACCTCCGGGTTTGCGCAGTGGACCAGCGGCCGGCCTGCGTAGAAGTTGGCGATGTCCACTGCCACCATCTCGGCCGCGTTCTGCGCGGACTGGACCGAGCAGCCGGCGATATGGGGCGACAGGGTGACATTCGGCAGGCGCAGCAGCGGCGCGTCCGGCGGCATCGGCTCCACAGCGAAGGTTTCCAGCCCCGCGCCGGCCAGGTGGCCGTCGGTCAGCGCGCGGTACAATGCATCGTAGTCCACCATCGGCCCGCGCGCGGTGTTGATGAAATAGGCCCCGCGTCTCATCTGGCGGAACTGCGGCTCACCGATGAAGCCGCGCGTCTCCGGCGTCACGCGGGCGTGCAGGCTCACGATATCGGACTCAGCCAGGAGCGCGGCCATGTCTGTAACCCGCTCCACCTCGCGCTCGGTGAATGCCGAGTCCGGCACGTAGGGGTCATACGCGAGGACGCGCACGCCGAACGCATGGAGGTATCCCGGCATCAGCTTGCCGATGTTGCCGAACCCAATGAGTCCGACGGTCTGCCCGGCCAGCTCGCGCGGGGCATGGTCGTAGAGATACAGATCGGAGCGCCAGACGCCCTGCACCAGCGCCGCATGGGAGCGCGCCAGGTTGCGCGTCTCCGCGATGATGAGGCCGACCGTGAACTCCGCAACCGCGCGCGCGTTGCGGCCCGGCGCATAGACGACCGGGATGCCCGACGCGGTGACCGCGGGCATGTTCAAGTTGACCGGCTCGGTGCGCGGGGAGCCGATGATCTCCACGCCGTCCAGGGCGGCGATGACCGCCCTCGTAAACGGCGCCATGTGGTTGACGATGATTTGCGCGCCCGCCGCGTGCGCAAGCGCATCTGCCTCCGTGCCGACGTACTCGCGGATCTCGGCGTTGTGCTGCGCCGGCTCCAGCGGATAGCCCAACTCGCAGGACGTATAGGTCAGCGGACCGAGCACCGGGCGGACATGGGTTTCGAGGGCCTGAATCAGGATGGAGGCACGCACGAAGTGGTCTCCAAAGACGGCAACATGGGGCATGGGGGTCTCCTTCTGGATGTTGGCGTGATCTTACTATGGGGCGCGGAATCGGCCAAACGGGCGGTTTTGACAGGCGGCAGACGTTGTGCGACAGTTAGCCCCAACGGAGGAAAACCATGACCATACACCACTTTCAGCCAGACCACTATCACCAGACGCTGGGGCGGCATGCGCCGGTGCTGCGCATCCGGCCGGGCGACACCGTTGTAACCACAACCATCGATGCGGGTGGCAGCGACATGCACGGGGTGCAGGTCGCCGTAAGGCCGAACCCCCAGACAGGGCCGTTCTACATCGAGGGCGCGGAGCCGGGCGACACCCTGATCGTGCACTTCGACCGGCTGGCGCCGAACCGCACGATCGGTTGGGCGCGGCCCCTGCTCGCACCGAATGTCGTCGAGCCGGAGGTCGCCGCGACAATCCCCTGGCTGGAGCGCCAGCGCTCCTACGTGGAGTGGCGCATCGACAATGCCGCGGGGACGGCCTCGCTGGTCGAGCCGGAGGGCAAACTGGGCGATTTCACCCTGCCGTTGGAGCCGATGGTGGGCTGCTTCGGGGTGGCGGCCGCGGGCGGGCAGGCCATCAGCACGGCGACCTCGGGGCCGCACGGCGGGAATATGGATTATCGCGGCTTCAAAACGGACGCGACAGTCTACCTGCCCGTGTTCGAGCCGGGCGCGCTGTTTTTCGTGGGTGATGGTCTCGCCTTACAGGGCGACGGTGAGATGACGGGCACGGGCATCGAGGTGTCTTTCGAGGTGCAGTTCACGGTGGACCTGCACAAGGGCGGGAGCCTCGGCTGGCCGCGCGGGGAGAACGAGCAATACATCTTCACGGTGGGCAACGCCCGGCCGCTCGACCAGGCCGTCCAGCACGCGACGAGCGAGATGCTGCGCTGGCTACAAGCTGACTATGGGCTGTCGGTCCACGAAGCCAGCCTGGTCATCGGCTACTGTGTGGAGTACGACCTGGGCAATATGTACGACCCCGCGTACACCATGGTCTGCAAGATCCCGAAGCGGGTATTGCCGCGCTGAGAACTGCAAACAATGCCGTAACAACTGAAGGACGGGTTGCCAACCCGTAATACAAAAGCAGGGGCGACGCCGCTCCGCTTACAGGTAACCCCTACGTCACCGCGCTGCAGGCTACTCGGAACCCCAGGATATCATCGCCTTCGGCCGCGAC
>DAOUGK010000076.1:0-20688 GCA_034429055.1 Anaerolineae bacterium | reverse complement strand
AGCGCGGTCAGCGCCATCGAGATGGCCCTGTGGGACATCGCGGGCAAGGCCGCCGGACTGCCCGTGTACAAGCTACTGGGCGGCAAGGTGCGCGACCACGTGCGCGTCTACAATGGCGGCATCCGCTTTCCCATGACCGGCTCCAGTCCCCAGGACTACGCCGACGACGTCGCGAAGATGAAGGCCAGCCCGGAGAACTTCAGCATCATCAAGAGCAGCATCAGCTTCCACAGCGCCACGCTGTACAATCACCCGGAACTGACCTACGGGGATGTGCGCCGCGGCTTCCCCCATCCCAACCGCGGGCCGCTGACCGAGCGCGGGCTGAAGCACATGGTCGCGTGCGTGGAGGCCATGAAGGCAGTGCTGGGCGACGAGGTCGGGCTGGCGCTCGACTGCGGGCCCGGATGGCTGCCGACCGATGCCCTGCGCCTCGCGAAGGCGGTGGAGCCGCTCAACGTCATGTGGCTGGAGGACATGCTGACCGGCGACTACACGCCCTACGTGCAGGCCGATGTCTACCGCGATGTCACGCAGGCGACCTCCACGCCCATCCACACGGGCGAGCAAATCTACCTGCGCCACAACTTCCGGGAGCTGATCGAGACGCATGCGGTGAACATCGTCGGGCCGGACCCGGCGGATGTCGGCGGTATCGCGGAGCTCAAGTGGATTGCGGAGTATGCCGATCTGCACGGGATCCTGATGGCCCCGCACGGCATCTTCGACGGGCTGATCGGGCTGGCCGCACTCGTCCAGGTGTGTGCAACCATGCCCGACAACTACATTGCATTCGAATACCCTGTCGGCAAGCCGGCGTGGTGGTACGACATCGTGGACGGGCTGCCCAACCCCATCGTCAAGGACAGCCTCATCGAGGTGTGGGATACGCCGGGCCTGGGCGTGGAGCTGAACCCCGACCGCGCCAGCGCGTACCTGTCGGCAGACGACCAGGGATTTTTCGACTGACCACGGAAAACGCGGAATACGCGGAAGCTGTTTTTTATTTCGTTTTCAGCGTGTTCCGTGTATTCCGTGGTTCACAATTGAAGGAGGAATCGCCAATGCACTTCAACTCGCGCGACGACATCATCCAGCTCACCCCGCTCTGGACCGGCGAGCGGTTCGACGACGGGCGGCCCCGCGTGTCCGACGACATCCTCCGGCGGATGCAGTACGTCACCACGGAGGAGGCCTGGGGCGTCTGCTGGAACAAGGGCTATCAGTTCCAGTTCGAGGGCGACTGGACCAACCTGCACCCGGAGAAGACACTGGTGGGCCGGGCGGTGACGGGCGTGTTCGTGCCCCGCCGGCCCGACCTGCACGACTATCTGATGCAGATGGGCCACACCGAAGAGGGGCGCATCGGGGAGATGAATTCCTGGGTCATCCAGACGCTCGTCAAGGACGATGCCATCGTCATCGACCTGTTCGGCAAGATCTACAAGGGCACGTATTCCGGCGGCAATCTCTCCACCGCCATCGCCTCCCGCACGCAACGGGGCCAGGTCATCTACGGCGGCATCCGCGACGCGCAACAGATCCTGGAGATTCCGAATCTCGCGACCTTCTGCAAGGGCATCGACCCGACCGGCATCGCCGACGTGACGCTGGTCGGGCTGAACACGCCCTGCCGGATCGGCGCGGCAACGTGCATGCCGGGCGACGTGGTGCTCGGCACCTATTCGGGCGTGCTATTCATTCCGCCCCACCTGGCGGAGGAAGTTGTGGAGCATTCGGAGGACATGCGGCTGCGCGAGGCGTTCGGGTTCCAGCGACTGCGCGAGGGGGTGTACAACTCCAGCCAGATGGACACCAAGTGGACCGAGGCCATCGAGGCGGATTACCAGGGCTGGCTGCAGCAGCGCACGCCCGCCGAGGTCGACCGCATCCTGTGGGGCAGCGCAGCCACTCCAGGCAGCAGCGACCAGATCGCCCAGGAAAAACCTGTATGATGGCCCTGCGGGATCGCATGTGGCTGTGGGGCCACGAGCCCGGCAGCCACAATGTCGAGTGGGGCCTGCCGCGCCCCTCGCGCATCACACCCGTCGAGGCAGCGCATTACATGGGCATCCCGAATGTCATCATGGTGCGGTATGGCCCGGAATCGCTGCCGCCGGATGCCCAATACCTCGTGCCGTTTCGCTCGTTGGACAGCGTCGTCTGGTCACTCGTCGGCGCAGGCGGGATGCACGAAACGGCTGACCTGGACCGCGTACTGGCTGTGGCCGAAGCGCTGCCCAACATGACGGGCGTGATGATGGATGACTTCTTCCGGCCAACGGGCGACGGCGTCATCAGCGTGGAGACACTGGGGGAAACCCAGGCCCGGCTCAAGCGCGCCACGCGACCCCTGGACCTATGGGTGGTGTTGTATGACTACCAGCTCGACATGCCAGTCCGCGCGCATCTCGAACAGTGCGACACGCTGACCTTCTGGACCTGGGAGGCGCGCAACCTGGTCCACCTGGAAGCGAACTTCAGCCGGTTCGAGACGCTGGCTCCGCCCGGCTGCCGGAAGGTGCTGGGGCTGTACATGTGGGACTATGGGGCGCACGCGCCTATGCCGCTCGACCTGATGCGCCATCAGTGCGCGCTCGCCGGCCACTGGCTGACCGAGGGCCGGCTGGATGGCATCATCTTCCTGGCGTCCTGCATCTGCGACCTCGACCTCGAGGCGGTCGAGTGGACGCGAGAGTGGATCAGAGAGAACGGCTGAAGCGCTACTCCTCCGGCCAGACCCGGTAATACATCAACCACTGGTCGGGGGTCTCGCGAATCCAGCCTTCGACCACACTGAGCATCCGGCGAACGTTGTGCTGGATATCACACTCCCGGTCGCCGGTGCGCTCCATCTCCAGGTGCGGTGCGGCCATGACGTAGTAGCCCCGCTCCGGCGTCCAGCGGCAGGAGAGCGGCAGGAGCACTGCATTCGCGCTCAGCGCCATCCGCACATAACCTGTCGGCAGGCAGGCCGGGCGGCCGAAAAACACGGTTCGCTCGGCTGCCTCCACCGGCACGGGCCAATCCACCCCGATCAGGGCAATGCCCCCCTCGCGCAGCCGTTGGATCGCCTTGCGCAGCGCGGGGCCGTCGATCGGCGTCTCTTCGAGGGTGCCCCGGTTGCGCAGCTCCGAAATCATCCGGAAGCCGCCTTCAGTGCGGGCGGTCGAGAGAATCTGGATGGGAAGGTTGCCGCAGAGCGCGAAGGACAGAAACCCCAGGTTGAACGCGCTCAGGTGCGCGCCGCAGAGGAAGATGCCGCGGCCGGTGGCACGGGCCGCCTGGAAATAGGGCCAGAAGTCCGCGCCCAGCTCCACGCTGTTGATAATCGCATCTTCGCCGTGCGCGATGGCATGGACGACATCATACTGGCTCATGCCCGCGTGGCGCAGCACCGCCGCGACCGCCGCGTCCACCTGCTCCGGCGCGGCAGCCGGCCCCAACACGACGGACTGGTTGGCGTAGAGGGTGCGATAGGCGAAGGCCCCTTTGCGCAGGTACAGTTGATGGCTGAACCAGCGCCCGATGGCGTGTCCCATGCGCGGCGGCAGCCGGCCCAGCGTGAGCCAGAGGCGCGTGCCGAACTGCGAGACGGCGAACTCCTGGATATTCACGCATGGCCCCTTACTGACCGTACTCCCACCAGAAGTCTTCGAGGGCCTCGCTCGCTTCCGCAGCGGGCTCCCATACCCCGCGCTCCTTGAGCCGGTGCATCAGTGTGAAGGCGCGGCGCAGCTCCAGCGCATTAAGCGCCACCTCGATATCACGCAGCTCCGTCGGGAAGCGTGCGGCCTGGCTCCGCAGGCTCGATAGCAGGATTTCGGTGATATTAGCTTCGGTCATAGACACCTGCCCTTGCCCGTGATTATGGAACCACGGAATCAACGGATCACGCGGAAACGTAGTGACAGCAAGTATAGCACAAATACCGGTCTGCGACTCACTGACCGTGCCCTTCACAAGGCAAAATCATCCTTCCGCGTGGTCTGTGTATTCTGTGGTTGTACCTAAACCGAAATCCAACAAGTTTCTCATCCGGGCTTAATCCAACGGCCAACGGGCTGGCGTATACTGGAAAGTGAGTATAGCAACTTAAACCGTATGTAAGTCGCTAAAACAGTGCATCGCATCAGAAGGAGAGACGATGAACCGCAACCACCGACCCTACACCCTGTCTGGCAAGCTGTCAGCCTGGCTCGCGATCGTGGCGTTAGCCGCGCTGTTGACTGCCTGTGCCGCACCCACGGCCACCACCGGCAGCCAGCCCGCCGCCACCACTGCACCGACCGAGGCCCCCGCTGCGACGGCAGCGCCGACCGAGGCCCCCGCGGCGACCGACGCACCCACCGAGGCACCCACCGAGGCACCGGCTGCCACAGAAGCGCCGACTGAGGCTCCTGCGGCCACTGAGGCCCCGACGGCAGCCCCTACTGAAGCGCCCGCCGCGGTCAGCAACACGCCGGTCAGCTTCAGCGGCGACGTCATGCCGATCTTCCAGGCCTCATGCATCAAGTGTCACGGCGGCGAGGACGGCGAGAAGGGCGACTTGGACTTGCGCACCCATGAGGACGTGATGAAGGGCGGCGAGCACAGCCCCGCGGTCATCCCCGGCGATGCGGCGAACAGCCTCCTGGTCAAGCTGATTACCGAGGGCAAGATGCCCAAACGCGGGGATAAGCTCAGCCAGGACCAGATCGACCTGATTGCCCGGTGGGTCAACGAAGGCGCACAGAACAACTAGCCTCACCCCCCGGCCCCCTCTCCTGAATGCTCTTTTCCGTTCAGGAGAGGGGGTTGGGGGTGAGGTCACTCCACCGGCACCGCCGTCAACCGCAACCCCTCGATCAGCCGCTGGATCGCCGCGATATCGTCCGGCTCGAACTCCACAAAACGTCCCAGCCCATAGAAGGTGGCCTCGAAGCCATCCGCGAGCAATGCCCGCACGGTATTGTATTTCTCCGCCAGCCGGCGCAGTTCGGCCACGGTCGCGGCGTCCAGCGGAGTTGAGACCGCCGCATCGCCGGGCTCGTACGTGGAGCTGGATGCCCACCACGTGTCATCGGGATAACGGTCGAAGCGCATGAACCAGGCGCCCTTCGTCACCATCAGATAGAGTGCCTGCCGGCCCGACACAGCCAGCGGATACTCTAACGAGACGTGGCGGTAGTCGCTGCTGACGCGATACGGAAAGATTTCGTCCTCGTACTTGACGTGCGCCTCCCAGCCGCGCCGCTGCCCGCTGCAGCCCGACCGCGGGAAGACCTGGCAGTCGTCGAAGTCCGTCTCCTGCATCCACACGACGGGCGCATACTGGTACAGCCAGTGCACCAGCCCGAACCGCGCCGACAGGTCGCCGGACGAAAGCTGCTCCAGGGGGCTGGGCGGGTGGTTCGTCCACGTCTGGCGCGTCGGCGCGGGTGTCGGCGTGACCGACACATCATCGGGCGAGCGGTAGACGAAGCGGTACGCGTCCGCGACCACATTGCCGAACAGGTTGCTGCCAATGCTCAAAGACGCGTTCGTTTCGAGGTAGTATGTGCCGAGGCTGACCCACCGGCCGGCGTCCTGCTGGAGGTCGGCGTATGTCTGGTACGGTGCGATCCGGCCCTGCAGCGGGTAGATGTAGATGCGGGCGTCGGTCGTCTGGTCGTGGTGGATGTCGCCACACCACCAGCCGAACACCTCGTACGACCCGGCGATGGGCAGCTGCGGGTTGAAGTACGCGATGTTGCCCGATCCGCGCGGGGCCCAGTGGCAATCGCCGTTGTACGACTGGCCGCCATCGCCGATGAACCAACTGCCGGTGTAGCTGAAGCCGGCATCTCGATTGTCCACGATTATGTCGATTTCAGGCATGGCAGGTGCGAGCTGAGTTGCAGCCACCGTTGCAGGCGCCCCGGTTGCCGCCGGCGCGGCGGTTGGCAAAGGCAACTCAACCGTGGGCTCAAGCGTGGCGGTTGAGGAGGGCACAGCGGTGGCAGCCGGCGCGGCGGTGGAAATCTGCGTCGCGGTGGGCGGCGCAGTCGGTTCTACCTCAAGCGCGTCAGTGACTGTTGCAGGCGGCGTGGACGTGACACGGGCAGCGACGGGCGCCGGCGAGGCGGGTGTACATGCCGCAAGGAGCGGGGTAACAAGCAGCAGGATACAGATGGTTAGTCTCGTCATATTGAAGAGCCTCCTCCCCCACCCCGCCCTCCCGCGGACGCCGGGTGTCCGGACTGTCAGGTCACGTGGCCGGGAGGCGGCACCGCAAGGGGGAGGCGTCGTCCGCCCCGTCGTTCGACGAACAGCGCGTCATCCGCCGGCCAAAGCGAGAGCGCGCCGCCGCCCAGATATAGGATGCCGACCAGCGCGACGATCAAAGCGGCGTGCTGCGGCTGATAACCCCGCGCGAGCACATCCAGGCACATGGCTAACAGGACGAGCAGCGCGGCGAAGCGGTTCCCCACGCCGAGCAGGAGCGCAAGACCGCCCACGAGCGCGAACAAGCCCACGATTCCCATGTGCGGCGCGAGAAATAGCCCGGCCATCGCGACCGTGGCCAGCCGCAACACCGGCGGCAGCCAGCGGGCCACCCGGTCATACACACGCGCTACTGCCCGATAGCCCGGCCCGTCAGCCGCGACCGCGCCGCTCATCACCAACCAGTCACGCACAAAGCCCAGCAGCAGCGGCGCGAGGAAAGCGATGCTCGCGATGGTCGTCGCGGGCGGGCTGAACAAGGGCATCAGCAGGACGCTGGCGGACGCCATCTGCAGCCCAGCCGCAATCCGCCGGATGACCGACGACGGGAGGGGATATATGGGCCGGCCCTGCCGCTCCAGCCAGCCCAGGCCCGCAATAAAAATGTACCGGGCCAGGCCCCACGCGAGATACCACCACGGCGCCTGCCCGTAACGCACGACGAGCACGGCGGCAATCAGGCCCGCAAAACAGTCGTACTCCATGTCGAGCTTCACGCCGAGCGCAGTCACGCGGCCTGTCCGCCGCGCAACATACCCGTCGAGCAGGTCCAGCCAGATAACGACGCTGTAGAGCGCGAACGGGAGCCAGGCGAGCGGCGCGGGCGGCCGGGGCAGCACGATGAACCCGGCGAGTGTCGCGGCCACCAACCCGCGCGCGAGCGTGATGACGTTCGCCGGGCCCAGGTCAGCAAATATCAGACCTGTCTCAGAGAGTGCGTTGAGATGGAGATTGCGCAGGAGGAAGAGCAGGAGCGCGACCAGTGTGAGTGCGGCCAGCACCGCCCAGGCCGCGGCCGGCGCGGCCCCCCAGACCTCGCGCAGGCCGAAATAGCCGCCGAGCAGCAGCATAGCGCCGGCGAGCGCGCCGAACTGCCACTGACGTAACAGTTGTGCTGGCAGACTATGGATCGGCGGTGACTTCGTAGACTACCTCTCGGCCATGACCAGTCAGGCGATGGCTGCTATTCGTGGTCCTTCGAAAGCCTGATTGATGCGTCCGCGGGGAGGGCCAGGCCCGCCTCGACCTCGATGGCCTTGACAATGCCGCTGGGCACGGGACAGGCCGGATGCGCGAGGCACTTGGGTGCCAGCTCGTGCAGCTTGGGCGTGCTGCGCCGCCAGGAAATCTCTTTCCAGGGGTCTACGTCCTGCAATTCCCCGGCCAGCTTGCAGACCGACTTGCAGTCGCTCGTGATGTCGAGATGGATGGTGCCATCTTCGTTTTGCCGGGCAATGACGGTCGTGTGAAACCCGCAGATGCCCGCGTTGATCTCGGCCTTAGCCATGTGCGCCCTCGTCAGTGGAGTTGTGGCCCTGGCGGCAGACCCGGCCACAGCGTTTGTGCCATGATAGTGCAGCGCAAACAGTCTGTCAACTGGCGGGGCAGCGGCCAGCAATTCCAAATGTACGCGAGGGTGCAGGCATGCTGAGCGGAGGTGCGTCGCAGAGCGACGCCCGTAGTCGAAGCACGCCTGCACCGTGGCTATCCTTCGACTGCGGCCCTGCGGGCCTCCGCTCAGGATGCCTGGCAATCTACATTTGGAACTGCTGGCCGGCAACTGGCGGAGGCTGCTTCACCCATCCAGCAGATGCCCCTCGTAAATGCGGCGGATGACATCCTCGATGTCCGGCTCCTGCACCGAGAGGTCGAGGACCGCGCCTACCTGGAACAGCAGCGGGACGACCTGCGAGACGCTGCCGGCGCTGCCGTTGCCGCCCACGCGCAGCCACACCCGGTTCGCCTCCCGGCGGAGCAGCTCCGCGCCGGGCAGGTTCAGGTCGGTCGGGACACTCTCGAAGTCCACGACCAGCACCCGCCCCTCACCGAAGCGCCGCCGCAGGTCAGTCAGTGCGCCGTCGTACACCAGCCGCCCGTGGTCGATCATCATCACCCGGTCGCACAACTTCTCCACGTCGCCCAGGTCGTGTGTCGTGAGGATGACGGTCGTGCCGCGCTCCCGGTTGATCGTGCGGATGAACGTGCGGATGCGCTCCTTCGCCACCACGTCCAGGCCGATGGTCGGCTCGTCGAGGAAGAGCAGCGCAGGGTCGTGCAGCAGCGCGGCGGAGAGGTCCGCGCGCATCCGCTGGCCGAGGCTGAGGCTGCGCACGGGCGTGTCGAGGAAGGGGCCGAGTTCCAGCAGGTCATCGAACAGCCGCAGGTTGGCCCGGTAACGCGCCTCCGGCACCCGATAGATGTGGCGCAGGAGGTCCAGCGACTCGATGACGGGCAGGTCCCACCACAGGCTCGTCCGCTGGCCGAACACCGCACCGATGCGCCGGACATGCTCCGCGCGCTGGAGCCACGGCACGCGACCGGCCACATCGACGGCGCCGGACGTCGGAACGAGAATGCCGGTGAGCATCTTGAGCGTGGTGGATTTGCCCGCGCCGTTCGGCCCGAGATAACCGACCAGCTCGCCGGCCCCGATGTGGAAGCTCACCCGGTCCACCGCGCGCACGATGTGATGCTCGCGCGTGACGAGGTTGCGCAGCGCGCCCAGCCCGCCCCGGTGATGCCGGTACACGCGGAATTCCTTGCTCAATTCGGTGACGGTAATCATGCTTCCCTCAATCATGACCATCACGCCAATCGCCTGAATCATGGTCCATGGTCACGACCCCGTGCTCTGGTAGTGCTGCACCCCCACGCGCCAGACGCGTATGGCCACGGCGAAGACGAGCAGCGCGACCAGGGGTGCGATGAACGGCAGCCACGCGGGCAGGCCCGCCGGGTCCGGCTTGCCCAGCAGGTACAGCGCCGGATAGTAGTTGATGAAAGCCATCGGAATGACAAAGGTAAAGAGCGACCGCATCCATGCCTCGTAGATATGCATGGGATAGCTCGTCATGAACTGCCCGCCGTAGGTGAAGATGTTCGACAGCTCCGCCGACTGGGGCGACCAGAAAGAGAAGGTCGCGCCCAGGATGAAGATCGCCATGAAGAAGAGCGCGCCCCCGGCCAGCATGACGCCGAAGAAGGCCACGTGCCCGGCATCCCAGGCGGGCCGCAGCAGATACAGGGCCGCGCCCAGCGCGAGCGCGCCCTGTGCCATCCGCCCGAAGCGGCGCAGCGCCAGCGCACCCGTCATCATCTGGTAGACAACCGGCAGCGGCCGCAGCAGCACCCGGTCGAAGTCACCCCGGACGACCCACTGCTCGAAGTTGTCGAACGCACCCACGAACAGCTCGGCCAGGCTGAGCGAGACGGACGACGCGCCGAACAGGAACATGACCTCCGCCAGCGTCCAGCCGCCGATGGCCTGAAAGCGAATCAGCAGGATGGCGACCATCGCAAAGTCCAGCCCGGTAATGATGAGGTTGCCGAACAGCTCCGCGATGAAAGAGGCACGATATTGCATCTCCGCGCGCAGCTGCGCACCCAACAGGCGGAAGTAGAGGCGCAGGTAGTAGCGGGCATCCTCAAGCACGCTCAACCTCCGTTGACCGCCAGCCGCCGCACCATGCGGCCCAGCAGCCAGTGACCGGCCAGCCCAAACACGACAATCCACACTGCCTGGAGGCCGAGGACGCGGACCAGCTCCGGCCCGGCCGCCTTGCCCAGGTAGACATTGACCGGCACCTGCGAGAGACCCTGGAACGGCAGCAGTTCAGCCAGCGCACGCAGCGGCGCGGGAAAGAAGGCGATGGGCACGATGAAGCCGGCGAAGAACAGGATAAAGGTGTTGGATAGATACATCACCCCGCGCACGTCCATCGTCCAGAAGGCGAGGCTGCTGATGATGAAGCGATAGGTGAAGCTGACGCACATGCCGGTTGCTACGCTGATCCCAAAGAGCACCCACGCGCGGGGGTCCAGCGGCACGTAGCCCTGAAAGAGCAGGATGCCGATGAGATAGGTCGGAATGCCACGGAAGACCAGGTAGTACACGGCGCGGCCCAGGTCGAGCGCGGCCCAGTAGAAGAAGAAGTTGATGGGCCGGGAGAGGTCGGTGACAATCTGACCCCGGATGATCGACTCGGATAGCTCACGGTTCCCGAAGGCCGACATCGCCATCAGGAGCGATTGCGCGATGATGGCGTAGGTCACCGCGTCGTTGACGGTGTAGCCGTTGACGGTTCGCCCGCCCTCGAACAGGGCGCGGTAGATGAGAACGTAGACCGCGCCGAAGAAGGTGTTCGTGGCGATGCCAGCCAGGTTGGCCGCCCGATACGCCAGGTGCTTCTGAAATGACTTAACCCCTATGCGCACGTACAAGGCAAGCTGAGACATGGCTACCTTTGACCAGGGCTCACGAAATGAGCTCACGCCAAGACGCAAAGTGCGCCAAGAATAGATTCCTTTGCGAGCTTTGCGGCTTTGCGTGAGCATCGCTGTGCTGGACTGCACGGGAAAGCTCACGCCAAGACGCAAAGTGCGCCAAGAACAGATAACTTTGCGAGCTTTGCGTCTTGGCGTGAGCTGGTGCCTGCGCACCGGGGCCTTCCGGTCTCGACGCCCCGGCGCGAGCCCATCATTTTACTCCCTTTCCGGCAGCGGTGATAAAATCGCAGGCATGACTGATACGCCCATCCCCGATAAGCGCCGGCGCCGCGGCCTGCTCAAGGCCGCGCTGGCCTGGCTCCTGGAAATCGACCGGCCCATCCCCGAGCGCACGCCCGACGAGCTGGCCGCCGAAGTCGAACGCAACTACTCGTGGAACTTCACCGTCAACCTGCTCGACGGCGCGTTCTTCTGGTTCGGTTCCGCGTTCATCTCGTCGTCCACCATCCTATCGCTCTTCCTGAGCAAGCTGACCACCAACCCGCTGGCCTTCGGCGTGCTGGCGGTCATCACGCAGGCCGGCTGGTATATTCCCCAACTGTTGACGGCCAACATCAGCGAGCAAATCCCGCGCAAGAAGGCGGTGGTCGTCAACCTCGGCTTCTTCACCGAGCGTCTGGCGGTTATCCTGCTCGTGCCGACCGCGTGGATCGCGGGGCAGTCTCCACTAGCTGGAGCCTTGCTGCTGCTCGGCATCTATGGCTGGCACTCGCTCGGCGCGGGCGTGCTGGCCGTGTCGTGGCAAGACCTGATCGCGCGCACCTTCCCGGTCAACCGGCGGGGGCGGCTGCTCGGACTGACCCAGTTCCTCGGTGCGGGCATGGGCACGCTCGGTGCGCTCGTCAGTACATGGCTGCTCGAACGCTTCGCCTTTCCCACAAACTTCGTCTACACCTTTGCCATCGCCGCGGTTTTCGTGACGATCAGCTGGGGCTTTCTCGCGCTGACGCGCGAGCCGGTGCAGCGGGTGACGGCTCCGCGGCGGAGCAACCGCGAGTATCTTGCGACGCTGCCGGAGGTGGTGCGGCGCGACGCGAATCTGCGCCACTTCCTGCTGGCGCGCGCGCTGCTGGCGCTCGGCGGCATGTCGGTCGGGTTCGTGACGGTGTCCGCCGTCAGCCGCTGGCAGATTCCCGATGCGACCGCCGGGCTGTATACCTTCGCCTGGCTCATCGGGCAGACGCTCGGCAACCTGGCGCTCGGCTTCCTGGCCGATCGCCGCGGCCACAAGCTGAACCTGGAGATTGCGGCGCTGCTGGGGCTGTCTGCTTTCATGCTCGCCTGGCTGGCGCCGAATCCGAACTGGTACTTTGCGGTCTTCGCGCTGAACGGGGTCATCAGCGGTGCGCTGTTCGTTTCCGGCATTTTGATTGTGCTGGAGATGTGCGACCCGGCACGGCGCCCAACCTACACGGGCATCTCGAATACGGCGGTCGGCATCGTGGGCGTCGCTGCGCCCCTGCTCGGTGCGGCGCTGGCCGAGGTGGATTACCGGCTGCTTTTCGCGGTCAGCGCACTGGCCTACCTGGTGGGGTTTGCGTTGTTCCGGTGGTGGGTGCGCGAGCCGCGGACCCTATCCCCCGACGCCCACTGATTGCCAAAACCGTAGTCTAGCCCCTCGTGGGCGACCGGACGGGCACAAGGCCCTAGACTACGCATCGTAAGGTGGGGGTGAGGTCAAATCCGCCCCCGGCGCAGTTCCCCGATGAACGGCTCATACGCCGCGCGGTCCACCTCGTCAAGGTGCACGAAGTAGTCCTGGACAATCTGCGCCTGCTGCTCGCGATTGAAGTCACTCAGGCGACGACCGTGGCTGTGCGCGTGCTGCAGGCCCTCTGCGCCGCCGTAGCCGTAACCTTCCCGCCGCTGCGCCAGCAGCGCCTCTGCAAAATAGCGGCTGCCTGCACGCTCATACTGGTAGACATGGACGAGCTCGTGCAGCACGATGTCGAGATGGTCGCGCGTGTGGCGGCCCGTCAGGGGCAGGTTGATGGTGTGAAAGACCGCGAACGCGCGATTGCCATTGAACCGGAAGACGAGATGCAGGATGCCGCCCTCCGCAATGCGCACATCCTCGTAACGCAGCGCATGGGGGCCGAGCACCGCGGACGCGGCCGCAATCTCGGCGGCAGTGAGCCGCGATGTGCGGGTCAGGCCGCGCCAGACCAGCGCAAACACCTCCGGCACGCCGAACAGGTCCAGCACCTGCAGGAGCAGTTGCACGAGGCGGAAGGTGCCCTGCCGCTGCCGCGAGTGCAGCCACGGCCGCACCTCTGCACGGCCCCCGCGCTGCCACGCACGCAGCCCGCCCGGCGCAAACAGCAGCACTCCGAGCAGCCCCGCCTGGAGCGTCACGACGAGCCGCGCCGCGCGCGCCGGCAGGAAGTGAACCAGGTTCCTGAGCCACTGCCGAGCATCCGTCACCCGCTCACCCAGCCACTGCACACCCGCGGGCCCCGCCCGCGCCATCAGATTACGCACGCCCCACTCCACCGCTGATTTTGAACAACGTAGCATAGCCCCTTGTGGGCGCCAGGACGGGCACAAGGCCCTACGCTACGGATCATGACCTGAAGCCCATTATCCGCACATTGCCCCATTCCCGCAATTGTCCCCCTATCACCTCTTTACCCGAGAAATCCAATACTCACGCCATGCGAGAGTTGGAGTCGATCCTTCAGCCGGTTTGGCGGGGTTATCTCTTACACGACCAAACCGGCTGAAGCCTCGACTCCAATGCAGTGGAGGCACGAGGAGCCTGCATCTGAGGATGCCAGCTCCTCACCTCGTCACCTCTTCACCTTGTCACCCCGTCACCTTATCACCTCTTCACCCGTTCACCCCGTCCGTCACCTTGTCACCGCTCACAGAAACAGGTATTATATTGTCCATAACTCGCGCGCTGGCGAGGAACGGATTTGCCGTGTGTTTGACCGATGTGAGGGAGTTATGAGCCATTCACCCATCCGACTGCTCGCCCAACCAGGGGAGACGGCGAACAGCGTGCATTTTCTGGTGGCGTTTGCCGGCCTGCAAGAGCAGGCGGCGGCAGAGGGAGCGGACCCGGGATGCGCCACAGCCCGGCTGCTGACGGGCGACGGGCAGAGCTACGATCTCGGCAACCTGTGTGCGCCGACCATCGTCACCTGGCGCGAGCAGCGCCTGACCGACCTGCTAACGCATGCCTATGCAGTTCCCGGCATCTACGAGGCTGTGCTGCACTGGGGTGACGTGACCGCCACGGTCACAACGGGGATCGGCGAGCGCGCGCCGGGCGAGGTGACAGTCGGCAGCGCCGGCGCCGCCGCAAGCGCGCCTGCCGTTGCCCTGTTCCAACTCAGGCCGTTGCCCGGAGAGCCTTTCCAACGGCTGCTCAAGCTCAAGGTCGAGGGTCTACAGCCCGGCCAGAGCCTGCGGCTGGATGCGGCTGCAGGGCAGGTGTGGCGGCTCGCGAACAATGAAGGTGACCTGTTGGCCGCAGAGTTCCTGCTGACCTACGCCAAGCCGGGCCTGTATGCCACCACGCTCGATCTGCTGGATGAACAGGGCTTCTGGGTGAGCACCCTCTCAGAAACGCCCATCGAGATCACCGAGCCGGAGACCGGACCGGAAGCCGCCGCGGCAGCCGAAGCCGCCGCGGCAGCCGAAGCTGCCGCAGCCGAGGAAGAAACCCCGCCGCCCGCAGAAGTCACGGTAGAAGCTGCGGAGGCCGCGGCTGCGGAGGCGGTCACAGTTGCCGCGGCCCAACCGTGGCTGCCCTACCGCAATTTTAAGCCGACGAAGGTCGTCAGCACCTACAGCCGGCCAGGGGGCGGCTCCGTGGTGCGCCGTGTAGGGTCCGGCACGTGGCTCACGGCCCGCGCCGAGACCGTTGTTGGCGGCGCGCGCTGGTATCAAACGGCGGGGGGCGACTGGATTGCCGCGGCCAACGTTACTTTCTTCCAGCCGTCCAACCTGCGCGGGGTGGTGCTGAATGAGCCTGCGCCGCCTCCCCCACCGCCACCGCCCCCACCTCCGCCGCCCGGCCGGAGGGGCGTTGTCACGACCTCGCTCAATGTACGCGCCCGGCCCGGCACCGCCAGCAACAACCCGCCCATCGGCTCGCTGCGCAAGGGCGACGTGGTGACTATCTACGAGCAGCAGTCTGTCGCGGGCGCGACCTGGTATCGCATCGGCGACAATCGCTGGGTGCATGGCGCGTATGTGCAAGTGACCGGCGACACCCCGCCGCCTCCGCCGCCCCCACCCCCGCCACCGGATGGCCGCAAGGGGGTCGTGACGGCCACCGCACTCAACGTGCGCGCCCGGCCCGGCGTCAGCGCGGGCAACCCGGCGGTAGGCGTGGTGCGATATGGTGCTGAAGTAACCGTCTACGCCGAACAAACGGTGGCGGGTGAGAAGTGGTATCGCATCGGGGACAACCGCTGGGTGCTGGGCAAATGGGTGCGCATCACGGCACAGGCTGCCGCGCCTGCGGTGGTAGCGGATGCCGTCGAGGCCGCTGTCCCGGCACAGCCGGCCGTCGCCACGGAGTCAGTCGCCCAGGCGGCCGCGCCGCAGTTGCCGTTCGGGTGGGTTGTTCCCACCAGCCTGAACGTCTACGCGCAGGCGGGCGGGGCGGGCCAGGCCATCCGGCAACTCGGCCATAACGATGTCGTCTCGGTCCTGGAGACGCGCATAGCCTCTAACATCCGCTGGTACCGGATTGCCGCGGGCCAGTGGGTCGATGGCCGGTCGATTGGCGTCGCGCGGCTCAAGGCGCGGCCCGCCAGCATCGGCGCGAGCGAGCGATGGGTGGGCGTCAACCTGTTCGAACAGACGCTCGTCGCGTACGAGGGGGATCGCCCGCTGTATGCCGCGCTGATTGCCTCCGGCCTGCCGGGCACGCCGACGGTGCAGGGCATCTTCCGCACCTGGCGGCGGCTGACCACGGGCAAGATGTCGGGGCCGGGTTACTACATCGAAGACGTGACGTGGACCTGCTACTTCTACAGCGGGTACGCGCTGCACACGGCCTACTGGCACGATGCATTTGGCCGCCCGCGCAGCCACGGCTGCGTCAACATGAGCCCGTATGATGCCTGGTGGGTGTACCAGTGGAGCGCGGCCGGCGGCCCGAACAGCCCGGTGGTGTACGTCTACTGGTCGTAAGGACAGACCGAAATGGAGTCGAGGCTTTGGCCGGTTTGGGTGTGTACGTGCATAGCCGCCCAAACCGGCTGAAGCCGCGAGTCCAATGCGTGCGGCGTAATGGCGGGGAGCCCGGTTGTTGATTGCCTGCCGATCCGGTATAATGGCGCCAGAGATATTCGCAGGATACGAATCCGCAACGCAAGAGGCGGCCATGAAACGCAGCGATCGAGCTACATCCTACATTACATCCGACAAAGCGTTGTTGGACGGCGAGCCGATCATACGCGGCACCAAGACGCCAGTACGGGCGATCGTGGAGCTGTGGCGGCTCGGAACACCCCCCGAAGAAATCCCGACGCATCTGCCCCACATCACGCTGGCCCAGGTGTTCGATGCGCTGCGCTACTTTGCGGATAATCAGCAGGAAATCAACGGCTATATCCAGGCCAACCGTGTGCCGGAGCATCTGATCCACGACACACTTCGTCAAAAACGCGCGGCATGAACATTTTCGCCAGTCTGTTCCTCGATGAGGATGTGTCAGTGCTGGTTGCCACGTTGTTGCAGGCACGGGGCTTCGACGCTGTTACCGCTGTCGAATCCGGCATGTTGGGGCAGGATGATGAGTTTCAGCTCGCGCGAGCAGCAGCGATGGGACGTTGTGTCGTCACTCATAATCGGGTCCATTTCGAACAATTGCACCGGCAGTACGTGGAGACAGAGCAGCACCACAACGGAATCATTGTGGCCGTCCGTCGCAACCCTTACGAACTGACAAGGCGTTTGGTCATTCTGCTTGATGCATTGACGGCTGACGAGTTACGCGATCAACTGCTGTACTGCTGAAGGCAGAAATACCAGCTTTGCAGGATTGACACCTGCACGCGCCTGTGCTAGACTCGTCACAGACAAGCGATGATGGAAACGAGTAGGTGAGCCATCTCCAATTCAGCGAGTCCGGGCCGGTGGGAGCCGGACGTGGAATGCTCACCGAAAATCCTTCCGGAGCTGCGATCCCAAAGGCGACCTTACCAGGTCGCCCAGTAGACATCGCCGGGGTTGCGTCCCGTTATCCGGCGCAGGGGCGTGTCGGCGCCTCACTGAGCGGACGATCTGAAATATCAGATTGAAGATTCAACCTGCACAGGCCGATCTTCAATCTGTAATCTTCAATCTTTGATCGTCAACAGGGGTGGTATCGCGGGAGCTTGCGCTCTCGTCCCCACGTGGGACGAGGGCGTTTTCATTTAAACACAGGGGGATGAGGTGACCGACCTGCTCTATCAAACCGACAGCTATCTGCGCCAGTTCGAGGCGCGCGTCTCCGCGGCGGACCCGGCGGGCAGCCGCGTCGCGCTGGACCGGACGGCCTTCTATCCCGGCGGCGGCGGGCAGCCGTCCGACACCGGCAGCCTGGCATTCGACGGGGCCACCGCGGCCGTGACACAGGTCAAGAAGGAAGGCGACCTCGTGTGGCACACAGTCGCCGGTGAACTGCCGGCGGAGGGCGCGACCGTGACGGGAACCATCGACTGGGACCGGCGCTACGCACTGATGCGCACGCACTCCGCAATGCACGTGCTGTGCGGCGTTGTCTGGCGCGATTACGGCGCGCAGGTCACGGGCGGCAACATGGACCCGCTGCAGGGGCGCATGGATTTCGAGTTCGCCAACCTGCGCGGCGAGCTGGTGGCAGAGATCGAGGCAAAGTGTAATGCGGAGGTGATGGCAGCGCGCGACGTGCGCGTGCGCATCCTCCCGCGCGCCGAAGCCTTCGAGATTCCCGACCTCATCCGCACGAAGATCAACTTATTACCGCCGGGCATCGCGGAGGTGCGGACGGTCGAGATTGTCGGGCTGGACCTGCAGGCGGATGGCGGCACGCACGTCGCCAACACGCGCGAGATCGGACACATCCGCGTCACGGATTACAAGTCCAAGGGCGCGATCAACAAACGGATATATGTGGAAGTTACGAATCAGGAATGAGAAACGAGTAAGGAGTAACCAGTAATTACTCATTACTCCTTACTCGTTACGAAGGGGGCACGATGGGCAAGTTCAAGGAAGTCTCGCCGCAGGTTAACCTGCCGGCGATGGAACAAGGGATGTTGGAGTTCTGGCACCGCGCCGATGTGTTCCGGCAGACCATCGCGCAGACGCAGGACGGGCCGCGCTATGTCTTCTACGAGGGGCCGCCGACGGCCAATGGCCGGCCCGGCATCCATCACGTCCTGGCGCGCGCGTTCAAGGATATCTTCCCCCGCTACAAGACCATGCAGGGCTACTTCGTCTCGCGCAAGGGCGGCTGGGACACGCACGGCCTGCCGGTCGAACTCGAGATCGAGAAGAAGCTCGGCTTCTCCGGCAAGAAGGCCATCGAGGACTTCGGCGTCGCAGAGTTCAACCGGCGCTGCCGGCAGAGCGTGTTCGACTACGTCGAAGAGTGGGAGAAGCTCACCGAGCGCATGGGTTACTGGGTGGACTTGCCGACAGCTTATGTGACGCTGACCAACGACTATGTAGAGTCGCTGTGGTGGATCCTCAAGCAGTACTGGGATCGGGGCCTCATTTACCAGGGCTACAAGGTCGTGCCCTACTGCCCGCGCTGCGGCACGCCGCTGAGCAGCCACGAGCTGGCGCAGGGCTACCAGGAAGGCACGAAGGACCCCAGTGTCTACGTCAAGTTCCCGCTGAAGGACCAGCCGGGCGTCTACCTGCTCGTCTGGACGACGACACCGTGGACCCTGCCGGGCAACGTGGCCGTCGCCGTGGGCGAGGACCTGGACTACGTGCTCGTCCAGCACGAGGACGACAAGCTGTGGCTGGCCGAGGCGCTGTTGAGCCAGGTGTTCGGAGAGCACATGGCTCACGTCGAGGTGCTGCGGCGGGCTAAAGGACGCGAGCTATTGGGCCTGCACTACCGGCCGCTCTACACCTTCCTGCCCGTCACCGAGGACTACTGCTACATCGTGCCCGGCGACTTCGTCAGCACCGAAGACGGCACGGGGCTCGTCCACATCGCGCCGGCGTTCGGCGCGGACGACATGGAAGTGGGCCGCAGATTCAACCTGCCGACGCTGATGACGGTGGACCCGCAGGGCCGGTTCGTCGATGCCGTAGGCCCGTGGCGCGGGGTGTTCGTCAAGGACGCCGACCCGTTCATCCAGCGGGAGCTGACCGAGCGCGGGCTCATGTTCAAGCAGGGCGTCTACGAGCACACCTACCCGTTTTGCTGGCGCTGTGACACGCCGCTGCTCTACTACGCGCGCACGACATGGTACATCAAGACGACGGCGTTCAAGGACCGGCTCGTCGCCAACAACCGCCTGATCAACTGGGTGCCGGAGCACATCCGCGACGGCCGTTTCGGGGAATGGCTGGAAAACAACATCGACTGGGGCCTGGCGCGCGAGCGCTACTGGGGCACGCCGCTGCCCTTCTGGGTCTGCGACAACCCCAAGTGCGGCCATCAGGAATGCGTCGGCTCGGTCGCGGAGCTGGGCCAGAAGACCGGCCGCAAGTTCATGAACCCGCGTTACCTGGCGCAGCAGATGGATCGCTGGCCGGACCCGGACCAGCCGGACGCGGAGCCGCTGGACCTGCACCGCCCGGCGGTGGATGAACTGACGTGGGCCTGTGCGAGCTGCAAGGAGGCCGCTCGCAGCGGCACCATGCGCCGGGTGCGCGAGGTGGCCGACGCCTGGTTCGATTCGGGATCGATGCCCTTTGCGCAGTGGCATTATCCCTTCGAGAACCGGGAGGTGTTCAGCGAGCAGTATCCGGCGGACTTCATCTGCGAGGCCATCGACCAGACGCGCGGCTGGTTCTACACGCTGCACGCGGTCAGCACGCTGCTGTTTGACCAGCCATCGTTCAAGAACGTCATCTGCCTGGGCCATATCATGGCTGAGGACGGCAGCAAGATGTCGAAGAGCCGGGGCAATATCGTGGACCCGTGGCAGGTGTTCAACCTGCACGGCGCAGACGCCACCCGCTGGTATATGTACACGGCCAGCCCGCCCGGCAACACGCGGCGCTTCAGCGCGAACCTCGTCAAGGAGGTCGTGGGCCGCTTCATGCTGACGCTGTGGAACAGCTACAGCTTTTTCGTGACCTACGCCAACCTGAACGACTTCGACCCGCTCGCAGCGCCAGTGCCGCTGGCGCAGCGGTCGGTGCTGGACCGGTGGGTGCTGGCCCGGCTGCACGACCTGGTGACGGATGTGACGCGCGCTTTGGAGGCGTACGATGTCACGGGCGCGACGCGGCCCATCGCTGATTTCGTAGATGAGTTGAGCAACTGGTATGTCCGGCTGAGCCGCCGCCGCTTCTGGAACGTGGAGGCGGACGAAGAAAGCCAACGGCTGGCCCTCGCCGCGCACCAGACGCTCTACGAGGTGCTGGTCACGCTGGCCCACCTGCTCGCGCCGTTCACCCCGTTCCTGGCCGACGAGATGTACTGCAACCTCGCGACGGGCGGCGTGTGTGGTGCAGGCCTCCTGAGCGGAGCGATCGCAGAGAGCGCACAGAGCGGCATCCTGAGCGGAGCAACCGCAGGGAGCGCAGTCGAAGGAGCCGCCCAGCCTGCGACTAATGCCACGACGCCGACGCCCGTCAGCGTGCATCTCAGCCGCTGGCCCGAGGCGAAGGCAGCTCATGCCGACGCGCAGCTGCTGGCGGACATGGCGCTGGCACAGCGCGTCGTCGGGCTGGGCCGGGCAGCGCGCGAGAGCGCCGGACTCAAGCTGCGGCAGCCGCTGGCGGAGGCGTTCGTGGGCGTCGCTAACCGGAGCGAGGCGG
>DAOUGK010000075.1:0-2171 GCA_034429055.1 Anaerolineae bacterium | reverse complement strand
ACCCGCTCGATGAGCCAGCGTTCCGGCTTGACAAGCATCAGGATGAGCATCACCACCATGATGACCGCCAGCACGCGGCGGAACAATTCCTCGTTGATGTCCACGGCGATCTGCGCGCCGAGCACCGAGCCGACCGTCGTGGGGATGGCAAACAGGAGCGCGCTCCGCGTGTCCAGCTTGCCCCGTCGGTGGAATTCGCGCGTGCCGACGATGTTCTGCAGCGTGACGCCGACGCGGTTGGTCGCATTGGCGACGTTGGCCGGCAGCCCGATGAAGATCAGCGCGGGCAGGGTGATGAGCGAGCCGTTGCCCGCCAGCATATTGACGAACCCGGCCGCGATGCCCGCCAGCACGAGCAGCGGGTAAGCATACCATTCCATGAGGGCTCCCTGGGAGAGGATTGCGCCGATTGTAACATGAGTGAGGAGTAACGAGTAATGAAGTAACGAGTAAGTGAGTGGCCGGCTGCCTGGGGCGCGAGCAGACGGGCCAATCTTCGGCATGTGTGACATATGCGGTATAATGCTGCCATGTCGATGCTTTCTCTTGCACCCAAGCTCCCCCTGTATTGGAGCTTCCGGCGCTTCGGTTGGCCGAAAATGTACCCCTTCTCCGTCGTCGTGAGCGTCAGCTTCCGCTGCAACTCCAAATGCCGCACCTGCGATGTGTGGCGCAAGCCCAACGATGATATGTCAGTGGAGGAATGGGACAAGGTCTTTGCCAGCCTGGGGCGCACACCCTTCTATATCACCTTCACCGGCGGTGAGCCTTTCCTGCGCCGCGACCTGGACGAGATGGTCATCAGCGCCTACCGTCACTGCCGCCCGTCCGTCATCACGATTCCCACGAACGGCCTGTTGACCGACCGCGTGGTCGAGCGCGTAAAACGCATCTGTCAGGAATGCCCCGACAGCCAGATCGGGCTCAATCTCAGCCTGGACGGCATCGGGGAAGAACACGACGACATCCGCGGCGTGCCGGGCAACTGGGAGCGCTCGATGGCGACGTGGAATGGGCTGAAGGAGCTGCAGAAGACCCAGCGCAACCTGATCCTGACCGTCCATACGGTCGTCAGCCGGTTCAACCAGCACCGCTTCCAGGATATCTATCACAACTTGCAGTTTCTCCAGCCGGACAGCTACATTACCGAGGTGGCCGAGGAGCGCGTCGAGTTGGACACCATCGGCTGGGGCATCACGCCGGAACCTGATGCGTATGCGCCCATTGCCGACTTCCTGAGCGCGCAGGCGCGCGCCCAGCCGGCCAAGGGGCTGGCGCGCGTCACGCAGGCCTTTCGCGCCCAGTATTACCAGTTAGCCAAGCGGGTGCTGTACGAACGCACTCAAGTCATCGACTGCTATGCGGGCTGGGCCAGCGCACACATCGCGCCCAACGGCGACATCTGGAGCTGCTGCATCCGCGCGGAGCCGGTCGGCAGCCTGCGCGAGACCGGCTACGACCTCGCGCCCATCTGGTTCGGGGAGCGCATGGCCGCGCTGCGCAAGTCCATCTATGACAAGGAATGTGCCTGCCCGATGGCGAATGCCAGCTATGCCAACATGCTGCTGCACCCGCCGACCGTCGCGAAGGTGGGACTCGAAGTGCTGAAGCGAGATTGACCTGACAATGGACGAGGGACGAAAGTGGATGGTTGAGCGCGATGCCGTTTTATCCTGATCGTGAGACGCTCCACCGCGTGGTGCGCGCGCTGTTTGAGCGTGTGCTGGCGGATCCTGAGGTGCTGGGGCAACTGGGGCAGCGGGGCCTGACCCTACGCATCACAGTGGAAAACCCGGCGGCCGTCGTGCTGCTGGACACGCGCGGCCGGCCGCCGCGCTATGTGCTGGACGGCGACCGGTCTGCTCCGGTTGACATTGCCGTGCGCGTTGGGGCCGACACGCTGCACGCCATCTGGCTGGATAATATGGGTCTGCGTGAGGCGTATAGCCGGGGCCTGATCGGTCTGGAAACCAACCCGCTCAAGGCTCTCGGCCACCTCATGCGCCAGGCGGAGGTCTTCCTCTATCTCGAAAGCATCTACCCTGCCGTGCTGCGCGCCGAAGGACTGGTCGCTGAGGGAGCGGAGCTATAGGCTCACGCAAAGGCGCAAAGAACGCCAGGTTAATGACTTATGGGGCAACTTTGCGTTCTTTGCGGTGTAATTCCAACCC
>DAOUGK010000074.1:0-11791 GCA_034429055.1 Anaerolineae bacterium | reverse complement strand
GTAACGTTCCTGCCAGGCGAAGAAACGGCGCTGCATGGCCGAGTACGCGGCGCGCGGGTCGTCGTTCCAGCCACCCGGCCCTTCCCAGTCATCGCTGTCCACGACGAGACGTGGACGCGCCGCGCGCCGCGCCAGCCACAGCAGCATCGCAGCAAGCCCCGAGGGGCCCTTCGGTTTGAACGCGTGGACTATCTCAGGCTGCCATGCGGACACTACGTGATAGGTGCGCCAGCCCAGCCAGGCGTGCCAGACAGCCTGCGCCAGGCTCCCCCGCCCCAGGCCCGGCGGCAGCCTCACGTTGACCACCGCCACCCCGTCCTCGACCCAGCCGTGTCCGTCATCGGCTGGGCTGTCGTAAGGCGGAATGAACAGTGCCACCGCGTGCCCGCGCCGCGCGAGCGCCTTGCCGAGCGGCAGGCAGCGGGCGCGCGCCGTCCCCTTGGCGCGCAGGCCAAAGGGCGCGATCAGGGCGATCCGGAGGGGTGAGTGGGTCACGTGAGGCATGCTACCATGCCAGCGGGGGGCATGCAAGCGCAGGTGGAACTACTCCTGCCGGTGCTTCTGCCCACGATACGCGGCGACTATCGGACAGCAATGCTGCCGAGGATGACCTTGTCGTCCACCGGACTTCCATCCGCGTTGAGCACGGCGAGGCGTACCCCTTCACGCGCCGGGTCATAGAGCCCGATCTCTATGAGGTACGCGGCTGCAGGTGCATCTGGCGGCAGCACAAGCTCGTATCTGTCCACGATGACCTCACCGTTCTCCCAGCGGGTTGTCGGATACGAGTTCCCCAGCGGCGGGCTATCGCTGCCGGCCCAAAGCGGCGAGCCGCTGGCTGAGTTGACCGGTCCAAGCAGGTGCGTGAAAACCGTGTAATCGCGCGGTACCGGGGTGCTTTCGGCCTGCCAGTACAGCGTCAACTCTAAGCTTTCGCCCGCGTGGAGGTCGTCAGCGGAGGTATCTGCGCCCAGGAGCCTGATCTGACCCTGAAAGTCGGCGGTCACGGCGAGCCGTGGGTTTATCACCGGTTCGGTATTCGGCTCGACTTTGAAGGCCAGCGAATGCACCTGCCCGTAGGGGTCAAGCGCCTCCCGCGCGACCTGAGATGCCGGGTAGAAGGCGCGCAGCGCAGGCAACGTCCAGACATCCCCCTGCGAGAGCTTGATCAGGTACAGGGTCCCTTGCGGCGCGGCAGGTGCCAAGACCAGGCCACGCCGGCCATTGAACGTGCGCAGTTGCCGGTCGCGCAGATGCCACACGGCCGGGTAATGGTCCACGGTTGTTTGGTCCGCAGGCGTATAATACAGCCGCGTCGTAGGAGGCATCGACGCGGCATACTCCCCGATTTCATTCGGACCCACGTCGAAGATGTAGTACATATTCTTGCTGCGTCCCCAGTCCACAAAGAGGAACTGATAGCTCCACACCGTTGTGTAGATGAGCAAGATCCCCAACACAAGACCCGCCAGCGCCGGCGCGAAGCGCCTCACCCCCGCGAGTCGCTGCATTCCGGCCCGCGCCATGTCGAGCAGCCACCCGACTCCAAGCGCGTTCAACACCGTGACGGGGGGCAGCGTGCCGATCATGCGATGCAGGCTGGGCGCATCATCGGACAGGACGGATGGAACCCACATCCAGACCGCCCAGATGAGCAGCAGAGCATACTCAGGCCGCTTGAAACGGAGCAGCGCCAACACCATGCCCCCATAGAACAGCAGAGCCACGATCAGGGGCATCGGCGGCCTGACATCGATCAGATTGCCGTCAGGCGCAGTACCCCCAAGGACGAACACACCGGCCACCTTGACGAAGTTCTCCAGCACACCTCGAATGAAGGCCTCCGCGCCACCGGCCTGACCTGCGACACTGACAGAACCGACACGGCCCACAATGAGATGTGGATAGCGCACAGCGAATACGACCAATGGCAAGAGGACCAGCGCTGCCGTCAGCGCAGTCAGCAGCAACCTCGCCCCGTAGCGGCGGAGGAAGCCGCGCTGCTGGATGGTTTTGTACAGCAGGAAGAGCGCCACCATTCCTGGGAGAACCCACGCCGCCCTGTAGGTATAGAATGCGCTGCCCCAGAACACCCCCGACAGAACAAACGGCCACCAGCTTTGGGACCCAAGCCCCCGCCAAAGAAACAACACCGCCAGAGTGGACCAGAGCGGCACCAGGGCCACCTCGACGCCTTCCCGGCTGAAAGCATTGTGCCAGGGCGACACGGCCAGCATCACACAGGCGACAAACGGCAGAAACCGTCGTGCAGTAGTCGTGACGCCCCAGTTTCGAAGTTGCGCGTCGTCAGGCGCACCAGGCGACACGGGAAACAGGCTGCGCGCCAGCACGTACAGTGCTGGGATGGTCAGGATTCCGGCAAGCGCGGAGACATACCGGATCGCGAGCATCTGTTCGCCGGCAATCAGGTACGCGAGGGCGGTCAGGTATATTTGCAGCGGGGTAATGCCCCAGTTGCCTGTGAAGTAGATGGGATGGTAGCCCGGCTCCGTGAGCAGACGGTAGGCCTCCCACGACTCGTATGCTTCATCGAAGTTGAAGCCGGGAGGCACTTGCCCTTGCTGCCAGAGCCGGAAGAATATGGCAAGCGCCAGGACAATGATCAACAAGAGCCAATCGAGTCTGTTCAAGCGCGATTGCCGGATCGTTGCGTGCGCACCCTGTCGGGGGGAGGAGCCTGCACTAGACATGCATGAATTATAGCACAAGCGTGCCTCAGGCAAGCATTGTTGCACCCCTTGTGAGAAGCCCCCTGCCGTGATATGATACAGACGCAATACAAACCTGCATCGCTGCCTCACGCACAGGAGCCAACGTGACGCAATACGACTCATTACTTCCGGGGGCGCAGTCTGCGGAACGACTGGCGCTCCTCGCCCGCCTGTCGCAGCACTTCAGCTCGTCGCTGGATCTGGACGAGGTGCTCAACCGGGTCATGGATGAAGTCATCGCGGCGGTCCGCGCTGAGCGCGGCTTCGTGATGCTGAAGGAGCCTGATGGCACGCTCTCCTTCCGCGTCGCGCGCGGCATGGATCAGCGCACCATCGCCGCGCCAGGCTTCCAGGTCTCGCGCGGGGTGACAGAGCAGGTTGCGCGCGACGGCCAGCCTGTGCTCAGCAGCGATGCGCAGCAGGACAACCGTTTCTCAATGCGCCAGAGCATCATGACGCTCGGCCTCCGCGCCATCCTCTGCGCGCCGCTCGTCGTGCGCGGCCAGGTCACGGGTGTCGTTTATGTCGATAACCGGCTGCACGCGGGACTGTTCACGCCTGCCGACCTCGAGTTGCTCGTCTCCATTGCATCCAGCGCGGCCATCGCCATCGAGAACGCACGGCTATATCAGTCCGCGGTCGAGAAAGGCAGGCTGGAGCGCGAGCTCCAGATGGCGCGGGAGGTCCAGGTGGGCTTGCTGCCACAGAGCGCACCCATCCTGCCCGGTTGGGAGCTGGCTGCCCGGTGGTATCCCGCGCGCCAGGTGGCCGGCGACTACTACGACTTCGTGCCGCTCGACGGCGAACGGCTGGGCATCGTCATTGCCGATGTGGCCGACAAGGGGATGCCTGCCGCGCTGGTCATGGCCCTGACACGCAGCATCGTGCGCGCCAGCCTCATCGCCGCCCCTTCCCCTGCTGAAGCCTTCAGGCAGGCGAACCGGCTTATCTGCGCCGACGCCTCGGGTGGCATGTTCATCACCCTGTTCTACGCCGAGATTAATGCGCATACCGGCAGCCTGACCTATGTCAACGCGGGGCACAATCCCGGCCTGGTCTGCCGCACGACCGGTGAGTTGCTGTGGCTCCCGCGTACCGGCATGATTCTGGGCATGATCGATGATGCAGCCTACGAAACAGGCGTCGTGCAACTTGCAGCTGGCGATAGCGTATTACTCTACACAGACGGCGTCACCGAGGCAAGCAGTTTCACCGCGGGTGAAGAAGACACGGAGGTCAGCGACACCGGGCTGTACGGCGAAGAGCGCCTGCTTGCGCTGATGGGTTCCTGCCAGCATAGTTCAGCCACAGACCTGGTTACAGCGGTCGAGCAGTCTGTGCGCGACTTCATCGGTCCCGTGCCCCCCGCCGACGACGTGACGCTGGTGGCTCTCAAAAGGGTTGTAAATGGATAAGACCATACTGAACGGGCGCTACCGTCTGGATGATGCACTGGGACAGGGCGGTATGGGCGTGGTCTATCTCGGCCACGACTTATTGCTGGAGCGAGATGTCGCCGTCAAAGTTCTGAACCGCTCTGCCCTGGGCACCGAGGGCCGGGCCCGCCTGCTTCGTGAGGCCCAAGCCGTCGCCCGCCTCAACCACCCCAACATCGTCACACTGTACGACGCAGGTGAGGCCGACGGCGCCCCTTTCATTGTCATGGAGCTTCTGTCGGGTATCTCGCTCTATGATCACAAGCCCGCAAATCTGGATGAGCTGGTCGAGATTGCGCAGCAGGTCTGCGCGGCGTTGGATCACGCGCACCGTCACAACATCATCCACCGCGACCTGAAACCCGAGAATGTGATTCTCGTGGGCCAGCCATCTGCCGCCCGGAACACAAATGCCGCGGACGCAGATAACGCCCCTGCCCTGCTCGTAAAACTCACAGACTTCGGGTTGGCCCGCTCCACTGCTTCGCGCGTCACCACCGAGGGCGGCGTGGTCGGCACGGTGTACTACTTGCCGCCGGAACAGGCGCTGGGCCAGGAACTCGACGGCCGCGCCGACCTGTACGCGCTGGGCGTCATGCTATACGAGCTGGCCGCAGGGCGTCTCCCCTTCGGCGGCAACGACCCGCTCACCATCATCTCGCAGCATCTTCACGCACCGATCGTGCCGCCCACGACCTATAACCCGCAGATCTCACGTCCGCTCGAAACCCTCATCCTCAAGCTGATGAGCAAGCGCAGAGAGGATCGCCCTGCCTCGGCTGCCGAGGTCGGGCGCATCCTCGACCGCATCGCGCGCAAGAGCACCGACCTGATGTTGAGTACGACTGTCGCCCCGGAACTCTCGCCCCTGGATCGCCTGGTACGTGGCCGGTTGGTCGGGCGCGACCGCGAGTTGGCCGATGCAAAGGCCGTATGGCATCGCGCGACGGTCGAGCCGGATGCACAGAGCGAGCACGTGCTCCTGGTGAGCGGCGATGCCGGCGTCGGCAAGACGCCGTTCGTGCGCGCCATTCGGGCGTTGGCCGAAGTGTCGCGCGGCCGCGTGCTGCATGCCGAGTGCTACGCCGAGGGGAGCGCGCCCTACGCACCTGTGACCCAACTGATCAGCGCGTTTCTGGCGGAGGACATCCGGTTGGGCCTGCCCGACCTGATCCTGGGCGACCTGATCAAGGTTTCGCCTGAGCTGCGCGGCCGCTACCCGGAGTTGAGCGAAAGCCCGGCGCTGTCGCCGGAGGCCGAGCAGCAGCGGCTCTATGACAGCGTGGTCGCAGCCTGCGCCGCGCTCATCGAGGGTGGATGGAACGGTCAAACAGGCGCACCGATCATACGGGGGAAGCCTGCCGGTGACACAAAGACCACTACCGCCCCTCTGCTGATCGTCATCGAGGATGTCCACTGGGCCGACAGCAGCACGTTGAGCCTGATTCGTCACCTTGCCCGCCGCAGCCGGATGCACTGTCTCAAGCTTCTCATCGTCCTAACCTACCGGGAGAACGAGCTGGACGCGGCGCGGCCGTTGGGCCAGATCGTGCTGGACCTGACCCGCGAGCGGCTGGCACAGCGCATCCGGCTCACCCCATTCACGCTGGATCAGACCACCGAGCTGCTTCAGGTCATGTTCCAGCAAGAGGTGTCGGACTCCTTTGCTGCGGACATCTATCGCGAGACCGAGGGCAACCTCTTTTACATCGAAGAGGTATGCAAGGCGCTCATCGAGGAAAGCGGCATATATTGCACAAGCGACGGGACGGTCTGCTGGCACTTTCCAGCCGACATGAGCCGTGTCCGCTTGCCCCAGAGCGTGAGGCTTGCCGTCCAGGCGCGCATCGACAAGCTCTCGCCGGAGCGCCAGGAGGTCCTGCGGCTTGCCGCCATCATCGGGCGCGAGTTCGATTTCGCCACCTTGCAGGCGGCGAGCGATGCCGACGAGGACAAGCTCATCGACGCACTGGAGGCCGCACAGCGCGGCCAGTTAGTCATGGAAGTGCCTGCCGCCGGCAACCGGGAGGCAGGCAGCGAACGCTTTCGCTTCGAACACAATCTCACGCTCACCACCCTGCGCGAGAATGTCAGCGGACTACGTCGACGACGCCTGCATCGTCGCGTGGCCGACGCCATCCGCAGCCTGCGCCCGGATGACGACGCGGCCCTCGCCTATCACTACGATGCAGCCGGTGATGCCGTTCAGGCACGGCATCACTACAGACGCGCCGGCGACCGGGCGCGGCGGGTCTATGCCAATGACAACGCCCTTGCGGCCTACAGCGCAGCCTTGGCCCTCATGCCCGAAACGACAGCCGAACGCTTCGACGTTCTGCTGGCCCGTGCACAGACGTTCGACCTGGTGGCGCGTCGATCGGAGCAGCGGACTGACGTGGAGGAGCTGCTGGCCCTGGCTGACCGCCTGAACGATCCCGCGCGGCGCTGCGACGCACTGATGGCCCAGGCCGACTACTATATGAAAATGGAGAACCTCCGTGCTCGTGGTCCGGCCCAGCAAGCTGCGGAGCTGGCCGCGCAACTGGGCGACAAGGTACGGGAGGGCCATGCGCTGCGGCTGCTCGGCTATGATGCGCGCACCCGCATGGACCTGCAGCGGAGCCGCACCGTGTTGGAGGCCTCCGCCCAAAGATTCCGTGAGGGCGGTCAGATGAATGAGGCAGCCGCCACGCTTCACACCCTGTCGCTGACCCTGAGCGATCTGAGCGAATATGGGGCTGCACTGGCTGCTGTGCAGGAGGCAGTGGCGCTCAGCCGCCAGGCGGGCGACAAGCGGCAGGAGGCCACCAGCCTGCGCCGTGTTGCCATTGTATACCTCGAACAGTCGCAGTTCGAGGCCGCGCTGCCCTACGCTGAGGCTGCACTGGCGCTGCACCGGGCCGTCGGCGACCGCGTCGAGGAGAGCCACGCGCTGAATGTCATCGGCCTCGCGCACGCCTGGCTGGGCGACGTCGTCAAGGCCGAGGCTTACCTGCGCGACGCGCTGAGCGTGGCCGAGACCGCAACGTCAGCACTGGCCGCAATGATGGCGGCAGAAAATCTCGCATTCTTCCACTATAGCTGGCGCGGGGATTACGCCGGAGCACTCGATTTTCTCGAGGAGATGCTGGCAAAGCCCTGCCTGGCAACCAACGAGTACGCCCTCAACAAGCTGCGGCTGCGCCGGGCGGACTTTCTGGCCCGCCTGGGGCAGTATGAGCAGGCGATGGGAATCGTGCAGACCGTGCGCGCACAGATGGATGCCGCCATCGCGCAGGGGGTTATGGACAGCGCGACGGAGCTCGAAGTTCTGACCTTCCTCGGATGGCTGAAAGCCGTGCTGGGCGACAGGCAAGCGTCGCTTGCATACCTGGAACAGGCCAGCGCCGGAGTGGACCGCGCCGGCGCGGAATTTGTCGCCGCGAACGTGCTCGGCCTGTTTGCCCATGCCCTGTTATTGCTGGGCGAGCCAGACGACATCCGTCGCGCCCTGCCGCTGGCCGAGCGAGCCACTGTCCTCTTCGCAGACAATCCGTCGATTCCGGTCGAGCGCACGGAAGTCCGCCGCATCGCCGCGGAGATCCACCTGGCGCTCGGCGCACCGGAAACCGCCCTCGTCCTGATGACCGAGGCCATGAACATCATCGGCGCAACGCCGTTCATGCCTGAGCGCAATTTCTATACCGCGGCGCGCATCCTCACGGCCCTGGGCCGCCCCGCAGAGGCGGAGGAGCAGCTCCGTCACGCCTACCAACGCGTCCTGTTCGTGGCAGGCCGGATCCCCGATCCGGCATTACAGCGAAGCTGGCTGGAGAACGTCAGGATGAACCGCGAGATTGTGGCCGAGTGGGAGGCCGTCAACGCGCGCAACCTGGGCTGACCCCGTTAGCCTTCCGACACGACCCATGCGCCGCGTGCCGGCGCGCTGACGATGGTGCGCGCCTGCATCGCCGGCAGCAGCCGCGCCAGTTCAGCCTCCAACGCCACCTGCTGAGCCCCCTCGCAGAACAGATGCACATTCGGCCCGGCGTCGATCGTGAAGTACACGGGCAAGCCCCCGCGCCGCCACCCCTGAACCTGCTGGATCAGTTGCATCGTCGACGCCTGCCAGTAGTACAGCCCGCTGAGCGGGCCGCTCAACGGCTCGCCCGCGCTGGCGTCTGCCGTCATGGCGATGGCGTGCATCGACACCGCCTCGCGCTCCAGCGCCAGGCCGAAGCGAGCGAAATCGCGCGCCAGGAGCGCATCCTGGACAACCTCCAGCGTGTGGGGCAGCCCCGCCAGTCGCGCAGCGTAGAAGGGACTCGTCTGTGCCAGCGCGTGCCCATCAGAGGATGAGATTTCTTTCGGCTGCTCGCTGAAAATGACCGTCGTGATGCGCAGGTCCCAGTGTTCCGGCGGCGCCACCTGGTAAGCGTAGGAGCTCGCATCATCCTGCCCCGCCTCCCACCGCACGAAACCTCCGGGGATGGAGCGACAGGCCGAGCCGGACCCCTGCCGCGCGAGGATCGAGAGTTCGCGCTCGCTGAGGTGCAGGTCCAGCGCCCGGCTGGCCGCGAGCGACAGCGCGGCAAAGGCTGAAGCCGAGGAGGCGATGCCAGCGGCGGCCGGGAAGTCGTTCACCGATTCCACCAACGCCCGTTCCGTCCGTCCGGCCAAGCGGCGCACCCGGTCCAGGTGTCGCGTCACGCGCGCGGCGGTGCGGTCATCCGCGGCCGCGCCGTTCAGGCGCACCACATCCTGGTCGAAGTCAGACGAGAAACAAACCGTTGTTGTAGTGTGCGCGCTCCCCAGATTGACCGAGAGGGACGAGTTCGCCGGGATATTGAGCCGCGGGTCGGCCTTGCCCCAGTACTTAACGACCGCCAGATTCGGGTGCGCGGCCGCGGTGACAGTCTTGCTCATGCTTCGATCCTGACTCCTTCTGCACCTGTGCGCACAGCCACGACCCCCACGGCCGGCAGCCCGCTCCCGTTCAGCGCAGCCGCCACAGAACTGCGCCGGTCCGCATCTGCCAGCGCAATCATGCAGTCGCCGCCCCCCGCGCCCGATAGCTTCGCCCCATATGCGCCTGCGGCCCGCGCTGCGTGGACCAGTGAGTCCAGCGGCGCGGTGCTGACGCCGAGCGCCGACAGCAGGCCGTGGTTGATGTTCATCAGCCGACCGCAGGCTGCCCAGTCGCGCCGCGCCAGCGCGCCACGCGCTTCGTCCACCAGGTCTTGCGTCAGGCGCCAGATGTGCTGCACCAGCGCAGGATGGCGCGCACGCAACTCGGCCACTCGCCGCACCCACTCCGTCGTGCTGGCCTTGATGCCCGAATAGCCGATGACCAGGGGCAGCTCCTCCCTGGTCAGCGGTTCGATGACATCGCCCGGCGTAATGTAGTAGAGCGTGCCGCCGAACGCCGCCGCCGCCACGTCATAGCCGGAGCCGATGCCGCGCTGCGCGTCGAGCACGGCGTCGTAGCTCAGACGGAAGACCTGTTGCGCATCCAGGGACGCGCCGGTCGCCTCGCCCAATGCCTTGACCGTGGCAACCGTCACGGCGGAAGAACTGCCTAATCCGTATGAATCCGAGAAGTCGGCCTGCGTGTGGAGATCCAGGCCGCAGGGTGCCGTCGTCTGCCAGCACGCGCGCAGCGCCGCTACGACGAACAGCGCGGCCGGAGGGGGTGCGTCCCCGCGCATCACCGCGTCGATATCGGTCGTGAAAGGCTCCGCCAGCATGGGCGTGCGGATAGTCACATGGTCGTCGCGCCGCAGGCCCACGCTCACCCGGACGCGCAGGTCCACCGCGGTGACAACGCACGGCACGCCGTATACGACGGCGTGCTCGCCGTACAGCATCAATTTGGCCGGTGCAGAGGCAGTGACAGTCACGGCGGTGAGTTTAGCACGGGCACTGGCGAGCGTCAATTACGGCTTCTTCTCCATCGGCTGCTCCGTCGGGTCCACGATGACCGTAGGCGTTTCTTCGGCCTGTGCATCGCCAGCCTCCAATGCAGTCTCGATGGCGCCCTTCTCCACAGCCTGCGCGGTCTCCGCAGCAGTTGCGCCCGGCACGACCACGGTTGAAGCAGGCGCCTTCGGCTCATCTTCGCCCAGCAGCTTCTCGACCGGCGACGGCGGCGCAGCATCTGCGTCCTTTGCTATCTGCACCTCGGCGAGGCGGCTCGCCTGTATCCACCCCTGCGCGACGGCATGTTCCGCCAGCGGGACCGTTGTCTCCGCCAGGATCATCGTACTGCCCGCGGCCAGCACCTGCTCCGCCAGCATCTTGAGCTGCTCAGGTCGTTCCGGCTTGCGGCTCACGTTACGGATGTAGACGGCCATGATGCGGTTGGGATGGAGCCGCACGGCCTCCGTGTAGATCTCGGGGTCCTGCTCGCCGCTGTCGCCGATGAGTATAAATGGCAGATCTGTGAAGGTCTCCAGGATGCGCCGGATATACTCCAGCTTGTGCCGGCTCGGATTGAGCGGCGCGATGCCCTCCTTTGAGATGCCCCAGTTGCGCAGGAAGATGACCGGCCCGATGGGAATCTCGTGCAGATTCAGGAAATCGCTCAGGAGGTCATACATATTCCAGGCCGAGTTGGAGACGTAGAACATCGGATTCTGCGCGTGGCCGGTGCTGCCCGCGTGCAGCGCGCGGTAGAACGCGGCCACCCCTTCGAAGGGCAGGCGCATTCGCGCGTTGCTGAGAAACACAGTGCGCGCCATGCGGAGAAGGTTCGCAGCATCCGTGTGGACGACTGTATCATCGAGGTCACTGATGACGATGTACTCGGCGGTCGGCGGGGCGACCAGAACATCGCCGGTCGCAGTCACGGGTTCCGGCTGGTACTCACGGCGCGGCTCGACCAGTTCGAGTTCGATCTGGTGCCAGAGCCGGCCGGCCGGCAGCGGGCTGTGCGGCTCGATGGTGACATCGAAGAAGCCTTCGCCATCTGCCACCACTTCCTGCTCGACATCCTGAAAGCGGGCGCGCACGCGGGCATAGGGAATCTCGTTGCTCTTGAACCGCTTGTACATATCAACGATGTTTTCCCATGTGGTATCGTCCTCCTCTGCGCCGCTGATGTTGCGATCTTCCAGCACACGGCCGCGCAAGTACAGCTTTCGCTGCGTACCATAGCCGCGGTATGGGTAGATCATGATGGGACTGCGATGCCCTAGCCGCTCGCGCAGACGATACTTGAGCAAGTCGTAGTGCCCTTCGACATCCGTCACCAGGGTCGCGAGAACGGTGCGCCAATCCGCCATGAGTGCAGCCTCCTGATCCTGAATCTGTGGAATATGGAACACTGTCTGCGCCTGAGAGGCAGTGACAGCCATTACGTTTGGGGGTGGTTAGTCTGAGGAAATGAAACCGCCAGGCGGCGCACTCACATACACCGCCTGGCAGGAATCGCCTTGGGTTAGCCTACTTCGCAAACTCGACCGCAGCGGTCATGTTCCAGCGCAGCCGTGGGTCGGTGCGGCCCAGAGCGATCACGGCGGTATAGCTGATCTCGCCCTTCTGGCTCTGCCCCAGCGCCCGGATGCGCTCGTCGGTGCCGCTGATCGTCTCGTCGGGCAGTGCATCGATGGTCACGGCGGCCGCGCTTCCGTCCTCAATGCCGAT
>DAOUGK010000073.1:0-2004 GCA_034429055.1 Anaerolineae bacterium | reverse complement strand
GCTCGCTGAATAGAACGCTGATGACGCTGATGATCATGATTGACGCTGATCTTATCTTCTTACTGGCACGATGAATAGAACGCTGATGACGCTGATGATCATGATCGACGCTGATTTTTCTTGTTTTTTGGCTCGTTGAATAGAACGCTGATGGCGCTGATGTGCCAAGCGGAGCTTGGCCCTGATGAACGCTGATCTATTTCATCTACTGTGATGGTGATGACGTCCTATTTCGCGAGCAAGGACTTGCGTTCATTGGCATACGCCTTGCGGATGATCTTCGGCCTGGGGCCGGAGTTGAGCAACAGGCCAACCTCATATCGGGTCGCTTTCAGGTAGTTAATCAGCTGGGCCTCATGTTCCAAGGCCAGGGCTTCAACAGCCTTAAGCTCAAGGATGATCAGGTCGTCAACTACCAAGTCAGCAAAGTAGTCGCCTACGACCTGCCCATCAAAGTAGACACTGATCGATTGCTGCTGCCGCACCTGCATGCCGTTTCTCAGCAGACGCAATGCCATCGCATTCTCGTAGACTTTCTCCAGAAAGCCATGGCCGAGCGCGTTGTAAACCTCAAAGTAGCTACGGATTATCCGCTCGGTTAGCTCGCTATGCTTGTGCGAGTCTGCAGCATATGCGGCGGTGGGGTCTCGTAAAACAGTGATGTTATCGTCCATTGGCGATCAGGCGATGGCGCCAATAGTCACCTTCAGCCGACCAGAAAATAAAGCATCAGCGTCAATCATGACTATCAGCGCCATCAGCGTTCTATTATCAGCTCCCGTTGGCGCGGAGGAGGCCCTGGTGGGCAAGATATTCGATGATCTTGCGCGCGTTCTCCTCGGGCGTGAAGTTGACCGTGTCGAGGGTAATCTCGGGGTGCTCCGGCGCTTCGTACGGGTCGTCGATGCCCGTGAAGCCCTTGATTTCCCCGCGGCGGGCCTTGGCATACATGC
Organism: Anaerolineae bacterium; assembly: GCA_034429055.1. Classification (GTDB taxonomy): domain Bacteria; phylum Chloroflexota; class Anaerolineae; order CG2-30-64-16; family CG2-30-64-16; genus MWBF01. The sequence goes on along the minus strand of DAOUGK010000073.1, from coordinate 1,051 downwards.
CCGTGTAGTCGCGCTGCTCGCAGACCTCGAGCGGGGTGTCGACGAAGACCTCGACGAAGTGGTCGCTGCCGACCATCGCGCGGATCTCGTTGCGAATGGCGCGGTACGGGCTGATGGCTGCGCAGATGGTCGTGCCGCCGTGCCGCGTAATCTCCGCCGCGACCCAGCCGATGCGGCGGATGTTGGTGTCGCGGTCTTCCTTGGAGAAGCCCAGGCCCTTGGACAGGTGCGTGCGCACCACGTCGCCGTCCAGCACGGTGAGGGTCTTGCCGAATTCCAGCAGGAGTTGGGTCAGCACCTCGGCGGTGGTGGACTTGCCCGCGCCGCTCAGCCCGGTGAACCAGATGCAGACGCCCTGCTTGTGCCGCGGGGGGTAGCTCTCCGCCAGAATCTCGGCCACCTCGGGGCGGGTGAACCATTCGGGCAGCAGCCGGCCCGCGTTCAGGTAGTCGCGGCGCACCTGCGTGCCGGAGATGTCCGCGGTCTTTGCGCCCGCGGGCACCTTGCTGATTTCCTCGTAGCGGTCCTCTTCCGGCAGATAGACGAACTGGAGGAACGGAATCATCTTGACGCCGAGCTCGGCCTCGTGTTTGGCGACGAGTTCCTGCGCATCGTAGGGGCCGTAGAAGGGCTTGCCGGTGGAGTCGTTGCCCGGCCCGGCGTGGTCGCGGCCCACAATCAGGTGGTTCGCGCCGTAGTTGCGGCGGATAATCGCGTGCCAGACGGCCTCGCGCGGGCCGGCCAGCCGCATCGCCAGCGGCAGCAGGGACAGCAAAATGCGGTCCGGGTCATAGTGGTTTTCCGCCAGCGCCTTGTACGTGCGCACGCGGGTGAAATGGTCCACGTCGCCGGGCTTCGTCATGCCCACGACCGGGTGCAGCAGCAGCACGCCGTCGACCGACTGCGCGGCGCGCTTGGTCAGTTCCTCGTGCACGCGGTGCAGGGGATTGCGCGTCTGGAAGGCGACGACATTCTGGTGGCCGAAGCCGGCCAGCCGCTCGCGTACCTGGGCCGGGGTCAGGCGGAGGTCCTTGTAGTCATAATGGGTGGG
>DAOUGK010000072.1:0-7031 GCA_034429055.1 Anaerolineae bacterium | reverse complement strand
GTCGGGGTAGACGCCGTAGAGGTCGAAGAGTTGCAGCGCGTACGCGTAGTTGTAGCGCGCCTTCGAGTGGGCTTCGGGCCGGCCGGCTTCTTCGGCTGCGCGCTGCGCGATGACCTCGCGGAGCCGGGGCATGAGGTCCTGCTCATCATAGCGGCAGCGCAGGATGAAGGTTGCGTGGTTGACGCCGCCGATCGCCAGGTCGAGCCGCGCCTGCACGTCCGGCGGGACGCTCGTCGCGTCCGCCGGCAGGATGCCCAGCGCCTTGCACCAGCCCAGGGTGCAGTACGGCTCGTGGTGGCCGTCGCACAGCGCGAACGACTTCACTTCGGGCGCGTAGCGTTGCAGCGCGGTGCCCAGGACGGTGGTCGGGTTGACGAAGTTGATGAGCCAGGCGTGAGGCGCCAGCTCATGGACGTCGCGGGCCATTGCCAGCGCGTGGGGCGTCTCGCGCAGCGCACGGAAGATGCCGCCCGGCCCGATGGTGTCCGAGCTGCACATGCGGATACCGTGTTTGGCGGCGATGCGCGTGTCCAGGCCCCGGAAGTGGGCATTGCGGTCGGAGAAGGTGAGGACAACGAAATCGGAATCCGCCAGGACCTCGCGGCGGTCGGTCGAGCCGCGGACCGTCACATCGCTGCCCGTGGCCGCGCACACGCGCTCGGCCAGCCGGACCATCGTCTGCATCACATCCGGCCGCGTGTCCACCAGGGCCAGGGTCCCGCCCGCCATGACGGGGCTGGTCGCCATCTTGTGGATGACGGGCTTGCCGAAGAAGAAACTGCCTGCGCCGATGACGGTTATCTTGGGGCCATGCATGGTGTAACACCTCGTTGTGCGGGGGAGTCAGGAACGAGTAATGAGAAAACGATCCTGGCAATGATTACTCTTTATTGGTTACTCATTCCTGATTCACAATTCTTGATTCGTAATTCCTACGGGTTCGTTGCCTCGACGGGCTTCTTGTGGTGGACGAGCACGTCCGCGGTCAGTGCGATGCCCGCGGACAGCACGGCCAGTTTCACGGCCGCCTTGAGCGCGGACCCGCTGTCCAGCACGCCGCGGGATGCCATCGGGACGAACTGCTCGGCCTCCACGTCGAACCCATGCCCGCGGCCGGCCTGGCGGATCTCCGCCATGACCTCATCGACGTCGAACCCGGCGTTCGCAATGATGGTGCGCGCGGGTTCTTCCAGCGCGCGGATGAGGATGCGATAGGCGGCGCGTTCTTCGCTGGCGGTCGCGGCCTTGAGCCGGGCCCGCAGCGCGGGGCGGCAGTCCAGCAGCGCGGTGCCGCCGCCCGGCACGACGCCTGCCAGCAGCGCGCCGCGCACGGCTTCGATGGTGTGCTCGGCCAGCTCCTTGCGCACATTGACCTCGGCCTCGGTGTTGCCGCCGATCCAGAGGGTCGCCGCGCCGCCGGTCAGCTTGCCGATGCGCTCGCGCAAGTTCTTGCGTTCGGCCAGGTCGCCGATGGCGCCGTGCGCCGCCTTGAGCCGCGCGATGTGCTGCCGCAGCGCACGCGGGTCGCCCTGCGCGCCGACGATGCCGAAGAACTCGCGGTCGGCCCAGGCGCGCCGCGCGTGGCCCAGGTCCTCGGCGCGGATGCCGGTCAGCCGCTCGCCGCCCTGCTTGCTGAAGATGCGCGCACCGGTCAGATAACTCATGTCCTCCAGGACGCCCATAATCTCGGGGATCGTCAGGCCCGGCGTCTTGACGGCCAGGATATCGAACTCGCCCGGCTTGTTGTTGACCAGGATGGTGGCGAGGACAGGCTCCGCGAACTGGCGGGCAATGAGCAGCAGGCTGCGTACTTTGGCCTGGCGCGCCGCAATCAGGACGGGCAGAATCTCCTCCGGCTGCGTCAGTTCGAGGTCGCTGACCAGGATGCGCGCATCCTGGAGTTCGGCCCGGTTGTGCGACTTGCCGTTGGTCATATCCCGCGACGCCGCGCCGCCCTTCCAGTAGATGCCTTCGACGTACTCGCGCTCCAGGTCACGGCCGCGGCCCGTGCGGATTTCGATGCGACCGTATTCACCGATGATGTCGAAGATCTCGCCCAGCAGCCGCGCCATCGGCGGGTCGCCGCACACCGCGGCCGCGACGCGCGCGAGCGCCTGCGGGCCTTCCACCGGCACGGCCTGGCGCGCTAACTCTTCCAGGATGACCTCGAGCCCTTCCTCAAGGTAGCGGCGCAGCACCATCGCGTTGCCGTCGGATGCGAGATAGTGCAGCCCCTGGTTGAACAGAGATTGGAACAGGACCGCGGTCGTTGCGGTGCCGTCGCCCTCGCGCTCGTGCTGGCTCCAGAGCATATGCCGCACGAACATCGCGCCCATGTCCGCATCGCGGTCGGGCAGCTCGATGATGCGTCGGGCGATGACGCCCGCGTTGTCGAGCAGCTCCGGCGAGCCGGTGCCGGCAACCCGCGTCAGCGCGACGAGGCGCGGCCGCGGGCCGAGCGTCGGGCGCACGGCATCGACAATCTGGTTGATCCCGCGTTGCAGGCCACGAGAGGATTTAGGCTGGAAGACGACCCCAGGGGTGTAGGTGGTTTTCATCGATGAGAGATACTCCAGGATAGGGCGTTTCGTCGGGTGTTTTACGCGCCTCTGAGTTGCGGAGCAATTCAGAGTAAGGTCAGGAAGTCGCTGGGCGACTTCCTGACACATCATATCAGTTTAGTTCGGATACTCCAACTTGAAAAGCTGGCCGGCTCCGGTGCTCACGCTGCGATAGGTGAAGCCCGCCATCTCGATTTCGCGCACCCGCTGCGAGAAGTAGATGGGCCGGTCGGGGTAGTTGGCCTGCACGAACTGGACGATCGAGTCGGCCAGGCCGGGCTTGTCGCTGCGCGAGTAGGTCTCGATGAACTGCATGCCCGTCCGCCCCAGCTCGATGTGCGCCGCGTAGTAGTAGGGATAGAGCCAGTACCAGTCGGTGAAGACGATGGCATCCGGCTCCAGCCGCTCGACGACCGTACGAGCTATCCGGCCAACCTGCTCGGTGTTGCGGTCGACGAGGTAGCCTTCTGTGCCGATGAAGGGCATCCGGCCTGCGACGACATCCGGCACGTATGGGCGTACGGTCAGACCGACCGCGACCAGGGCCACCGCGGCCACGATGACCGCCTGTACCGGCCGGCTCAATGCGATGAGCTGAGGCTCGCGGGGCCGAGCTGGCACTCGGCGGTCCGAGTGGGTCTGGGTACCACCTCGGGATGCGGCGAGCGCTTCCGCCAGCCGTTCCAATCCCACGGTTGCCAGCATCGCCAGGAGGACGTAACCCGGGATGTAGAACACATAGAGGTCGCCCACCCGGTAGTTAAAGTAGCAGGCCCAGTGGATGAGAAGCGCGGACGCGAAGAACCAGCCGAGCCGCCGGTCGCGGCGGAACAGGGTCGCGGCGCCCAGCACGATCAGCGCCTGCGTGAGAAGCGAGAACTCGCGCGGCAGACCGACCAGATACTCACCGAGCCGCGCGGGTGTGTCCAGCAGCGGGCCGGCGAACATGGCGCTGCGCCACTGGACCGCGGTCATCAGGAAGACGATGCGGCGGATGGGGCTGGCGAGGTCCTCCGCGGTCAGGTCCCAGTTGGAGCGCGCGGGGCTATAAGCCGCGTTGAAGATGCTCGCGGGCGCCGCGTGCAGGTCCACGAAGAGGAATGCGCTGAGGTAAAGGAGCAGCCCGGCTGCGCCGCCGAGCAGCGCGGGCAGGAGCCACTCGCGGCGGCGATCCCACTGGGACAGGAGGAAGATGACCACTGCGGGCGCAAACATCGCAACGCTGGCGTGCACGCCCAACCCGAGTCCGCCGATGATGCCCGCTGCGAACAGCGGCCATCCCTGCCGAGCATCCTGAGCGGAGCCGCGCGAACCGACGCGCGGCGCAGTCGAAGGGTGCTCCGTGCCCCTTGCACGATACCAGTACAGCACCAGGACGCAGACCGCGGCCAGGAACGCTGCGCCGGTCGCGTAGACCTCCGCGATGAGCGCCTGTGACCAGAAAGTGTATCCGACGGCCAGCGCGCCCGCGCCGAACAGCGGCAGCCACAGGCTGCCGGGCCAGCGGCGCTGGATTAACAGCCGGCCCCCCAGGTAGACCAGGCCGACCGTTGCGGCTGCCATGAAGGCCGAGTACAGGTTGACGCCCGCCGCGATGCTCGGCGCGGGCACGAGCAGGATGAAGGCTTTCGCGAGCAGCAGGTACACGGGGTAGCCGGTGGTATGCGCGACGCCGAGCTGGTGCGCGAGGACCTGGAACTCGCCGCTGTCGGACGGCAGCACCCAGGGGACATACGTACGATAGTAGAGCAGCAGGCTCCCCGCTGCCGCGAGCAGCGCGACGAGCAGGTCCGAGCGCGACAGGGGTCTGGCGGGATGGGCTTGTGAACGCATGGTCTCCGTGAGTCAGCCGTGCAGGATGTGGTGCTGTGACCGGGTGCATTATAGCACAAGCCCTCTGCCCGCCCGTCAATCCGGGAACACCTTCCCCGGATTAAGGATGCCGTTCGGGTCGAACGTCGCCTTGATGCCGCGCATGAGAGCGATCTCCGCCGGGCTGAGCGCCATGCCCAGGTACTTCCGCCGGGTGACGCCGATGCCGTGTTCGCCCGTGATCCTCCCGCCCATGCCGATAGCCAGCCGGTAGAAAGCGGTGGAGAGCTCCGGCGTGAGGGCGCGCCATTCGTCCATCGGCAGGTCGTCCTTGAGCACGTTGACGTGAACGTTGCCGTCGCCGGCGTGGCCGAAACAGACGACCCGCACCCCGCGCTCCGCGGCAATTGCCTTGACGCCGGCCAGCAGGTCCGGGATGCGACTGCGCGGCACGACGACGTCCTCCATGTGGCTGATCGGGCTGGCGAACTTGAGCGACTCGATAATCTTCCGTCGCGCCTCCCAGAGTCGGTCGCGCGTGCGGGTGTCCTTGGCGACGAGCACATCGCGTGCGCCGTGCTCCAGGCAGATATCACCCACGATCTCGTAGTCCGCATCCACCGCATCCTGCCGGCTGCCGTCGAGCTGGATGAGCAGGTGCGCGGCTGCATCGCGGAACTGCATGGCGCGACCCAGCAGCTTTTCCACCGCGAGGACGCTGTCCTGCTCCATGAACTCGATGGTGGTGGGCAGGATGCGGGCCGCGATGATGGCCGAAACCGTGCGGATGGCTGCCTGAAAGTCATCGAACGGCACGAGCAGGTCGACGCGGAACCTGGGCAGGGGAATCAGGCGGAGGATGATCTTGGTGACGACCGCCAGCGTGCCCTCGGAGCCGACCAGGAGCTGCGTCAAATCATAGCCGGTGACGTCCTTGACCAGCTTGCCGCCGAGGCTGATGATCTCGCCGGAGGGGAGCACGGCCTCCAGCCCGCAGACGTAGTCCTTCGTCACGCCGTACTTGACGGCACGCGGCCCGCCCGCGCCCTCCGCGATATTGCCGCCGATGGAGCAGGATTCCAGGCTGGCCGGGTCGGGCGGGTAGAAGAGACCTTCGGCCTCGACTGCGCGGTGGAGGTTGCCGGTGATGACGCCCGGCTCGACCGTGACCATCAGGTTGCCGTGGTCGATTTCGAGGATGCGGTTCATGCGCTCCAGCGAGAGCACGATCCCACCGCAGATGGGCACCGCGCCTCCGCTCAGCCCGGAGCCTGCGCCGCGCGGGGTCACCGGCACGCGCGCAGCCTGCGCCAGGCGCATGACCTCCGACACCTGCTGCGCCGATGACGCGAGGACGACCACCTCCGGCTCGGCGGCCAGGCCGACCACCTCGTCGTGGGTGTAGCGTTCCAGCTTTTCCGCCTGCTGCGGCCCGGCCAGGACGTTCTCCGCGCCGACGATGCGTTCCAACTCTGCGATTACACGGGCATCCACACGGTTGTACATGTGCTCCCTCCTGTTTCGACTTGCGGCTGGCCCAACGGCAATCGTGACTTCTGTCATTCTATTGGTGGTTATTGTACCACATCAGTGTTGTCCAGATGCCAGTATCAAGCGTTGTTCTTGGCGTTCTTGGCGCCTTTGCGTGAGAAGTACCGTGCGCAAGCTCACGCAAAGCCGCCAAGGACGCCAAGAGCTACGAGTACTCTGGACCGTAGTTGTTCGTCTCGCATGACGCGCGTCATATGCAGATGGGAAGCCGCATACTATTGTATATGCAGAAATTTCTATATAGTGAGAAGTGCATATGACCTCCTATCGTGAACAGGCCCGCCTGCTCAGGCTGATGGCGCACCCGATGCGCCTCGAAATCCTGTCGATTTTGCGCGGAGCGGACGAGTGCGTCTGTCATCTGGCCGCAGCACTCAGGAAGCCGCAGCCCTATGTCTCTCAGCAACTGGCCGTGCTGCGCAAAGAGGGCCTCATCACTGACCATAACGAGGGCACCTACGTCTTTTACGGGCTGGCAGACGGCTCCGCAGCCGGGCCGGTCGCAGCGATCTTGCGAGAGCTCGCCTCGGCAGAACGGTCTCACGACGCACGCGGGCATCAGCGGGTGGCCGGCTGCAACTGCCCCAAGTGCGAGGCGGACGGCACGTGCAGTCCACGCCCCGCCGCAACTCAGGCGTCGAATTCGCCCCTCCAGCCCGAAAAAGTGCGACTCCCATGAATTTCGTGCTCGACCTGCTGCAGAGCGGCCTGGGCAACCTCGCCAGCTATCTGGCTGCGCACGTGCTCCTGTGCCTGGTGCCGGCCTTCTTCATCGCGGGCGCGCTGACCGCGCTCGTGCCCAAGGAGGCTGTGACGCGCTACCTGGGCCGCACCGCGCCGAAATACATCTCCTACCCTGCGTCCGCGGTCGGCGGCTTCGTGCTGGCGGTCTGCTCCTGCACCATCATGCCGCTCTTTGCGGGGATCTACAAGAAGGGCGCAGGCCTGGGCCCGGCGATCACCTTCCTGTTCGTCGGCCCGGCCATCAACATCCTGGCGCTGACATATACCGGCGTCGCCATCGGTATGGATATTGCGGTGGCGCGCGTGGTCCTGTCCATCGCGTTCGGCATCGGCATCGGTCTGATTATGGCGGTGATCTTCCGC
>DAOUGK010000071.1:0-4247 GCA_034429055.1 Anaerolineae bacterium | reverse complement strand
GATTGCCGATGAAATCCTGGCGCGTGAGTAGCTGCACCTTCACCCAAAAGGTGGCGCTGGCCCGCTAATGTGAAAGGCCGCAGGTGCACGAAAGTGCATCTGCGGCCCGCGTGGAATTTCAGAACCGTGTTTGCGTCTTCTGTCCGTCTCAGTGAGCAGACGGATCCATCTGCATCATCCCGAAGACATTGCCCTCGGTGTCCTCCGCATACGCCAGCCAGCCGACCCCGGGGACCGGACTTTTCGGCATCAGGATCTTGCCGCCCTGGGCCTCAATCTGTGCAAGATGCTCATCGAGCGCCTGCACATCGATCGTGTTCACCGTGTTCCTGAACCCCTCAGAGCGCTGCGTGAAGGCCCCGTCGATACCGCGTTCGTCGCTGCTACCCGTGGTGATGAGCCAGTAATCCATCGGGCCTTCCCACTTGTCGACCTTCCAGCCGAAGACGTTGCGATAAAATGTGGCCGCGCGTTCAGCATCATCCACCGCCAACTCGAAATGCACTACTCTAGGCATCGTTCTTTCCCTTTCTCTGGCAGGCGACACGAGTCAAGACCGCTTCTTTATAGCACGGATTTTCTAATCCGTCAAGTACGAGTTGAGCACAAAGGGTGCGCAGCCGGCTGTCTGTTGGAAATCTCCAATGCAATGCTCTGACGAAGATCGGAGTCGAGGCTTCAGCCGGTTTGGGTGTGTACGTGCGTAGGCAGGCAACCCGCTGAAGCCTCGACTCCAGCATCTGGAATGCCAGGGTGTTTGTGCTCCCCGCGGTTCTGGGTACAATGCAGCTAACCCCGACCGTCGAAAGGAAGGCATCGATGATACTGACACGCTACCGCAGCCTGGGCGCAGCCCGTTGGGCGCTCGACAACCGGCATTTGAGCCCCGACTTCACCCTCGCGCGTGCATTACAGGAACGTGCCGCGGACCTGCCTGCCCTGCTGGCGAGTCACCTGACCGGCGAACAGGCCGCAGGACACCCTCTCCCGCCCATCGAGACGGAGCAGGAAGTATGGGCGAGCGGCGTGACCTACCTGCGCAGCCGGCAGGCGCGCGAGGCAGAGTCGGCCACGGCGGACGTCTATCAGCGGGTGTATGAGGCGGAGCGGCCGGAGCTGTTCTTCAAGGCTGCGGGCTGGCGTGTGGTCGGGCCGGGCGAGGCCATCCGCATCCGGCGGGACAGCGGCTGGAATGTGCCGGAGCCGGAACTGACGCTGGTGCTCAACCGCTACGGCGAGATTGTCGGCTACTGTGCGGGGAACGATGTGTCATCGCGCGACATCGAGGGCGCGAACCCGCTCTACCTGCCGCAGGCGAAGGTGTATGACGGGTCATGCGCGCTCGGCGCAGGTATCGTGCTGGCATCTGCGGAGGAGCTGGACGCAGTAAGCATCGGCCTGGAGATTGCACGCGGGGGCGCGGTCGTCTTCAGCGGCGCGACCGACCTGGGGCGCATGAAGCGCCGGCCCCAGGAACTGGCCGACTACCTGTTCCGCGAGCTGTCGTTCCCGTGGGGCGCGTTTCTGATGACCGGCACGGGCATCGTGCCCGGGGAGAACTTCACGCTTCAGGTAGGGGATCTGGTGCGCGTGCGCGTCGGGGAGACGCAGTTGGAGAATACGACGCAGAGTTGACGAAGCCACAGAGGACACAGAGACCCCAGAGATTTTACTCCGACACAGATTTTACGGATTTTTATACTGCCCGTGCCGAAGGAGCCTCTGCGTCCTCTGTGGCCTCTGTGGCAACAGCCCTAATACTTCAGGTCCACCATCCGCCGGGTCGCAGCGGACTCCAGGATGCCGTCGCACACGACCGCGGCGCGGTAGCCGTCCTCGAAGTTCGCGCCGAAGGGCGCCACATCCTTGTCGTTCACGATGCAGTCGAGGAAGTGCGTGATCTCGTGGATGAAGGTGTGCTCCCAGCCGATGATATGGCCCTGGGGCCACCAGTTGCTCCACCACGGATGGTAGCTCTCCGACACGAGCACCGTGCGCCAGCCCTGGGTCTCCTTCGGCTCATCCCCGACCCAGAACACCTCCAGTTCGTTCATGCGCTCCATGTTGAAGCGGATGCTGCCCTTTTCGCCGTTGATTTCGAGCTTCTCGCCGTTCTTGTTGCCGCCCGCAAACCGGCTGGCTTCGAGCGTGCCGACCGCGCCGTTTTCGAACTCCGCGACGGAGACGAACGCGTCATCCACCTCGACCTTCTGGCCGGAGCGTTCGGGGATGAACGTCTTGGTCAGTGCGCCGACGCTCTTGATCTCGCCGCAGAGGAAGCGTGCCAGATCGATGATGTGTGCGCCCAGGTCGCCCAGCGCACCGCTGCCCGCGGTTTCCTTATCCGTCCGCCAGATCATGCCGGTGTTGTAGTGCGGCATGATCCATTCCTGCAGGTAGACCGCGCGGAAGTGGTAGATGCGGCCCAGCTTGCCGCTGCTGATGAGCTCGTAGGCCAGCCGGATGGCCGGCACGAAGCGGTAGTTGAACGCGACCATGTGCTTCACGCCCGCCGCGTTGACCGCGTCCAACATGGTCTTGGCCTCGGCCGCGGTGCGCGCCAGCGGCTTCTCGCAGAAGACGTGCTTGCCCGCCCGCGCGGCCGCGATGGTCGGCTCCGCGTGAATGTTATTCGGGCCGCCGTTATCGAAGATGTGCACCGCCGGGTCCGCGATCATGTCGCGCCAGTCGGTGTAGACCTTCTCGTAGCCGTAGCGTTCCGCGGCCGCGCGCGTGGCTTCCTCGTTGCGCCCGCACAGCGCCACCAGCTTCGGGATCGCGGGCGGGGGGTACATCATGTACGGGATCTTCTTGAACGCGTTGGTGTGCGCCTTGCCCATGAACGCATAGCCCAACATGCCGATGCCAAGCTCCGGAATGGAGCCCTCGGCCTTCGGGCCGGCCATGCTGCCAAACGATGATTCGGCCATGAATGAACCTCCGTAATGTGTCAAAGCGGTTGACCGCTGCGTTACTTCCGCTCGAACGCGGCGTCGAAGGCGACGGCGGACGGTGCGAAGTCGAGCTTGCGCAGGAACGCGGCGGCTTCGGTTGCACCATGCTCGCGATCCATGCCGCCGTCCTCCCACTCGACCGACAACGGCCCCTGGTAGCCGATCGCATTGAGCGCGCGGATAATCTCCTCGAAGTTGATGCTCCCCCGGCCCAGCGAGCGGAAGTCCCAGAAGCGCCGGGAATCCCCGAAGTTGAGATGCCCACCGAACACGCCTGCCTCGGTCGGCACGTTCGACCACCACACATCTTTCATGTGGACGTGGTAGATGCGCTCCGCGAACTTGCGGATGAACTTGACGTAGTCCACGCCCTGGTAGCCGAAGTGGCTGGGATCATAGTTGAAGCCGAATGCCGGGTGCCAGTCGAGCGCGTTGAGCGCGTTCTCCGCGCTGGCGATATCGAACGCAATCTCGGTCGGGTGGACTTCCAGCGCGTAGCGCACGCCCTCCTGTTGGTACACATCGAGGATCGGCTTCCAGGTGTCTGCGAAGAACTTCAGGCCTTTCTCCAGGAAGTCGCCGGGATTGGGCGGGAAGGAGTAGACCATGTGCCAGATGGGCGAGCCGGTGAACCCGGGCACGACGTTCACGCCGAACTTCTTCGCGGCGCGAGCCGTGTTTGCGACTTCCTCGGCGGCGCGGGCGCGCACCCCGTCCTCCTTGCCGTCGCCGTAGATGCGCGGGGGGAGGATGCTGGCATGGCGCTCGTCGATCCGGTCGCAGACGCACTGGCCGACGAGGTGGGTGCTGATCGCGAAGCACTGGAGGCCGTGGCTCTCCAGGATATCATGGCGATTGCGCAGATACGCGTCGCTCTCCAGGGCCTTGTCCACCTCGAAATGGTCGCCCCAGCACGCGATTTCCACGCCGTCATACCCGAAGGATTTCGCCTTCGCACAGACTGTCTCGAAGGGCAGGTCTGCCCATTGGCCGGTGAAGAGTGTGATGGGTCGTGGCATGATGTTATCTCCTTCAAGGTTGAAATGGAACACTGATTATCCGACCTAGATCATACAGATCAGTTCGATCTGCGTCATCAGCGGTGCTATTTTTCAGTCCCCGTTGCGGCATGAATCTCCATGCGATCAAGATCGATGACTGCGCCGACTGCGGTCAGGAAATCCATGCCGAGAATACCGTCGATCTCAAATCCATAATCGAGCGCGCCCGCTTCGATCTCAAAGTTCTCAACTGCAAGTCGCTCAACCGTTAATCTGTCTATGCGCTTGACGA
>DAOUGK010000070.1:0-2598 GCA_034429055.1 Anaerolineae bacterium | reverse complement strand
GTTCTATTCATCCTCCCCCTCGGCTCGCCACGTCCCGCTTTTGCCGCCGCGCTTCTCCAGCAGGCGAATGCCTTCGATGACCATGCCCTTCTCGACGGCCTTTGCCATGTCGTAGATGGTCAGCGCGGCCACGCTGACCGCGGTCAGCGCCTCCATCTCGACGCCCGTCTGCCCCTTGCAGCGCACGGTCGCGGTGATGTCGACGGCCGGGGCCGCTTCATCGAACGCGAACTCGACCCCCACCTTCGTGAGCAGCAGCGGATGACAGAGCGGAATCAGGTCCGGTGTGCGCTTGGCGGCCATGATGCCTGCGACGCGCGCCACGCCCAGCACATCGCCCTTGGGCAGGTTGCCCTCGCGCAGCAGCCGCAGCGTCTCCCTCCGCATCCGCACGCGGCCCGCGGCGACGGCTTCGCGCTCGGTCTCCGCCTTTGCGCCGACGTCCACCATACGAGCCTGGCCCTGTTCATCGAGATGGGTCAGTTGGGACATATCACGCCTTAAAACAGTTCACGCAAAGGCGCCAAGACGCAAAGATAGATTCCACTTTGCGATCTTTGCGTCTTTGCGTGAGATAGACTTACGCCGAGCGCTTGTTCGGGAGCTCGCCCCAGGCGATAGGCTGGCCGTCGCCGTTGAGCAGCAGAGGCGATGCGTTACGCGTAATGCAGTCGGCGTTGACGACGCACTTGACCACTTCCGGGTGCGACGGAATCTCATACATCACATCGAGCAACACCCGCTCGATGATCGTACGCAGCCCGCGCGCGCCGGTCTTCAGCTTCATGGCGTCGCGCGCCGCGGCCCGCAGCGCCTCCGGCGTGAAGACCAGCTCCACACCGTCCAGCTCCAGCAGGCGGCTGTACTGGCGGACCAGCGCATTCTTCGGCTCGGTCAGCACGGCCACGAGCGCATCTTCATCCAGCGGCTCGACGTTCACCGTGACCGGCAGGCGGCCCACGAACTCCGGAATCATGCCATACTTGAGCAGGTCATCCGCGATGACGTGCTGCAACAGCTCCGCGGTCTGCTCATCCTCGCTGCGGAACGGCTCGCCCGTCGTGTTGAAGCCGACGCGGCCCCGGATGCCCCGGCGCTGGCCGATGATGTCATTCAGGCCGGAGAACGCGCCGCCGCAGATGAACAGGATGTTGCGCGTATCGAGGCGCACGAACTCCTGGTTCGGGTGCTTGCGCCCGCCCTGCGGCGGCACGTTCGCGATCGAGCCCTCGATAATCTTGAGCAGGCCCTGCTGCACGCCCTCGCCCGACACATCGCGCGTGATCGAGGGGTTCGCGCCGCTCTTGCGCGCAATTTTGTCGATCTCGTCCACGTAGATGATGCCGACCGACGCGCGCTCCACATTCCACTCGGCCGCGTGGAGCAACTGCACCAGGATGTTCTCGACATCCTCGCCGACGTAGCCCGCCTCGGTCAGCCCGGTCGCATCCGCGATGGTGAACGGCACATCCAGGATGCGGGCCAGCGTGCGCGCGAGGAGCGTCTTGCCGCAGCCGGTCGGTCCGATGAGCAGGATGTTGCTCTTCTCCAGCTCGACGTCGTCGCCGCCACGCTTGACGACCTCGGCGCGCTCTTCGCCTGCGCCATGGTCGCCGCCCGCGATGCGCTTATAATGGTTGTACACCGCAACCGACAGGACCTTCTTGGCGCGCGCCTGGCCGACAACATACTCGTCGAGCTGCGCCATCATCTCCTTCGGAGTCAGCGTGCGCCAGGGCGGGGCCGCGGCATCGCTGGGGCCGCCGATGGACGGCGCGATGCCGTCCTCGTCGAGGACTTCCTGGCACAGGCCGACGCATTCATCGCAGATGAAGACGCCGTCCGGCCCGGCAATCAGCCGGCGGACCTGGCTCTGGTCCCGGTGACAGAAGGAGCAGCGCTCCACATCAACTTTCACGTTATTTCTTGTCGGCCTTCGTCTTGAGTTCCGCCGGGTGCAGCACCTCGTCGAGCAGGCCGTATTCCTTCGCCTGGTCTGCGCTGAGATAGCGGTCCCGGTCGGTGTCCTCCGCGATCTTCTGGACCGTCTGGCCCGTATGTCGCGCAAGAATCTGGTTCAGTTCTTCCTTGAGGCGCAGGATTTCGCGCGCCTGGATCTCGATCTCGGTCGCCTGGCCCTGCGCACCGCCGAGCGGCTGGTGCATGTGGATGGTCGCGTGGGGCAGCGCATAGCGCTTGCCCTTCGCGCCCGCGGTCAGCAGCACCGTGCCGAAGCTGGCGGTCACGCCGACCGCAATCGTGCTGACCTGTGCGCGGATGAGCTGCATGGTGTCGTAGATTGCCATGCCCGCGTAAACCTGGCCGCCGGGCGAATTGATGTAGAGCTGGATGTCCTTTTCCGGGTCCTCCCGGTCCAGGAATAACAATTGGGCCACGATAACGTTCGCCACCTGGTCATTGATGGGCGTGCCCAGGAAGATGATGCGTTCCTTGAGCAGCAGCGAGTAGATGTCGTACGCGCGCTCGCCGCGGTTGCTCGTCTCGATGACCATCGGAATCAGTGACTCAGGGGTCATAATCCGGTTGAAGTTCATGCTTTGTGCTCCATTCCATACACGACGCCCGGTGAGGCCGGTG
>DAOUGK010000069.1:0-5929 GCA_034429055.1 Anaerolineae bacterium | reverse complement strand
CAGCTCGTGTGACAGCGCCCGATCCACGGCTGCCGCGTGCGTTCTATGAGCGTCCTACTGTGACCGTGGCCCGCGAGCTGCTGGGCCAGCGTCTCGTGAGCGTGCTGGCGGGCATCCGCTTGAGCGGCCTGATCTGTGAAACCGAGGCGTACGGCGGACCGGATGACGAGTCCTCCCATGCGTTCCGCCGTACGCCGCGCAGCGCCATCATGTACGGTGCGCCCGGCCACGCTTACGTCTACCGCATCTACGGCATCCACCACTGTCTGAACGCCGTCACCGAACCGGACGGCCAGCCCGGCGCGGTGCTCATCCGCGCCATCTTCCCCCAGGAAGGCATCGAGGCCATGCACAGCCGCCGCACGGTGCAGTCACGCGCGCACCTGACGGACGGGCCGGGGAAGATGTGTCAGGCGCTAGGGATCGACCTGGCGCAGAACGGGCTGGACCTCGTGACAGACGACGTCCTGTTCATCGAGACGGGCGAGAGCATAGCCGAGGCGGAGGTGCGCGTGACCCCTCGCATCGGCGTGCGCGGGAGCGCAGAGGCGCGCGAGCGGCCCTGGCGCTTCGTGTGGACGCCCGTCACCGCCCCAGCCGCGCGAGCGTCCTGACCTCCGGCATGCGCAGGACGAACGCCACGGCCAGGTAGAGCAGCCCGCCGGCTGCAAGGCCCAACGGAGCCACCATTAAGACCGGCTGACCGGCCCACTCGCGCGCCGCCCATGCTAGCGCAGCCGCCATCACCCCCGCCGCGACGCCCGCCTTGATGACCGTCGCCCAGAGCCGCGGCCACTCCAACCCGTGCAGCCGCCGCGACAACAGCCAGACCAGCAGCACCATCTCCACCGAGGTCGCGACCGTATTCGCCAGCGCGAGCCCGGCGTGGCCGAGCGGCCCGCGCAGCCACAGGCTGAGCAGCACGTTGCCCGCCATCGCCGCCACCCCGATCATCACCGGCGTGCGCGTGTCGTGCAGCGCGTAGAAGGCCCGCGCCACAATCTCCACGACGGAATGGCCTACCAGCCCCAGCGCATAATACATCAGCGCGACCGCGGTCAGCGCGGTCGAAGAGGCGGTGAACTCACCGCGCTCCAGCAGCAGGCGAATCAACGGCACGCGCCAGACAAACAACCCCGCAGCCGCAGGAATCGCCAGGAACAGCACCGCACGCAGCGTCCCGCTGATGGTCTGGCGCAGCTCCGTGCGCCGCCCCTGCGCCTCCAGCGCGGCAAACGTCGGGAAGGCCGCAGTTGCCACACCCTGGGCGACGATCCCCTGCGGCAGCAGCATGAGCATCCACGCATAGTTCAACGCGGAGAGGCTCCCCGCGGGCAGGGCCGACGCCAGGATAGTGTTCACCCAGAAGTTGAGCTGCACCGCGGCCAGGCCCAGCACGCGCGGCCCCATCAGCCGCGCGACCTCGTGAACTTTGCGATCGGTGAGGCCGAGCGTGGCAGAGTAGCGTGCGCCGTGCCGCCACAGGCCGAAGAGCTGCACATCGAGGTGCAGCGCCGCGCCGACCACGACGCCGATGACCAGTCCATGCACACCGAGGGTTGGCGCAAGGAACCACGCTCCGGCTATAATGCTGAGGTTGTAGAGCACTGGCGCAAGCGCGGGCAGCAGGAAGTGGTTGAAGCTGTTCAACACGCCCATGATGATGCCGCTGACGCCGAAAATAACGGTGCTGATGAGCATCCAGCGCATCAAATCCGCGGTCAGGGCCTGTTGCGCGGGGCTGAAGCCCGGGGCCAGGATGGTGCTGACGAGCCACGGGGCCGCCGCGGCCGTCGCAATCGTGACCGCGGTCAGCAATAGCAGCACCAAGTTGGTCACTGCGCTGAAAACGCGCCACGCGCCGGTCAGGTCGCGCCGCGCGACGCAGCCGGCGAACACGGGGATGAACGCGGAGCCGAGCGCGCCGCCCGCGATGAGCTGAAACAGCAGGTCGGGCACGCGAAACGCGGCCAGGTATGCGTCCAGGTCTGCGCTCGTACCGAAACGCGCGCTGATGATCATCTCGCGTGCCAGCCCGGCGACGCGGCTGAGGAAGAACAGAGCCATTACGAGCGTGGCCGCGCGCAGGATGCGGCGGCTGATGTTGGCGGCGCCGGCGCTGCCGGACGTGCTGGCTGCGACAGAAGATGTGCTGGCGCGGGCGGGTGATTGCATGGGCCGGATTATATCACGAGATGGAGGAGAAGATGGGCCGCGAAGATCAGGGGGTGAGCAAGACCCGTCACCGCTACCAGGTGATTCCGCGTGTGCTCTGCTTCGTCACCCACGATGACGCCGCGACAGGGGACGCGACGGTTCTCCTGCTGCGCGGCGGGCCGCACAAGCGCCTCTGGGCGGGCCGCTGCAACGGCCTGGGGGGCCACGTCGAGGCCGGTGAGGACATCTACGCCGCGATATTACGTGAAGTGCGCGAGGAAGCCGGGCTGGAAATCCACGATTTATTGCTACGCGCAGTCGTTCACGCCGATGCCGGAGACCCCAACCTGGGAATTCTGTTCTTCGTTTTCACGGCGCAGACGGATGCCACGGCTGTCACGCCGTCCGACGAAGGTGCGCTTGAGTGGCACCGGCAGGATGCGCTGCCCCTCGCGGACATGGTCGAGGACCTGCCCGTGCTGCTGCCGAAGGTGCTTGCCATGCAGCCGCACGACCCGCCCCTGTTCGTGGCCTACTCGTATGACGAAGCCGACCGGCTGGTCATGCATTTCGCAGACAAGGCGTAGAAACATCCCGGCGCAGAGATACTGCACAACCGAAATACTCACGCAAAGACGAAAGGGCGCAAAATGAGTATCTTGGCGTTCTTTGCAGCTTTGCGTGCGCTCTCCGTGCTACCGGCCACACGTCTGCAGGAAATCGGTTAGCGCCTCGTTGACCGCGGCCGGCTGCTCCAGGGGGCTCAGGTGGCCGGCGCGCGGGATGACGACCATACGCGCACCGGGTATGGCCGCGGCCATCGCTTCCATATCCGGGGACGGGGTCAGCGCGTCCTCCGCGCCGCCCAGCGCGAGCACCGGCACGTCGATCCCGGGCAGCAGGGAGCGGCTGTCGCTGCGGTCGCGCAGGCCGCCGAGCGCGCCAACAATCCCCTCGACAGACTGCGCCGCCATGATGCGCCGCGCTTCATCTGCGATGGCCGGGTCGGCCAGGCTGGCCGGCGCAAGCACGCGCGGGAGCATGTCCTCCACGAAAGCGGCCACGCCCGCCTCCCGCACCCTGCGCATCGAGGCATCGCGGTTGGCGCGCGCAGCCTCGCTGTCAGGCTCCGCCCGCGTATCGAGCAGGGCCAGCCCACGCACCCGCGTGCGATGCCGCCGCCAGAAGGCGAATGCGACATAGCCGCCCATGCTCAGCCCACCGATGACCGCGCGCTGCACACCGAGATGATCGAGCAGCGCAGCCATATCATCGGCATGGTGCTCCATCGTGTAGGGGCCGGGCGGAACCTCTGACCGGCCGTGCCCGCGCAGGTCAGGCACGATTACGTGCGCCTGCGCCGACAGAGCGGCGACCTGCCCGCGCCACATCCGCCCATCGAGCGGAAACCCGTGAATCAGCAGCAGCGCCAGCGGGTTGCCGCGACCGTATTCCTCGTAAGCCAACCGTATACCGTTGATCTCACCGATCATCCTCAGCTCCAGTCCTTAAAGACAACACTTAGAATGGGACCAAAGTCCCACCCGCAGATAGGCCGCGCGGCGGATGTGCGCGCCCTCATGCCCGGCTATACTGCCTGCAATGAGCCTATTGTAGCGGGCGAACGGCCATGCGACAAACCTGTTTCCGCCGGGTGAAAAAACTGTCACGCAATCCGACCGCGCCATTCATCGCAGTTTCATAGGTGGGCGCGACTATTAGAGCACTTGAACGTATTATTGGTTAATCGAGACGCTGCAGCACGCTGTCGTAATATCGTCTGTCATAGACAGGTTGTATTCCGTGGCCTAAGGGCCGCGTTCCAGGAACCTTTATTAGCGAACAATCGTCATTGGGTCGTGCGAAATCATCGAGAGGAGAACATCATGGACATCCCGCTGCTCATCGCCATCCTTGCAATTCTGGCCTGGACGCTGCTGCCCCAGCTCGACCGGTATGCCGAAGTCGAGCGGAGCCTGGACGCCAAACCTTCTCCCCTGCAGAGGCTGGCCCGCTGGGTCAACAACTGAGAGCGCTGCATCTGATACAGTCATTTCCCTGGGGGGCGCCGCGCGGCGCCCCCCTTTTGTTGCCCCGGACCTGCGCAGCGTCATGGTCAGGCGCGCCGCGCGGAGGTATTGTGGTGTATATAGTCAGAAACCTGATTTCTGGCAGAAACCGGGTTTCTCTCAGCGGCAAGCCGGTTTCTCAATTTCAACTCAACGGAGAGTTAGCTTCATGCGTGAGTTCATCGACGGCGCGACCGCCATTGCCCGCGGCGCGCTGGATGCGGGCTGTGACTTCTTCGCCGGCTACCCCATCTCCCCGGCCACCCCCTTACTGCTCCACATGATACGCGAGCTGCCCAAGTGCGGCGGTGTCGCAATCCAGGCCGAAGACGAAATCGGCGCCCTGAGCATGTGCAT
Organism: Anaerolineae bacterium; assembly: GCA_034429055.1. GTDB lineage: Bacteria > Chloroflexota > Anaerolineae > CG2-30-64-16 > CG2-30-64-16 > MWBF01. The sequence continues at coordinate 1,346 of DAOUGK010000069.1, read as the reverse complement.
CGGCGCGGCCATGACCGGCAAACGCGTGCTGACGGCCACCTCCGGGCCGGGCATCAGCCTCTACAGCGAGAATATCGGCCTCGCCATCATGGGCGAAGCGCCGCTCGTCATCGTGGATGCGCAGCGCATGGGACCGGCGACCGGCGGCGCAACCACGCCCGCGCAGGGGGATGTTCAGTTCGTCCGCTGGGGCACCTCCGGCGGCTTCCCGGTAATTGCCCTGGCGCCATCCAACGTGGCCGAGTGCTACAGCCTGACCCGCCGCGCGTTCGATCTGGCCGAACGGTTTCGCTGCCCCGTCTTCCTGCTGACCGACAAAGAGATCTTCCAGTCCATGCATACGGTGGAGATAGACGCCTACGAGCAGCCGCCCGTGCGCAGCCGCCGGCTGGCCTCGGCCAATGAGTCCTTCGTGCCCTATCGCTTCGAGCCGGTAGACGCGCCGCCGCCCTTCAGCCCCATCGGCGGGGAACACATCACCCGCTTCACCGGCTCCAGCCACGACGAGCACGGCTTCCTGACCAAAGACCCGGCCAAGGTCGGACGGCTGAACGAGCATCTGCGACGCAAGATCGACGACCACCGGGACGAAATCGAACTTGTGCGCGCCGACCTGAAACCAGGATCCACAACCCTGTTCATTGCCTACGGCATCACGGCCCGCGGCCAGGCGGAGGCCGTTCGCGAGGCACGCGCCGGAGGCCGGTCGGTCGCTGCGCTGACGTTGCAGACGCTCTGGCCCGTGCCTGAAGCAGCGCTCCTGACCGCAGTCACCGAGATGCAGGCAACGCTTCGCCGGATTGTCGTCGCAGAGCTGAACCTGGGCGGGTATCGCCGCGAGGTCGAGCGCATCGTGTACCGCTGGGCCGCGCAAGGCCGCCATGCCCCGCCGGAGATCGTGGGCATCAACCGGGTGGACGGGGAACTCATCACGCCGGGCCAATTCCTGGAGGCCGTATGCTAGAGACCTATCGCAACGCGCGCGCCTATCCCTTCTGCCCCGGCTGCGGCCACAGCCTGATTCTCAACCACTTGAACACGGCCCTCGTCAGGCTCGGCCTGCCCCCGCACCGGATCGTCATCGTCACCGATATCGGCTGCCAGGGGCTGGGGGATCAGTACTTCGTCACCCACGCGTTTCACGGCCTGCATGGCCGCAGCGTGGCTTATGCGACCGGCATCAAGCTGGCCGACCCCGATCTGAAGGTCATCGTGCTTATCGGCGACGGCGGCACGGGCATCGGCGCGGCGCACTGGCTCAACGCTGCGCGGCGCAACATCGGCCTGACCGTGCTGGTGATGAACAACTTCAACTTCGGCATGACCGGCGGCGAGCACAGCGTCAC
>DAOUGK010000068.1:0-3658 GCA_034429055.1 Anaerolineae bacterium | reverse complement strand
CGAGGCGTGGCTGATCCGCGGAGTCTGGCTCGGCAGCAACCAGCGCCGCATCGTGTACATCGGTTGGATTCTGTTATCGATGATAACAGTTCTGATAAACGGCGGGTGGGGACCAAGCCTTGCAGAACAACCGATCAGGGCCGCCATTCTCATGCTTGCCAGCGTTCTTGAGTTGATATCAGTGCTGCTACTGCTGCTCCCGGCCACCAATGCATGGTACCAGCACACATCGAAGGCAGGGCTTTCCTCAAAACCATCCACCCTGCGGACCGGGCGTCAAGCCTCCCGGAAGGTGACTTTGCCCTCCTGGCTATGGGTGTTGACGCCGGATGCATGGATAAAGTCCTACACTCCGCGGATAGCATGGATCCTTTTCGGCGTGAGCCTGCTCATGTGCTGGCTCATCTTCAACGTTGCGCTCAAGGTTCAGAAGGTGAGCGCTCCAGGTGAGTTCATAGAGACCTACTTCAATGCTTTATATGGCATGTTCTGCCTACCTGTTCAGGCTATCGTGCTCGCTTTGGCTGCGCTTCTCGCACAGGCAGGCAAAGCGACTGTCGAGTCACGATGGCGCGGAACTGTCTGGGCCCTATGGTTCATTGGAGCGGTGCTCGTTCTGCTGACACTGGTCGCAGCACGCACGCTCCCATACACTGGGTCATGACGGCAATTGTGCCCTACCGCCATCCCGTCAGTCTGCGGGTGTCTCTATGAAGAGGCGGGTGCGGATACCCGCAGCACAAAGCAGTGACGCGGAGCAGGAGTTACAATTTCCGTCCCTTCGCCACCATGAGTCCCGGCTGGCAGGTGCGGCAGAAGTTCGTCGCGATGCGTTCGTAGGTGATCTCGCTGATGCGGCCCCCGCAGCGCGGGCATTCTCCGTCAGCCTTGCCATGCACCGCCAGGAAGTCGCGCACCTCTACGTCGATGTCGTCGCCCACCCGCTCAGTCAGAACCTCGATTGCCTTGCCCAGCACGTTGCGCATGCAGCCGTATAGCCGGGCGATCTCGTCCACGCTCAGGTTGGCGCGGCGGCGGAAGGGGTAGATTTGGGCGCACCACAGAATCTCATCGGCATAGGCATTGCCGATGCCCGCGACGAATTCCTGGTTGGTCAGCACGCCCTTGATCTCTCCGTTATGTCGCTTCAGTCGCTCCGCGAACAGCTCCGGCGTCAGCGCAGGGTCGTCCGCCTCCGGCCCCAGGCTGATGAAGCCGGGCACCTGGGACAGGTCTGCCACCAGGTAGATTTTCCCCATGTCCTTCGCATCGTGATAGCGCAGCTCCATGCCGTCGGCCAGCGCGAGGATGAACGCATCGCGCGTCCGCGGTTTCTTGAGGGGTACGCCGTAGCGGAGACGTCCCATCAGCATGGGATGATAGACGAGGGTCGTCCCATCATCGAGGCCGAGCAGCAGATACTTCCCGCGCCGCGCGACCCCCGTGATGCGCCGGCCCGCCAGCCGCGCCGCCACATCATCCCCGAAGTAGTTGCGCACGATCAACGGCCGCAGCACCGTCGCAGACGCTATCTGCACCGCGGCCAGCCGCGGCGCAAGATATGCGCGGATTACCTCAAGATCGGGCAGCTCAGGCATCGGCTACTACTCTCGCAAGCAAATCCGGGTTGAAATAGCGCACAGATGACGCAGATCAGACTGATTTGCTTGATCTAAAGACCCCTATCAGGTAAATCAGTTCTATCTGCGTCATCTGCGTTCCAGTCGGGGCGCTTCTTAGCTGCACCCGGGCGCGTAGCAGAGTGTGAGTTCCTTCGCCGCGCGCACCTCGTCCAGCCGCTTGAACGGCGCAGTGTGCGGCGCGGTCTTGAGCAGCTCCGGCTGTTCGCGCGCCTCCGCCGCGATCTGAATCATGGCATCCGCGAACGCGTCCAGCGTCTCCTTGCTCTCCGTCTCCGTCGGCTCGACCATCAGCGCCTCCGGCACGATGAGCGGGAAGTAGACCGTCGGTGGGTGCATGCCGAAGTCCATCAGTCGCTTGGCGATGTCCATCGTGCGGATTCCGGGTGAATCTTTGAGGATACCCTGCGCCACGAACTCGTGCATGCAGGTCCGGTCGCCGTGCGGGATCGGGTACGCCCCCCGCAGCCGCGCCTGCAGATAGTTCGCGTTCAGCACCGCATTCTCGCTGATCTCGCGCAGGCCTTGCGCGCCGTGCATGCGGATGTACGTATACGCCCGCACCAGGATGCCGAAGTTGCCCCAGAATGCCTTGACCCGCCCGATGGAGCGCGGCGGCATGTGCCAGCGGTACGTATCTTCCGCGTCGCGCGCGACGATGGGGCCCGGCAGATAGTCGGCGAGGTGCGCGGCGACGCCCACCGCACCGGAGCCGGGCCCGCCGCCGCCGTGCGGGGTGGAGAACGTCTTGTGCAGGTTGTAGTGCATGACGTCGAACCCGACTGCGCCCGGCTTGGCAATGCCCAGAATGGCATTGAAGTTCGCGCCGTCGCCGTAGACCAGTCCGCCCGCCTCGTGGACCAGCCGCAGCACCTCCTCGACATGCTCATCGTACAGGCCGAGCGTGTTCGGATTGGTGAGCATCAGGCCGACGAGCCTGGGGCCGTGCTGGGCGATCAACTCACGCAGCATCACCAGGTCTACGTTGCCGCGCGGGTCTGAGCGCACTTCGACGACCTTCAACCCGGACATGCTCGTTGTGGCCGGGTTCGTGCCATGCGCGGAATCCGGCACGATGATGACATCGCGCTGGGTCTCTCCGCGGTCGTACAGGTACTTGCGCATGATGAGGACGCCGGTCAGCTCACCGTGCGCACCCGCCGCAGGTTGTAGCGTGACTGCGGCGAAGCCGGCGATTTCCGCCAGCATGACCTGCAGGTTATACATCAACGCCATTGCGCCCTGTACGCTGTCCTCCGGCTGCAACGGGTGCAGCGCGGCCAGGCCCGGCAACCGCGCCGCGTACTCGTTGACCTTCGGATTGAGCTTCATGGTGCAAGACCCGAGGGGATAGAAGCCGGTGTCGATCGCGTGGTTGAGCTGGCTCAGCCGGACATAGTGGCGCGTCAGGTCGATCTCGGACACCTCGGGCAGCGGCAGGTCCGCGCGCAGCGCGCCTTCGGGCAGCGCCGTCTCCGGCACGTCGCAATCCGGCAGGCTCACCGCCCGGCGGCCGGCACGACAGATTTCGTAGATCAGCGGCTCGCCCATCACGCCACCTCCTCCAGGTTGCCGGCCTCGGCCGGCACATCCGCCTCGAACTCACGGATCTCTGCCAGCGCCTCGGCCAGCGCCTCGATATCGGCCCGGCTGTTCATCTCGGTGACGCAGACGAGCATATGATCTTTAAGCTCCGGATAGTCGTTGCCCAGGTCATAGCCGCCCAGGATCCCGTATTCATCCAGCAGCCGCCGGTTGATCTCTGCCACTGGCAGCGGACACTGCACGACGAACTCCTTGAAGAACGGGCCGTCCGCCTTGACCGCGTAACCCTCGAGGTCAGCGATCAGCTTGGCCGCATAGTGCGCCTTGTGATAGCTCAACTCGGCCACTGCACGGAGCCCGTACTTGCCCATCGCGGCCATGTAGATGGCCGCTGCGAGCGCGTTGAGCGCCTGGTTGGTGCAGATGTTGCTGGATGCCTTGTCGCGGCGGATGTGTTGCTCGCGCGTGCTGAG
>DAOUGK010000067.1:0-3359 GCA_034429055.1 Anaerolineae bacterium | reverse complement strand
TCGTCCACCGGGCCGACGACCTCCAGCCCGGCGTGGCGGCCCGTGCCCTCAAAGACGACCCGCTCAGCTGCCCCCTGCGCGACGAGCCGGACGTGGACCGTGGCTGTCAGGCTCTCCAGCACGCGCTGGAGCATGGCGGTGCGTTCGGGCGAGTGCAGCAGACCGGCGTGGCTGCGCCGCGCGGTGATTTCCAGGCGATAACCGCCTCCCACGAACCTGTCGGAGTGATAGTAGTCTAGCCCCTTGTGGGCGCTCTGACGGGCACGAGGCCCTAAGCTACGCGCAACTCGGATCGGCTCTGGAGCCAGGCGATCTGCAAGATGCAGCACGACCCGATCGTCATCCACCTCGAAGCGCTGAAGCTGCGCGCCAGTATAGGTGGCAAAGCGGTAGAGCCGCCCTTTGTGCCATAGGCCCGCGATATAGCCGTCAAACTGATTGCCGCGCCACGGGATGACCGCGACCGAAGCCGTGAGAGAAGTGCCGGGCGCCTCGAAATGGTTGGTCTGCATCCAGACCCACGCCTGCGGGAACGCCTGGCCCCAATCCTTTTCGATATACCCTCGGCCATTGCGGAAGTCGAGCAGCCGCCCGTCCACCTCCAGGAGGCCTTCGATGGCGTGGTCGAGGCTGACAATGCCGTGGTAGCACTCCATGAAGGGCGCATACGCGTACCAGCCCATGATGCCTGGTGCAAGGAGCGTGACGGGCCACGGGGTGCGGCCGGTGAAGCGCAGCGCGCCGCGCATCCTGCGTTCAGGCGCGTCGATGTCGAGCAGCAGGCCGTCCGCGCGGAAGTTGTTAGGCCCAACCCAGATGTTGAACTCGTCGGGGGCTGCGCGGAAGGTCTCATACGGATAGGGGTGATAGGTGGACTGGCCGGTCGCGCCGTCGAGCGTCTGCACGAAGCAGTGCGAACTGCCCGGCTCCGTGCCGAGGAAGACGCCGGGAATCACCGCATAACGATGCGATTCGCCGGCGTCAACCAGCTTGAAATACCACCCTTCGAAGAAGGGCGGGCGCTTGCCCCAGCCGTGATACAGCTCCGGCTGCCAGATGGCCCGCCAGTTACGCATTGATTCTTTCCCGATTCAGTTCGTCAATAACTGCCAACAGCGTTTTATTGGCCGGAATATCGGACATGCTATTGGCCCGGTGCTCGTAGCGCACGGCGCCCGTCGCGTCCAGGATCAGCAGCGAGGGCATGCGTCCGAGCTTGAGGAGGTTGACCTCCTGCCCATAGCGGTTGGCAACCTCGTGGCCCGGATCGACGAGGCCGGGCATCGGCATGCGCTCCGCCGTCCAGAACTTGCTGACGTCGGGCATGTCTTCCGGCGAAATGACGAGAATCTCGGTATTGCGTTCCGTGAACTGCGCATAATCTTGGCGCAACTGCGCCATGTGCCGGCGGCAGAACGGTCAGTAGATGCTCCGGTTCAGCACCAGCACGAGATTCTTTCCGCGGTAGTCCGACAGTCTGACCGTGCTTCCGTTCGTTGCCGGCAGGGTGAAGTCGGGCGCGTCGGCGCCCATCAGTTTCTTGGCCACTCAGCGACTCCTTTCATGTCGACGTTGTCCATGAAAGTGTATCATACTGTTGATGCTTTGTCAATAGTTTGAAGAATGATTTCGACTGCGCCTACAGGGATTCCAAAGGCAGAGCCCTTTCCAAGATTGGAGTCGAGGCTTCAGCCGGTTTGGGAGTGTGCGGTCATAGCCAACCTGACCGGCTAAAGCCTCGACTCCATTTGCATCCGGGACGGCAGATGAGTTCGCCTGTTACTTGTGGCTTTGCGCCGCAGGTCCGGCTGTGCCCACGGCCAGGGGTGCATCGGGCCGCACAATCAGGTGCTGCCACGCATAGAACACCACCCCGCCCATGATCAGGCTGGCCGCAAGGCCCGGCGCCCAGGCGCCCACTGCGCCGAGCAGCGCGCTGCCCAGCAGCGGCGAAACAATGCGTGAGAGGCTCTCCAGCGAGCCGGCGATGCCGAGCGCGCCGCCGATCTCCTGCGGCTGCACGGCGCGCGTGATCGCGGAGTTGATGACCGTGTTGAGCACGCCCGTTGCGAAGGCAATCGGAATCATCACGACGAGCAGCACGGGCAGGTTAGGCGTCAGGCCCCAGGCCAGCAGCGACACGGCCATGATCGCCGTGCTCCAGAAGATCAGTTGGTACTCTCGGAAGCGCTTGGTCAGCGGGCCGATCAGCCCGCCCTGCACGATGATCGAGAGCAGACCCACATAGCCGAGCAGCCAGCCGGTGGACTGGGAGGTCAGGCCGAGGCGCACCATCGCCCACTGGGTGAAAATGGTCTGGAAGATGGCGGCGGCCAGGGCATAGAAGAGGCGGATGTTGAGCAGCGGGCCGACCCGCGGCTTGTTGAGCGCCTCCCACATCGCGCCGAGGCTGATGAGCGACCGCCGTTCGGTCAGCAGTTCCTCGCGGCGTTCCTTGGTCAGCGATTCGGGCAGGAAGAAGATGACGGCCAGCAGGTTGAGCAGTGCCAGTCCGGCCGCGGCAAAGGAAGGCACATCGTAGCCGAATGCGCTGAGCGCGCCGCCCGCCACCGGCCCCAGAATGAAGCCCAGGCCGAAGGCTGCACCGATCAGCCCCAGCCCCTTCGCCCGGTTCTCGGCGTCGGTGACGTCTGCAATGTACGCCTGCGCCACCGTGATGTTGCCGCCCGTCAGACCGCCGAGGAGCCGCGAGAAGAACATCACGCCGATGATCGTCGCGTTTTGCAGCGCAATAGCCTGCTCGCTGGTGGCCTGCGCCAGCGGGATGCCGGCCAGCGCCTTGCCCAGCGGCTCGGCCAGGCCGAGGACGACGAAGCTCAACGCGGTGCCCCCGATGCTGACGACGAGGATGGGCCGCCGGCCAAACCGGTCGGACAGGCGGCCGAGCAGCGGCGCACCGATGAACTGCGCGGCCGCGTAGGCCCCCGCCAGCCCGCCGATGAGGAGCTGGCTGGCCCCGTATGCCCCGGCATAATAGGGCAGCAGCGGCAGGATGAGGCCAAAACCGAGCAAGTCGATAAAGACGACCAGGAAGATACTCAACAAACGACTTCGACGCATGTAAACCTCTTAAGTCAGGACAAGGTCGCAGAAACCCGGTTTCGTGCGCAGCGAAGCTGCGCCTGAGAAACCGGATTTCTGTTAATCTCCAGATCAGAAACCCGGATTCTCGGAGAATCCGGGGTTCCGGGTCAATCTGCCGATGAACCCCTTGACTGCGGCATTGTCGGTGCTCAGGAAGAGCACCATGCCGAATACGATCAGCATGTTGGTGAGCAGGAAGAAGATGACCTCTTCGATGGGCAGCACGCCCCCGATCATCACACCGGTGGACTGCG
>DAOUGK010000066.1:0-3635 GCA_034429055.1 Anaerolineae bacterium | reverse complement strand
CTCCCGACGGATGACCAGACGCTCGTCACGCAGCTTGGCGCCATCCTGCGCTTTGCGGACGGCCTGGACCGCAGCCACACGGACGCGGTGCAGGACCTCCGCTGTGCGCTGGACGGGAACCAGCTCACCGTCACCCTGCTGCCCGGCGAAGGCGACGAAGTGGAGCGTTTCGCAGGACAGAAGAAGGCGCGTTGGTTCGAGAGCGTGTTCCAGGTCAGTGTACAACTCAAGTGAACCGCCTGGCATTTGGACCACGAAGGCACGAAGAGACAGGAAGCGCACGAAGTGCCAGCTCCCAAGCACAGCCCTTCGCGTTCTTCGCGCTTCGCGACCTTCGCCGTGTTCGCGTCTTCGTGATCCAAACACCGATCAGAACACGCGGTTAGCTTCGTTCCAGGTAATCCGAATAGCCCCCGTTGACCTCCACCGCGCGACCGTCCTCCAGCGCGACGACCCGGTCCACGATGCGGTCGAGGAAGTAGCGGTCGTGCGAGATGACGAGCACGGTCCCGTTGAACTCCTCCAGTGCGGCCTCCAGCACCTCCGACGCGGGGATGTCCAGGTTGTTCGTCGGCTCGTCCAGCAGCAGGAAGTTGACGTCGGACAGCATCAGCCGGGCCAGTTGCAGGCGGCTGCGCTCGCCGCCGCTGAGATGGCGCACCTGTTTCTGCGTCGCCAGGTAATCGAACAGGAACCGCTGCAGCAGGGCAACGGCATCGTCGGCGTACATAGGCCGCGCATCGCGGATGGCATCCACCAGCGTCCACTCCGGGTTGAGCGTCTCGTGGAGCTGCGCGTAGTAGCCGATCTTGACGCTGGGGCCGAGCTTGATGACGCCTCCGTCGAGTGCGGTGTCGGTCAGCGCAGCCGCGCTCCCGTTGAGCAGCGCGGCCGGCAGGTTGCCGGCCTCCAGAGCTGCGTTGAGGATGCAGCGGAACAGCACCGACTTGCCCGCGCCGTTCGGCCCGACCAGCCCCACCCGCTCGCCGTGCCACACCTGGAAGCCGATGCCGTTCAACACCACGTTGATATCGTCGCCGTCCGCAAACCACTTCTCCGCAGCCTGTACGTCGAGCACCTTGTTGCTGCCCCGCCAGCCGCCCAGCTCCAGACGCATCCGTGCCTGCTCGCCGGGCCGCTCGATCTTGTCCATGCGATCGAGCATCTTGCGGCGGTGGCGCGCCTGCCGCGCGTGGCGCTCGTCCTGCGTGAAGGCCGCGGCCTCCTCGAAGCGTTTGATGGCCGCCTCGATCTGGGTGATGCGCTTCTGCTGGGCCTTGAACATCTGCTCCTGGCGCAGCCGCGCGAGTTCCTTGCTGACGGCATAGTGCGTGTAGCTGCCCGGCCACGACGTCACCTGCCCGCGGTCTAGCTCCACAATGACGTCAACCACCTGATCCAGCAGGTATCGATCGTGAGAGACAATGACCACCGTGCCCCCATACTCGCAGATGAGCTTCTCCAGCTGCTCCTTGCCCGCGAGGTCGAGGTGATTGTCCGGCTCGTCGAGCAGCAGCAGACCCGGCCCCCACACCAACAGCCGGACCAGCCCCACCAGCTTCGCCTGCCCGCCGCTCAGGACATCGAGCGGCTGCTCGAACACCTCGTCCGTCAAGCCGAGGTCGCGTAGGGTCGAGCGGACGCGGTTCTCATAGGTCAGCCCGCCGACCGCCTCATAGCTGTGCAGCAGATGGGCGTGTTCGTCCAGCACGCGCGCAAGCCGGTTCGGCTGTTCGTACACGGCCGGGTCGCCCATCCGCGCTTCCGCGGCATCCAGCGCGCGGCGCAGCCGGGCAATCTCGGGGGAGCCAGATAGTGCCGCATCGAGCACTGTGCGCGGCGTGGCGGAACCATCCTCCGCATCGGCAGCGAACAACTCACCCGCATCCTGGGGCAGGTAGCCGGTCGTCAGGTCGCGCACGCGGAAGATCGAGCCGGCATCCGGAACAGATAGGCCGTGCAGCAGCCGCAGCAGGGTGGACTTGCCCGCGCCGTTCGGCCCGATCAGGCCGATCTTCTGCCCGGCCTGGATTTCCCAATCCAGCCCGACCAGGATAGGCTTGTCGAAGTAGGTGAAGTGGATACCGCTCAGGTTGACCAGTACAGGTGCCATGACAATCCTCGCCAGAAAACAAAAGGCCGCAGGCGATTGCGCCCACGGCCAGACATTACGTAAAGTAAACGAAAAATGGGCGCGTTGAACTAAGCTAACACCGCCCAAGAAGGAGTGCACAGCACAGGTAACAGGGTCGAACCCAGGCAAATGAACAACATGGCAGGTAGTATACCCATGCGCCGACAGGTGTCAAATGCGCGTTGCCCAAGAATGAAGGATGCCGTAACCTGCAATGTAACAAAGTTTTGCTAATGTACAGAAGCAATCGCGCAGATGATCGTCTGTGCTTTTCGCTGGGTGAACAGGTAAAAGCGAAAGGGGTTTCTACACCATGAGTTTGGATGATCTGCTTCAATCGATCCTGGGGGGCGGAAGCGCCGGGCAGCGGCGCAGCTCAGAGAACGCCGGCAGCGGCGATCCGATGGCGGATATGCTGGATGCCATCCTGGGCGGCGGTTCGGCCTCGCAGCAGGGCGGCGGCCTGGAAGACATCCTGGGCGGGATGCTCGGCGGCGAGGCGGGCGCGAGCGGTTCGGTGCCGCAATCGTCCGGCCAGGCCGGCGCGGGCGGGCTGATGGACATCATCTCCGCCATTCTCAATGGCTCGATGGGCGGCGCAGCCCAGGAACAAAGCACCTCCATCATCGAAGGGGTATCCGGGAAGACGGGCCTGTCGCAAATGCTGGTCCAGTTGGTCCTCTCCTTCGTGATGAGCAAACTCTTGGGCGGCATGACAGGCAGCGGGTCCGGCATGGGCGGCTTGCTGCCCGGCATGGAAAGCCAGCAGGCGCCGACGCAGAGCCGAACGCAGCCCTCAGGTGGGGGCCTCGATCTGGACAGCATACTGAAGGAGATGGGCCAGGATCCTCGCATGGCCGACGAGCTCGCGCAGCAGACCGGCCTCGACAAGGGAACGGCCCAACAGAGTTTGCAGGAAGTCCTCGACGCGCTCGGCCAGCAGCGCCGCAGCGGCAATACTGGCTCCAGCCGGCCCAAGACGGGCGGCATGGATGACCTGCTGCTGAACCGGTAGGCTGTCAGACGAAATCGGATGGCAGTTAGGGCGATGGGGCGCAGTCTCATCGCCCTTTTGCTACGTCTTGGAGGCTGGTCCGTTTCAATTTCGGGGCAAGCAAGCATCCTGAGCGGAGCAGCGCATCAATTGCCACCGAAGGTGGCACCCGCGCTGCGTAGTCGAAGGGTGCGGCGCGGTCTGGCGGGCCGCACCCTTCGACTACGGGCTGCGGCCCGCCGCTCAGGATGCTCCGCTGAAATGCACCCCTTGAAGGCAAACCGGTTGACAGCCCAGCGTGAAACCCCTATACTCTCCACGGAGATGCAGCATCCAATTCAGGTGCATTATTCACAAGGTGCCGCCCGGACTGTCATAAATGCAAACAGATAATCAGACAAATTCAAGCTCAGGGCAACAAATCGAAACGCTGCGCCGGGTGTTAGCGCGACCGCTGCCGGGTCTGCCCGTGCAGATGGGCATGTCGCCCGCGCCGCGGCCGGGCAC
>DAOUGK010000065.1:0-6895 GCA_034429055.1 Anaerolineae bacterium | reverse complement strand
CCGCGCCTGCTGCGCCACGAGCGCCTGGTCGCCCTGCCGGACCTGCCCTTCTGCTATCGTTACGGCTTGGGCGTGCAGACCTTGTTCGATGCCGCGCAAGCGGCAGTAGGAGGTCAATCCCCAGAAGCGGGTGCTCAACGCAGACCCACTTATCTGGGTGTACACAAGCCGCTCCTCACGCGGGCTGAGAATGGCACGTACACCCTGACCCTCTACCTGTCACGGTATGGCGACCACTTCTCTCCGGCGGAGGCCGCCGCTGCCAGGCGGCTCGATCAGACCCGCGTGCCCCTCGGCGGCCACGCTGTCCGCCCCTGGCAACTCCCGGATTTGGCGATGGGCTACGAACTGCTCGGCCCGCTGAACCCGGAACAGCCGGCCGGGGAAATGATTGCCCGCTCGCTCGTACGGGTGTATCTGCCCTGGCATGAGCGCTTCGTTGAGCCAGCGCCGGCGGACTACAAGCCGGCAGAGTGCCTGGCCCAGGTAGCGCCGGGCGACGACGCGGTCAAGATCACGAGCAAGGGGAGCGATTTGCTGGTGGTCAACGACGACACCGGGCCCGTCTATCGCGTGATCGTCAGCTTCACTATCGATGGCGCAGCCAGTCCACCCGAACACTGTCGTCTGCAAGCCAATCGCGATGGTTTCGTCTCGCGCCTGTACGCGGCTGCGAACTTTCAGCCTCAAGAGGAGCAACCCATATGACGCCCATTACCCTCGTACCGCAAGAGGTGCCGGATGGCCCGGTGATCGAGCTGCAAGTGGAAGCCGAACCTGGGAATGGCGCGGGGCCAGTGTTGCTCTCTGGATTTGCCGCCCCCAAACTGACATTGGGAGAAACCGCTGAGGTTTCGGCCGGCGAAGCCGGCGGCTCCGTGTTTGTCCAGCGGCTTTCAGATGGCAGTTTCCAGATCCTGTCCGGCGCGGTCGTCATCGAGAGTGTTACAGAGGGGGTCAGGGCACTGCTCTGGCCCGCACCTGGCGAAGTCCAGAAGCTCCTGATCGGCCCCGGCGGTCTGCAACTGGAGATCAGAGAGGACGGTCAGCAGACGCGCCGCCTGCAACTGGTTCGCTGGTCGAGCGATGGCGCGTCTGCGCGGCGTTGGCAGTTGGTGAGCGTCGATAATGAGCCGGTTGGCGTTACACAATTCCTGACACCGGTTGAGCGGTTGGACAAATTGCGGACTCCTGAGATATGGAAGGGCGCTCCGGTCGAGATCGTGCCGCAGTTCTTCCCGCGCGAAGGGGCAGTCTATTATGACGTGGTTGGCGGGATCGTCTGGGAGATCGTTCGCCCCACGTGGGCGGTGCAGGTCGCCGGCGCCACGTGGAACCCCGGCTACTGCGCAGTGAGCGCAGACGGCAAGCAGTTCATCTACGACGACCGTGATTTCGAGTTCACAGTGGACGGTAAGCCGGAGCCTCTGGACGGTGACAACTTCCACGCCACGTTGCCGTTGCAGCCAAACGCGGATGCAATCCTCGACCAGATCCCTTTGCTTTACGCCACCGGCGTTGCGGACGCGGTCAACCCTAACCAGCCTTTCGCCTGGCAGCGCGGCGGCCTGGCAGGCCAGAATGCGCAATATGCTGGCGCCTGGGTGCGTTATCACCTGGCGCCGCACGCGCGAGCGCCGCAGCCCATTCCTGCCGCGACCGCCGAAGGCGGACCCCGCCTGAGCCGACCGTTGAAGCTGCTGACCGGCGGCTGGGAGCTGTTCGTAGACAGTGCGCAGGGACGGATGCGCCTGACGCTCACTAAGACAGGAAATGACTGGACGGCAGAACTCGAGATCGAGCGCGCCCGCGTGCGCGCCTGGTCGCCGGAGTTGCAGCTCTATCTGGAGGCGTTGCTCGACCCGGCCGCGCTGCCGAACGCCTGGGATGCTGAGAAGAAGATACATGACCCGGCCGCCCTGCTCAAACCGACCCGGCTGGAGTTTGCCAGCGACGCCCAACCGCCGGCCCCGCTGGTGGAACCTGGCGTGCAGGCCGGGGCGCTGGTTGCAGCGTGGGATCACGGGCGCTTCAACCTTACAGCGTCACCCGAACAGGCCGCCGACCCGGCCCTGGCGATGGCCTTCGTGCCCGGGCCTGAGGCCGGCATCGACCTGACGCCCTGGTCGGGCCGCAACCTGCTCACGAAGGAGCAACTCGTCGGCGCCGAGCCGGCCGAGCCTCTGCCCCGACCGCCCGACTTCAACCAGGGATTGATGGCGGTCGAGCTGAAGCGCTTTGCCTGGGATCAGGATGGCAAAGTCAGCCTGGCGCAGACGAACAGGCCGGATGCACGTGGCGTCATGGCGCTGCTGCCCTGGGCCGAATGGCGGGCCGAGGCTAAAGAAAGCCGGCACGCGATCCACCCCTTCCACCGCAACCTGGTGCAGGAGCATAACGAGCTCGCTGCCGGCGCCGAAGACCTGGCCCGGGATCTCCCGAACATCGGGCTGGGGCCGGAGGAACGCCGCCGGCGGCAGCAGACCGATTCCGAACGGGCGGTGCGCGACCGCTATGCGGCGGCGTCTGAGGAGGGCCTGTCGCCGGAAGACAATGGCGCCGGGCAATCGGTCTCCCATTGGCTGCCGGGCGCGAATGTCGGCGCCAAGCTATCCTATGTTCCGGCGCCCTCTGATGATGGTACAGACGTGCCTGAACTAAGGATACGGCTCAATGACTCCGAGCCGGAGCAGATCCTATCTATAGCAGACCAGTCGCTCTGGTTGGATAGCCGGCTGTCCTGGCCCTTGACTGCGGATGCGGCAGCCGGCAAGGAGCCCAAATTCGAGATCGAGTCGGGTTTGCGCGACGGCGCCGTTCAGGTGGTTGATTCATCAGCGCCGCTGGTGTTCCAGCACGGCCGCATTACGGCGCTCACCGCCCATCTGCTGCAGACCGGCGAGCAGAAGAGTCGTCTGGCAGTGATCCTGGGGGATGCCCTGGGCCGCGTCTCTGTCTGGCGGCCTTTGACACGCCAGACGCCGGAAGACCTGCAATCGTTCGCGCAGCCGCCCAGATCCCTGGCGCTGATATGGCAAGCAGACGGCTTCCCGAAGCTCGCAGTTGGCTACCCCGTTGACGGCGGCTCTGACATTGAGCTGCTGACCCTGTCCTGGGATGCGGAAGGGCCCCGGCTATCAACTCCCAATCCCAATGCCCCCATGATGCTGAATCGGGCCAGAGCCCTTACCTGGACCGACGACGATAGCGGGCTGATCATCATTGCCGGGGAGCAAGCCATCCATTTCGCACGAGCGATCGATCTCACACATCGCAAGAGTGTCCAGATAGACAAGCCCGTCGGCCCCTTCGACTTCCGGCAGCTTGGCACGGGGGAGAACCGCAGAACATTCCTGGCAGTCGCAGCCGGACGTCAGGTCCGGCTCTTCCGCTGGGATGGCCAATTCACGCTGGATCGCGTCGCATCGCCATCTAAAACGCTGACATTACAAATCTCCGAGGCTGATGCCAAAACCACGGGTGTACAACTCCTGCCCTTTGGCGCTGGGGGTATCCACGTATTGGTGAGCGCCAGGAGTTCGAATCCTGCGCGGCGGCTGCTCAGGTGGCAGGTGTCACCGGAGCAGTGGGGATTGAACGTGGCCGACGTTGACGAGCCTCAGCGTTTCCTGGACTCCACCCCTGCCAGCGCCGACATCACCAATCTGTCGCTGGTCCAACGTCCGTCTGCCGGGAGCGGCGAACCCAACTGGCTGTTGACTGCCACGACCGAAGGCAACGCGCTCGGTTCGGCTGAGGTGCTGTGCTGGCGTTTGGCGTGGAAGACGACTGACCAGATGGGGCATGAACCGCGCGTGGTGAGCTTTGCGCGCGGCCGCGGCCACCAGGGTTCCATCACCGCGCTGAGCGTGGTCAGCGACGCTTCGGGCGACTACGTGATTACCGGCGGCCGCGATGGCACGGCGCGGGTGTGGGACCCCGAGTCGGGACGGGAGTTGTTTCGCACCGGCGAACCGGCGCGGTTCTATGACAACCTGGGCGTCGTGCGCGACCTGCCCGCAGCCGGCATCCGCCAGCAGGACAACCCCTGGCGTGATAAGACCTGGCGCGTGGATCACCTCAGCATCCTTGACGGGATCGGCCGGCGGCAGGCGGTCCGCTCGCTGTCCACCGTGGGTGAGGTGCAGTTAGTCCAGGAAGATGGCACAGACATCCAGTTCACCTGCCTCGACCTGAAGCTGCGGCAGAAAGGCGACACATGGGAGCCGCTTGACGACGACGAGCCCGCGGCGGCACTGGGAGCCTATGGCTTCCGTGCATCTTCTATAGTCGAGGCCTTGAACGCAGCGCGGGAGTGGCCGCGTCTGGACGGCGCGCCGGTCTTTCCCACGCGCCTGCTCTCTGTGACCTTCGCGGACGGATCTCCGCAACCGCAAAGCCTGACCTTCCAGGGCGTGCTGGCGAACCCGGCGGCGCTGGCCGTCGAACGAGCGGAGGAGCAGATCCCCGCGCCGGTGGCTGAAGCCCTGGCGCTCGGCCGTCTGGTGACGATCACGTTGAAGCGAACTGACAGTGCGTACCGGATAGCATCCGTGGACGGCGCGTTCCACTGGCGCTTCGCCCTGGCCGACCAGATCCCGGTCGAGTTCGCCGCAACGGCATTTCCGGGCCGGCTGGCGCGGCTGGCCGGCAACGTCACATGGGACCAGACCGGGTGGGTGCTGCAACCCGATCCGAGCTTGTGCTTCGCCTCAGCTTTCGGCCGGCTGTGGCCTTTGCACAGTTGCCCGAAACTCGTCGTCGGCTCGCACAGCCCGCTCCGCTTCCGCGAGCGGACACAGGAACAGGACAAGCTCCAGGTGTACCGCACCCTGTCCACAGCAGATACAGCCGCATCTGTTCCGGCTGCTGACCTCAAGCGCACGCGCGACTCGTTACTGGCCTTGACGGCAGTCGGTGACCGGGCGTACCTCAGCGACGCCGAGTCGGGGCGCCGGCTGCGCACGATCAGCGGCCGCCATCGGGCGGTCAAGCTGGCGCCGCTCTCTGCCGCTGACGCGGCGGCCGGCGTGAAGGCGCAGGGGCTGATCGCGTCCGACGGTGGGCTGGTGCGTTTCTGGCAGATGATAGAATCTGTCGTCGTCGCGCCGCCAGCAGAGCCACCCCCCGCGGCGGGCCCGGCTGCGGAGCCGGAGAAGGCTCCGGAATATCGCGAGCCGCTGCGCTTCCGCCTGCCGGCCGAGGTGGAGGCAATGGATGCCACATACGGAGGCGACGGGCTCTACTTCCTCTTCCGCTGCGCCGACGGCACGGCCCGGCTGTGGGAAAAGACGGACGGCCAGGAGGTACACACCTTCACGCTGCCCGAGGCCATGGTGACTGCGGCCGCGTTTGCGCCGCTGCCCGATGACTGGCCGGCGCACTGGCAGCGCCTGAGCGCCGGCCGGCCCACGCTGCTCGTGGCGTTGGGCGGGTCCGACGGCTCAGTGCGCGTGTACGGGGTGTTCGCTCCAGACTCGAAGGTGGTGGAACTGCGACAGTTTTTCGATCCGGGCGGCGCCGTCGGCACTGTATCGCTGGCCATCGAGAAATCGGTTGAATGGGAGAACGAAGCAGACGCATTTGAGACGAACAACCAGCCAGTAACCCAGATTCGGCGTCATACTGGCGCGGATGTGCTCTCACAGCCAGATGGCTTCGAGGCGACATCCTCCCTTCCTAAAATGGCAGTAGTGTCTTTGCTGACCTCTACACTGCCGGAGTTGCTCACGACTCTGGACCCTGAGACCGGTACAGTGAGCTTACTCAGCAGAAACACCGACGAACAGTGGAAGACCGTGGTAGGGTTCAGCACAGCCAACCCGGTGGAAGTTAAGGACATTGCCTTCGGTGAACTCATTGTGCCAACCGTCCTGTTGCGCCTCGAAGACGGTCACCTGGGCATCTGGGACCCCGATCTGGCCCACCTGGAGCGCACCGAGATCGAGGTAGACGATGCAGGCACAGGCATCTTCACCTACGCATATCTGCACGGCGAGCCGTGCGTGCAGGTCAAGGAGGGTGAAGTCACGCGAGTGTGGAGTCTGGCCCTGGGCAAACCCGTCCAAGAACTTGCTGCCGGTGGCGGCATGTCTGCCATTGGTGACTCCATTCCGGCAAAGACCTACGTTGATGGCGACGGATGGACATGGGAGCTTGCAATCACCGAGGGCAAGCTGTCAGTGACCAAGACTAAGGAAGGGAACGAGCCAATCGACTTCACCGCAAACCTAGAACTCGACCTTACCGGCGTAACCCATGCGGGCATCTTCATGTCCGGCGATCGTCCCTGCGCGCTGGTGCTTGCGCCTGGACAAGCTGTGGTGGTGTGCGACCTGCTTGCGGGCAGCATGGTGCGCAGATGGAGTCTGCCGGCCAACAGCAATGCGCAGTTGAGCTGGGTCAACTTGCCCGCGACCGCAACCGCGCACGGCGATCAGGGTGTCCGCCTGTGGGACCTGACCAGCGGCATCCTGCGCCGTGAACTGCGCGACCTGCCCGCCAACCAGCTGGCTGCGGCGACGGTTGGGGGGCAGCCCTGGGTGGTCGCAGGCGGAGACAGTGGTCTTAAGGCGATGAACCTCTGGACGGGAGCGGTGCAGTCGCTGGCCGATGAAGATTGCACTGGTGTGGCGGCTGCTGAAGTCGCTGGCACGCCGGGCACGCTGGCTGTCATCGCAGGTGTTGGAGACAAAGTGCTTGCCTGGACCGATGCGGCCAACCTCACTTCTGCTGCGCTCCAACTATCCGACCAGACGGCTAGCGCGGTCGCCGTGCTGGTACACGACAAAGCTACCTATTTCGCTGCTGCAGGGACAAACGGAATCCGGCTGTGGCAGGGCCAGCAGCTCATTACGATCGACGGTCTGTCACAGGCAGGGAACATTACTTCCCT
>DAOUGK010000064.1:0-5989 GCA_034429055.1 Anaerolineae bacterium | reverse complement strand
CATGCCGGCCCTCGCAGATGCGGGCATCGAGACCGCGGACGCCCTCTACGTGGGCAACATGCTGTCGGGCGAACTGGGCGGTCAGGAGCACCTGGGCGCGCTGATCGCAGACTTCGTCGGCCTGCGCGGCATCGAAGCCATGAAGGTCGAGGCTGCGTGCGGCTCCGGCGCGGCGGCGCTGCGGGTCGGCCTGATGGCCGTCGCCAGCGGCATCCACGATGTCGTGTTGGTGTGCGGCGTCGAGAAGATGACCGACGCGGTCGGGCACGAGGTGACATCGGGGCTCGCCACCGCCGCAGACCAGGAGTATGAGGTCAGCCAGGGCATCAGCTTTGTCGGCCTGAACGCGCTGCTCATGCGCCGCTACATGCACGAATTCAACGTGAAGCACGAGCAGTTTGCCGGCTTTGCGCTCAATGCCCATCGGAATGGAGCTAACAACCCGAACGCGATGTTCCGCTCGCCCATCAGCCAGTCGACCTATCTGAAGGCGGGCATGATTGCGGACCCGATCAACCTGATGGATTCCAGCCCGGTGTGCGACGGCGCGGCGTGCGTGGTCCTGGCCGCGGCGGATTTCCACCGCTCGCGGGCGAAGGCGCACATCCTGGCATCGGCGGTCGCGACCGACAGCCTGGCCATTCATGACCGCCGCGACCCGCTGGCGCTCGACGCTGTGGCGCTGTCCACGCAGAAGGCGCTGGCCCAGGCCCGGCTGACCACCGCGGACATCCAGCTCTTTGAGGCGCATGATGCGTTCAGCATCATGGCCGCGCTGTCGCTGGAGGCCGCGGGCTTTGCGCCGCGCGGGGCGGGCGTCTGCCTTGCCACGGATGAAGAAATCGGGATTCATGGCCGGATTCCCATCAGCACGATGGGTGGGCTGAAGTCGCGCGGTCATCCGGTCGGCGCGACGGGCATCTACCAGATTGTCGAGCTGGTGCAGCAGTTGACCGGCCAGGCCGGCGCGAACCAGGTGCCCGGCGCACACATCGGCATGGCCCAGAACATCGGCGGCAGCGGCGCGACGGTGCTGACGCACATCCTGGCGGCGGCGTAACCTGTCAAAACCTATCAGCGAGCCGCCTGATTGTGTCAACAGCCGCAATCTGGTAGGTTTTGATGGGGGGATCTGCGTATAATCGGCACAGTTTGAACCTGTATCGACTGGGAATCTACTATTCGGAGGAATAACCATATGTCTATTCCGCGCAATTGGCGGACCCGCCAACAGCGTTACAGCCTGAAGGCCGAAATCTGCAATACGTGCCACAAGCACATCTTCCCCCCGCGCGATGTCTGCCCGCACTGTGCGGCAGAAAAGCAGAGCTGGACCAACCTGAGCGGGCAGGGCGAAGTGTACTCGTTCACGACCATGTACAATGCGCCCGCGGGCTTCGAGGAATTCGCGCCCTACACGATGGCGCTGGTCAAACTGAGCGAAGGCCCGATGGTCACTGCGCAGCTGACCGATGTGGATGTCGAAGAAGTCCGGATCGGCATGCCCGTCGAGATGGTGACGCGCAAGCTGACCCAGGAAGGCGACGAAGGGCAGATCGTGTACGGCTACAAGTTCCGCCCGCTGCTGCGCGAGACTGCCTGAACAGGCTTACTGTACTGAACTGATACCGGAGGCAGAGCGTCTGACGCTCTGCCTTTTGTTTTAACCCATTCCGGGTATTGCGCGTGACCGGCTTTTCGTGTATGATGCGCGTGTATGACGACCCCCGCTCGCATGCTCATACAACTGTGTCTGGTCGCGCTCCTGCTCCTGGTGTCTGCGGACACCGGATGGGCAGCGCCGCCGACGCCTGTCATCACGACGCCGACCCCCGAGCCGACCGCCACCCCGCGTCCCTTGACCTTCCAGGAGGCTATGCTGACGCCGGAGGCCGTCCGGCAGCAGCATTTCATGCTCCTGCCGCTCGTGGCCGGCGGTGCAGCCGCCCCCGCGCGGGATCCCGATACGCCCGCAGACGCGTTCAGCTACACGGTACAGCCCGGCGACACGCTCTGGTCGCTGGCCCTCGATTTCGGCCGCGACCTGGACACCATGTCCTGCGTGACGACGCCCACCGGCTCCGACGCGGAGACCCTCACGCCGGGGCAGACCATCGTTGTCCCTGCGCTCAACGACCTGTGCTACACGGTGACGCCCGGCGACACGCTGGCCGGCATTGCTGCGCGCCACGGCCTGACGGTGGATGATATCGTCGCCGTACCGTGGAACGGTTTCGCGAGCCCGCCCTACCGCGTGGTGGCGCGGCAGCGCGTACTGCTGCCCGCCGCGCGGCCCAGCGGCGAGTTCCGCCCGGAGCCGCGCACCGTCAGCATCCCCGGTGACGCGCTTGCGGGGACGGATTATGAAGATTGGCCCTACGGCGACGGTCACTTCATCTGGCCGGTCAAGGGCTGGATTTCGCAGGGTGCGCGGGTAGGCCACGTGGCAATCGACATTGCAGTACCGAGCGGGACGCCGGTCAAGGCAGCAGACCGCGGGACGGTGGTCTATGCCGGCTGGAACCCCACGGGCTACGGCTTCCGGGTGGTCATCGACCACGGCATCGACTATGTGACGCTCTACGCGCATCTCAGCGACATCTACGTCGAAAAGGGACAGGTGGTGGCGAAGGGCCAGGTCATCGGCGCGAGCGGCGCAAACGGCAACGTCACCGGTCCGCACCTGCACTTCGAGCTGCGTGACTTCGGCCGGCTGGTCAACCCGCTGCCGCTGTTGCATTAAGAACCTTCCCGAAGTACCGATTATCCCCTTACGGAAGATGGAGGCGGGTTTTAGCCGGTTCGGCGCTGTCCGCCCACAGCCGGCCTGAACGGCTGAAGTCTCGACTCCGACCACATTTGAATTCCTGGCAAGCAGACATACCGCCTTGACCTTCACGCAATTACGTGATACACTCTTTTGCGTGAGGTAGCCATGCAAACACAGAACGTGACCCTGTCTATTCCCAAATCCATCCTGCTGAAAGCCAAACGACTAGCCCTGGAACGCGGCACGTCCCTTTCGGGGCTGCTGACTCAAACATTACAGGAGATCGTGGAATCCGAGGATGCTTATGAGCGGGCACGGACCCGTCATGGGGCCATCCTTGACCACCCCGTGAAATTGGGGACGGAAGGAAAGACAACCTGGACGCGAGAGGAACTGCATGAACGCTGAGCCTCGTCGCCAGTTTGTTGACACCAACATCCTGGTCTATGCCCACGATGGCTCCGGCGGCCGGAAATATCATATCGCGGCAGATTTGCTACGGCGCTTGTGGGCCGACCGGCAAGGCTGCGTGAGCACACAGGTGCTCCAGGAATTCTATGTGACCATCACCCGCAAAGTGCCGCATCCTCTCGCGTCGCCAGCGGCAAGCGACATCATCGCTCAATTGGCCGTGTGGCACGTGCATCGGCCGGACACGCAAGACATCTTGAGCGCCATCAGCCTGCACGCGCGTTACGGAATTGCCTTCTGGGATGCGATGATTATCCAGAGCGCATCGAGGCTCGGTTGTGAAGTCGTTTGGTCCGAAGATTTGAGCGAAGGCCAGCACTACGGGGATGTATTAGTGCGCAACCCGTTCAGCTTGCTCATCGAATGATGAGTGTGCGCAGATTGATCTATCGTTCAAGGCGGCTTTCCGGCATAGTACGATGAACCCTGGCTGCTGGTGGACGACACCGTGTCTACCGGTAGCCAAGCCATGCCAGAAAGGGATCGGAGTGCCAGTCTGAGTCTACTCAACCGGCTCCCAGCGCCAGCCGCCCCCGGCGGCGACGATGTGCCCGACGCCCATCGGCGGCAAGTGCGGCGCAAAGACCAGCATCCCCTCGTCCGCCGCGCGGCTAAACAGCGCACGTCGCGTGGCGACGGTCTGCGCTGCCGCAAAGTCGAAGTCGGTGTGCCACTCCGGGTGCTCGACGTGGATCGGGTGGTGGACAACATCCCCGATGCACAGCAGTTGCTGGCCCTCCGATGCCAGCAGCAGTGCCAGATGGCCGGCGGTGTGACCCGGCGCAGCAATCGCCCGGATGCCCGGCAGAATCTCCGTCCCCTCGTCCGCGAGCGATAGCCGGCCCGCCACTGCCAGCAGGTTATCGCGGCTGCGTTCCCCGCCGACATCCTGGAGCGCCTGCCGGTTCGCCTCTGCGGTGGCCCAATCCCATTCGGTGCGTCCTACCACGAAGCGCGCATGAGGGAACGCGAGGCTCCCGTCAGCCCGGGTGTTGCCCCATACATGATCCCAGTGCCAGTGCGTCAGGATCACCGTGTCGATGTTCTCCGGTGCAATGCCCTCGGCCTGCAGCCGCGCATGCAGCCGGCCAAGCGCCGGATCATCGCTCGGCCCCGCACCCGTATCGACCAGGATGAGCTGCGTGCCGGTGTCGATAAGCAGGCAGGCCAACGCCAGCGTCACCTGTCCCGTCACCCCGTGTCTCCGGCATTCGTGGTCGCGCGCGTCACCGGGCGCATTCGCGAAGAAGGACGCGGCCTCTCCGCCGAGCCCGACGCTGTCCTGCAGCGCGATGCAGTTCAGGGCGCCGATCTGAAAATGAAAGTTCGCGTTCGTCATGTTTTGCCCGCCTCCAGGTGAATATCTGCATTATGCGTCCAACTCACCGGTAGCCGAAATCCGCGTCCTGCACCACCTGGCCCGGCGCCACGGTGATGGGGAGGTGGAAACCCGGCGTGGTCGCCTGCAGGCCAGCGGGCGCGTCAGACGGCGCGACCAGGTATGAACCAGGCTCCACCGCAATCGTGTAGCCGCCGTCAACATCGGTCATAGCACAGCGGCTGGGCCGGTGCCCCAGGGCCGCTGCGCAGACTTGCACACCTGCCAGGCCCGGTTCGACCGCCTCACGCACGCCGTTGCCGTCCAGGTCATGGTAGACTCTGCCTGACACGGCGCCGGGAGGCAGGGGCGTCGGTGTAGGCGGCGGGACGAGGGTCGCCGTGAAGTCCTGCTCTGTGCCGTCCGGCGGCACGGCGACGGATTGGG
The DNA here is from genome assembly GCA_034429055.1 of Anaerolineae bacterium. Taxonomy (GTDB): domain Bacteria; phylum Chloroflexota; class Anaerolineae; order CG2-30-64-16; family CG2-30-64-16; genus MWBF01. The sequence continues at coordinate 983 of DAOUGK010000064.1, read as the reverse complement.
AGCCGGGGGCAAAGACACAGCAGCGGTGCGTCGCGAAGAGATCGTAAGTCCCGGGCATGAGCCCGGCCAGCACGTAGGCGCCGTCCGCGCCGGTTGTCGCGCTATGACCTGCATCGCTGGTGATGGTGACCCCTTCGAGCGGCCAACCCGCGTCGGTCACCACCCGGCCCGCCGCGCTATGGGGGCCCCAGAAGCCTACGACATCCACCGGCTCATCCCACTGCGTGAATGTGCCATTCCCCAGTTGCCCGGTCATGTTCTGGCCCCAGCATTTGAGCGCGCCGGATTGGGGGCTGCCCATGACCGCGCAATAGTGATACTCGCCCCCGGAGATGGCGACGGCGCGGTTCGCCAGACCGGGGATATCGACCGGGACGTCGCTGCGCCACGCCCAGCACCTGACCGCTCCGCCATGCGCCGCGTCCATGATCACGCAGGTGTGCCATCCGCCGGCTGCCAGGCGGGCGACCCCGACCGTCACGCCTGAAACATCGACCGGGTTGGCGCTGCTCCGCCGGGTGCCGTCCCCCAACTGGCCGGAGCCGTTGTAGCCCCAGCACTTAACCCCACCCGACTGCATAAGCGCGCAGTTGTGATTCTCGCCGGTGGAGATGGCCGCAACGCCGCTGCCCAGGCCGTTCACGATGGCCGGTGGCATCACGCTCCACTTGAACGCCCCGGCCTGGCCGCTGTTGCTGCCGCCCCAGCACCAGACCGCGCCCCCTTCCGTCAGCGCGCACGCGTGCAACTGGCCCGTCGCAATGGCGGTCACGCCGGCCGGGAGACCGATTACCTGCACCGGCCGGATGCGATCGGTGGACGTACCATCCCCCAACTGACCGTAGTGATTGCGTCCCCAGCAGAAGACCGCGCCCCCTTGGGTCAGCGCGCAGTTGAACTGGAGGCGGCCCGAGATTGCGATCACGCGGTCGGGCAGGCCAACGACCTCCACGGGTGTAAATCGAGTTCGGCCCGTCCCATCG
>DAOUGK010000063.1:0-7895 GCA_034429055.1 Anaerolineae bacterium | reverse complement strand
GCATTCGCGCTGGCGGGCAGGAACGCAATGCGTTCGTCGGGGCCTGCGGCGAGCAGGGCCGCAATATCGTCACCGGTCCAGCGGGGCGGCGGGGGGAAGCGGTGACTCATGACCCGTCCAGCACCTGCGCGGCCTGGATGCGCCAGTAGACGTCGCCGTTGACCTGCTCGGGGATGATGCTGGAGAGCTGCCAGGCTACGCGGCGCACCTGACCGCCGATGACGAGCTCGGTCTCGACCGTGGCCGTCTCGCGGCCGCAGATCCAGCCCTCATTGGGCTTGGGGGTGGGCGTCGGGCCGGGCGTCGCTTCGGGGCCGATGCCGCCTTCGACTTCCAGCGACGTGCAGGCATGGCCGCCCGCCGGGTCACGGTTGACGCTCGCCGGGTTGGTCAAAGCAACGATGCGGGTCTGCTTGGAGGGCGCAATTCCATCGGGCACGGTTGCGGCCTGCAGGAGGAATTTATTGGTCTTGGGCGATGGTGCGTCCTTCCCTCGGACGCGCTGGGCGTGGTCGCGCACGTAGGCGACGACCACGCCCTCGGGATAGGCCGGGTCGGGCGGCGCATCGAAGCAGAAGTCCACCGAGAACACATTCGCGTCTTCGTTGAAGGCGACCCTCTGCGGATCGGGGCGCGTGTACGTACGCACGGCACACAGGAGGCTGCGGTGGTTGTCCAGCCGGTTATAGGTCGTCACCGCCTGCACCGTCCCTTCGCCGTTCAGCGGAACCGTGGCCGCCACATGCGCATCGCCCGCGAAGTGCGCGCCCGCGTAGCCCGTGGATGCATCCTGCCAGCGGAAGATCGACAGTCGCGTCGGCAGCGGGCTGTCCGCATAGCCCAGCACCGTGATCTCGTCCACCTGGCAGGGCGGGTCGCGTGGGATGGGCGGGTAGTAGACGACCTCGACTCTGGTTTCGCCCAGGTAGCCCTGCCCCTTGCCGTCGTAGAAGTCAGGCAGCAGGCGGTAGGGAATCACGAAGGTCGATGCGTAGGGACTCGGGTTGCCCACGTCCTCGGGCACGACGTTGTTCTGCGCGTCGAAGATGGCCGCGCCGATGGGCCCGCGAGGCACCTTAGTCCCGTTGGTGTACGGCTGGAGCACCTCGGTCTGGTCATACCGGTAGACGACGAGCCATTCGGTTTTGTCATCGTCATCGAAGCTGCACTCTAACGGCCAGCCAGGGAGTCTGTCCCAATCGCGCGGGATGACGTTGCTCAGGTTCATGGGGAGTTCGGCGGTCGCTCCCCGTCTGAGGAAGGCCGGGCCGCGGCCCTGCAACAGGAGATAGACAGCCGCGGCCAGCACGATCAGTAAGACGATGAACAGAAAGCCTCGGCCCTTGAACATCCCGCTTGCTCCTCCCTGCCCGCCCGGTGCTACTCGCTGATCGGAGCCGCCGCACCGTCGTGGCTGGCGTCACCGCCCTCGACCGGCGCGGCGGCAGCCTCGTCGGCCTTCTTGCGTGGGCGGCGAGGCCGCGGCTTGGCACGGCTGCGGACAGGCTGCGCTTCGAGCAGTGCGCGGCCGATGATCTCATCCATGCGCTCGACCAGCACAAGATCCAGGTCCCGCTGCACATCGCGCGGCACGTCCGCCAGGTCCTTCTCGTTTCGCTTCGGGAAGATGACGGTCTTGATGTGCATCCGGTGCGCGGCCATCAGCTTCTCCTTGAGCCCGCCGATGGGCAGCACCCGGCCGCGCAGCGTAATCTCGCCGGTCATCGCCAGGTCGTGGCGGATGGGCCGCGCGCTGAGCGCAGAGATGAGCGCAGTCGCCATGGTCACCCCCGCGCTGGGTCCGTCCTTCGGAATGGCCCCTTCCGGCACGTGGATGTGCAGGTCGAGCTTGTCGAAGTCCAGTTCCTGCAGCCCGAAGTCACCTGCGTGCGAACGCGCATAGGTCAGCGCAGCCTGCGCGGACTCCTGCATGACCTCGCCGATCTGCCCGGTCAGGGTGAGCGCACCCTTGCCCTCCATGGCGGAGACTTCGACTTGCATCACGTCGCCGCCCGCCTCGCTCCAGGCCAGCCCGTTCGCCACACCGATCTCGTCCTGCTCGTTCGCCAGCCACTCGTTGTATTGGGGCGGTCCCAGGAGGCGATTGACCTGGCGGGGCGTGACGCGCTGGACCGACCGCTTGCCCTCCGCAACCCGCCGCGCAACCTTGCGGCAGATGTTGGCAATGCTGCGTTCCAGGTTGCGCACGCCGGCCTCGTAGGTGTACTCGCGGATGATCGTGCGCAGCGCCTCGACGCTGAACTGGAGCTGCTGGGCGGTCAGGCCGTGCGCTTCGAGCTGCCGCGGGATGAGGAACTGCCGCGCAATCGCGAGCTTCTCCTCCTCGATGTACCCGGGGAAGTCGATGACCTCCAGCCGGTCGCGCAGCGCGGGCGGGATCGGGTCCAGGATGTTGGCCGTAGTGATGAACATCACCCGACTCAGGTCATACGGGACTTCCAGGAAGTGATCGCTGAAGGCGTGGTTCTGTTCCGGATCCAGCACTTCCAGCAGCGCGGAAGAGGGATCCCCCCGGAAGTCCATGCCGAGCTTGTCGATCTCGTCCAGCATGAAGAGCGGGTTGACCGACCCGGCGGTGTGCATGGTCTGGATGATGCGTCCGGGCAGCGAACCGATGTAGGTTCGCCGGTGGCCGCGGATTTCGGCCTCGTCGCGCACGCCGCCCAGGCTGAGCCGGACGAACTTGCGGCCCAGCGCCTCCGCGATCGACCGGCCCAGGCTGGTCTTGCCGGTGCCGGGCGGGCCGACGAAGCAGAGGATCGGGCTTTTCATCTTCTCCTGGGCCAGCTTGCGCACCGCGATGTGCTCGAGGATGCGCTCCTTGACCTTCGGCAGGCCGTAGTGGTTCTGCTCCAGGATGACGGCGGCGCGCTTAATGTCCAGGTTGTCGTCGGTGGCGGTCGTCCAGGGCAGGTCGACCAGCCAGTCGAGGTAATTGCGGATGACGGTCGTTTCAGGCGACATCGGCGGCATCTGCGCCAGCCGGCTCATCTCCTTCTCCGCCTTCAGGCGCACCGCCTCAGGCAGGCCGGCCTTGATGAGCTTCTGGCGCAGGTCGCCCAGCTCACGCTGGTTCTCGTCCTCTTCGCCCAGCTCGGTCTGGATGGCCCGCATCTGCTCGCGCAGGTAGTACTCGCGCTGGGTCTTGTCGACCTCCTGCTGCACCTGCGTCTGGATGCGGTCCTCCAACTCCAGCACGTCGAGCTCCTGGCCGAGGATGATGCTCAACTGCTGGAGCCGGACGTTGGCGTCCAGCGTCTCCAGCAATTCCTGGCGCTGCGAGGTCTCCAGGTCCAGCACGTGAGCGAGCAGGTCGGCCAGGCTGCCGGGCTCCTTCTCGTTCATGGCCGCGACGTAAGCATCTTCGGGCAGGTTGGGGTTGAGGTCCACGACCTTCTCGAAGAGCGCGAGCACGGCGCGCATCAGCGCCTCGCTCGCCATGTCGTGGCGCTCATCCTCGTAAAGCGGCACTCCGCGCACGCGCAGGTACGGCTCGGTGTCTACGAGTTCGAGGATACGGGCGCGTTCGATGCCCTGCACGAGGACCGTGGTGCTGCCGTCGGGCATGCGCAGGACGCGGCCCACCTCGACGACGGTCCCGATGGTGTAGAGGTCCGACAGGTCGGGATCGAGGATCTCGGGATCGCGCTGCGCGACGACGAGCAGCGGAACCTCCATCGCTTCCGCCGCCTCGACGGCGCGCGCCGACCGGTCACGGCCCAGGAACAGGGGCGTGACCAGGTTGGGAAAGACCACCATATCGGGCAGGGGCAGGACCGGGTACTCGTTGCCTTCGAGTGATTCCAGGTCATGCCCCGCGGTGGCGCGGCGGCCCTCGCGGGTGCGTCCCGTCCGCCGGCGCGCCAGCATATTCAGGAGCGGCCACTCCGGCCCAATGCGTGTCCGCTCGTGCTCTAGTTCATCCACGTACTGCTCCAAATCCACGATTCCAGCTAAGTTCGTAGTGGGAACTCAAGTGCCCACTACGAACCCACTATCAGTCCGGCACGGGTTCGCCGGCCGTCTCATCCTGAAACACCCAGTCGTCGGGTGCAAAGACCTCGGGATGGCGCTGCGCCCACGCGCGGCGTGCCTGCGCGACCACGAAGATCGAACCGGTGACGCAGATCAGGTCATCCGGCCCGGCCCAGGCCAGGGCCTCGGCCAGCGCACTCTCCAGATTCGGCTGCACGCTGATGGGACAGCTTCCGCTGACTTCGCGCACCAGGTCCGCCAGCTGCGCGGTGTCCGCCGAGCGGGGATGGCCGCTGCGGGTGACAATCACCTTGTCCGCCGGCGGGTAGCCCGTCTCCCCCCGGCTGCCCAGGAAGGTCTTGAGCATCCCGATGATGTCCTTGTCGGAAGATGCGCCGAAGATCAGGGCCAACTGCTTGCGCGGGGGCTGCGGGAAATAGGTCGCCAGCGCGGCACGCAGCTTTTGGGCGGAATTGTCGTTGTGTGCGCTGTCCACCACCAGCGGCGGCCGCGCATTGAGCAGTTCGAACCGGCCCGGCCACTGCGCGGTTGCCAGCCCCGTGCGCAGCGCATCGTCCGTGATGTTCAAGCCCTGGCCGCGCAGCTCGTACAGCATGGCAATGGCGGTCGTGGCATTATCGCGCTGGTGGCGCCCCAGCAGGCCGATGCGCAGGTCGTCCAGTCGCAGGCCAGCCGGCCCTTGCACAGAGAAGGTCTGCCCGCTCAGATCCGCATTGCCCTTTTCCCACTGCCAATCGCTGCCGACCACGACCAGCCGCGCGCCGGTGTCATGGCACACGCGCTGGATGACCGCCATTGCCTCGGGCTCCTGCGGCGCGCTGACCACCGGCACGCCGGGCTTGATGATGCCCGCCTTCTCGAACGCGATCAGCGACAGCGTGTGACCCAGCAGCTCGACATGGTCGTAGCTCAGGCTGGTGATGCCCGCGACCGCCGGGTGGACGACGTTGGTCGCATCCAGCCGGCCGCCCAGGCCGACTTCGAGCACGGCCCACTCGACGCCCTGCTCCGCAAAGTGCTGGAACGCCAGCGCGGTCATCACCTCGAACGCCGTGATGCCCGGCGTCGCCTCGATGACGGGCTTGCAGCGCTCCAGCAGGTCAACCAACTCGGCCTTCGTCATCAGCCCGCCGTTCAGGCGGATGCGCTCGCGAAAGGTGTGCAGGTGAGGGGAGGTGTACAGCCCCGTGCGATAGCCCGCAGTCCGCAACACCGATTCGACCATCGCCGACGTCGAGCCTTTGCCCTTCGTGCCCGCGATGTGGACGCAGCGGAAGCGCTCGTGCGGCCGGCCCAACCCTTCCAGGACTTGCTCCATGCGGCTCAGGTCGAAGGTGACGGCGTTGTAAGGGTAGCGCGCCTGTTTTTCGTAGTTGACGTAACCGAAAATGTATTCCAGAGCATCCTGGTAGCGGCCCATATCACACTCCTCTCTAAACGGCCATTGTAATGCACTGAAGGCAAAATACCAAGCATAGCCGCTTTTGTTCACACAGTGCAGGAATTCCAAATGTAGGCGGCACAGCATCCTGAGCGGAGGCCCGCAGGGCCGCAGTCGAAGGATCGCCACGGTGCCGGCGTGCTTCGACTACGCTCACCGCCAGCGGCGGCCTCCGTTCAGCATGCCTGCACCCTCGCGCACATTTGGAATTCCTGCGCTACAGCGCGGCGACATTGCACATAACCTGCTGAAGTGGCATAATCGGGCAGGGCAATTGCCCGACTCCATCTTCGAGGCCTCTCTTGCGCAAGCATACCGTCGTCCTGCTGGCTTATCTGATCCTGGCGCTGCTGTTGACCCTCCCGCTCGCTGCCCACCTCACCAGCCACGTACCGGGCGACGGCATCGATGACCCTTCCCTCGCGTGGAACCTGTGGTGGGTCAAGCACGCGCTTGTGGACCAGCCGCAGAATCCCTTCGACTGCACATGGCAGTTCTGGCCGGTCGGCATCAACCTCGCCTTCTACACCCTCACTATCCTCAACGGTCTGCTGAGCGTCCCGCTGCAGACCGCTTTCAACGTGATTACGGCCTACAACATCCTGCTGCTGTCCTCCTTCGTCCTCGGCGGCTTCGGTGCGTACTTGCTGTGCCTGGACGTGCTCGCGCCTTCGCGCTCTTCGCGCTTCGCGTCCTCCGGCGCTTCGCGCCTTCGTGGTCCAGACCTCGCGGCTTTCCTGGCCGGCGCCCTCTACGCATTTGCGTCGAGCAAGCTGTTCTACGCATCACTCGGCCAGGGCAACATCGCCAGCTCGCAGTGGATTCCCTTCGCCGCGCTCTACATCCTGCGCACCGCGCGGCCCGGCGGCCGGGTCCGCGATGCCGCGCTGGCCGCGCTCTTCATCGTCTTCCAGGCCTACGCCGAGCTGACCTATGCCTCGTTCCTGGTCATCTTCGCGGTGCTGGTCGCAGCATGGCACCTGGTGAGAGCGGTAAAAGATTCAGGAGGACAGCCAAAGCGTCAGGTGTCTGTCCGAGAGCTGCTGGGGCCGGTCTCTGACCGTGCCCCCCTGGCTCGGTCGGAGACCGGCCAGAGCGGGTTTTTGGATCGACTAGAAGGAAGTGCCGCTCCCGGTCGACGGCTAGTCTTCAATCTTCAATCGTCAATCTTCAATCTGGTGTTCCGTTTCGCGCTCCTCGCCGCCCTCTTCGCCATCGGCATCACGCCGGTCCTGCTGAACATGCTGCCCGACCTTGCGGCGGAGGGCGACTTTTTCACGTCGGGCGGCGGTTTTGCCGACCTTTTCTCCGCCGACCTGGCGGGCTACGCGCTGCCGACGCAGCTCCATCCGCTCCTGGGAGATTTCGTGCGCGGCTGGTCCGGCCGCGTCGCAGCGGGGCACACCGGCGCGCAGTTCCCGGTGGACAAGGGGCAGCACATCTACGTGGGTTACACGGCGCTGGCGCTGGCCGTCATCGGCGTGTGGCACGGCCGGCGGCGGAGCGACACCTGGTTCTGGGTCACCGCCACCGGCCTTTTCTTCCTGCTGACCCTCGGCCCCAGCCTGCGCGTCGCGGGGCATGACACGGGCCTACCGCTGCCGTTCCGCATCATGGAGCAACTGCCCTTCTTCAAGGGCAATCGTTATCCCAGCCGCTATAGCGTCATGTTGCTCGCCAGCCTCGCGCCCCTGGTCGCGCTTGGTGCGGCGGCTGTGCAGCGAAGGTTCCAGGCCGGATTGCCGTCCTCCGCCGGGCGGGTTCTGCCGCTTCTTCTGCTGCCCCTCCTCCTGTTCGAGCACCTGTCCGCGCCGCTGCCGGTGTTCGACCTGCGCGTGCCCGCGCTCTATCAACGGGTTGCGGAGGCGCCGGGCGACTTCGCGTTGCTGGAACTGCCGCTCGGCTGGCGCAACGGCGCGCGGGTGGCGGGCAAGCAGGACATCCTCATCATGCAGCAGCTCTGGTACCAGTCGGAGCACGGCAAGCGGCTGCTCGGCGGCAACACCTCGCGCAACCCGGAGTTCAAATTCCAGTATTTCAGCGAGGACCCAACGCTCGCCCGGCTCATCGCGCTGACCAACGCGGCGGACCTACCCCAACATACCGCGCTGCGTGACGCGCTGGCCGCTATGCCCCTGACGGAAGCCGACCGCGCGTGGGCGCGTGACTGGGCGGCGTTCCTGAACATCCGCTACGTGATGGTCCATCGCGACAAGCTGCCGCCGGAGGCCGAACAGACCGCACGCGACCTGCTCGGCCTGGAGCCGGTCGCAGAGGACGGCCCGCTGGCGCTCTATGCCCTGTCCGGTGAGACGCCCGTCCAGCAGGACTTTGCGCCCGCGACTGCACAGGGCCGGATGATCCTGGCCGAGGGGTGGAGCCCGCCGCCGGGCATGGCCGGTGAGTCCACTGAGGTATATGCGCAGCGCGCCGAAGC
>DAOUGK010000062.1:0-4445 GCA_034429055.1 Anaerolineae bacterium | reverse complement strand
GACGTTCCGCCGTTAGATGCCGATATGAAGGTCGCGCCCTTCGGGATGGGGCTGGTCAGCTCAATTGCAGAAGCGGTCTGGGAAGACGGGTTGCGCACCCCGATAAAGTATGTCAACTGCCCCGGGATGGGGCTGCTCTGTTCTAACTCTACGATCAAACCGGGCGGCGGCGTGGGCGTCGGCGTCAGCGTGGGTGTCGGCGTGGGCGTGGGCGGCTCGAACTGGATTTCGAGATAGGGCTGATTCGTGCCGCAGTCCGCCGGGCTGCAATCCTTCGACCAGAAGCCGCGCTCGTGCTGGCCGGAGGTGACATTGCTGCGCAGGAGCAGGCTGAAGTCTGCGGTGTCGCGCTGATCCGACCAGGCTTGCAGCGCGGCGGTGACATCCCACGCGTACCAGCCCAGGACCGCGGGCACGCTGGTGCTGGCAGCCGGGCTGCCGTCCACGGTGAGCGCGAGGTGCTGATTCCAGGTGATGCTCTCGGCCCACGGGCTGCGGACGCGATAGGCCTGGATGGTCAGCGGCGTGTCGTTGCGCGTCGTTCCAGACAGGTAGAGCCACAGCCGCGCGGAGATGATCTTGTTGCCAGCCGGCACAACTGCGGGATTGAAGCGCAACAGAGAACGCTCGACCTGGTAGCCGCCTGTCTGGTTGTAGCCTACCCACATGGCCTTATCAAGGGCGAAGCTCGTGGTGGCACGCCCTGAGGCAACATATGTATCGGCCTCTGAGGCGAGTTTGTTTTGATCTGCCAGGGCCGGATAGGAGAACACAGCCAGGAGGAACAGCACCAACACTCCCAGTCCGGCGGCCACCTTTGGCAGCGACAGTGAGAAATTACCTTGTTTTGGACCTTTATACATGGGCGTCCCTCTCCAGAGACTTAAGGCCTACAGGCGTCTCCAACACATCCCGGATCAACCGGTTCGCTGTCTCCGCCGCCACTCGGCTTCTCGTATACAAACTTGCGTCCCTCGGACAGCATCCGTACCTTCTCGCCGGCAGCCGAGAGCAGCCGCACGCCCCAGTAGTATGTTTGCCCCGCGGTCAGGTTCAGCGCATCTTCAACACCGGACAGGTCGGCCTCTATGGAGGTGGTGGTCTTGCCGCCGACCGGGCTGCGGCCGTCGTTCATGGGATCTCCATTCAGCCCCCAGACAATCAGCTCGTATTGCTGGCCTGTGCCCAGTTTGAAGCCCGCCTGATCCCGCCACTCGAATTTCGTCCGGCCGATGATCTTCTCGTTTTCCGGCGGGCTGAGCAGCGTCACGCCGCCGGTGGCTGCGCCGGTCGCAGGCGCGGTCGTCCGGGCAGCAGTCCCGCCTGTGCGCGGGGTGGCCGTGTCGCGGATGCGCGGCTGCGGCGTGGCCGTCGGCGCGACCGTCCTGGTAGGCCTGATGGTCGGCTCGCCCGGTCCAGGCAGCGTGTCGCTGACGGTCGTCGTGGCCGTGATGGCGACGGTCGTTGTCACCGCATCGGTCGCGGTTGACGCGATCGTCAGTTGCGTCGCGGTGGCGGAGGGCAGGGATTCGACCGTGGCGACTTGCACGCCGCCGCTGCCGGCAGCAGTCGGAGTAGCCGCAGGCGCGGCGCCGGCAGATTGGATTGTGGCTTCCACGGTTGCCCCCGGCAGGACGGTCGCCTGGTTCTGACCTCGGCTCGTCAGAGCCACCGCCGCCACAGCCGTAACCGCGACCAGCCCCAGCGCGGCCAGCAGGAGCGGCAGGAGGTTGCTGCGTTTTCGTCGCGGCGCGGCCACGGCCGCGGCTCCGCCCGGCAGGCGCAACACCAGCGCGGTCACGTTATCCGTTGCGCCGGCCTTCAGCGCACTGTTGACCAGGGCTTCGGCGGCGGCCTGACAGTCGCCGCGCGAGAGGTGATCCACTATCAGGCGCGGCTCCACCGAATCCGACACGCCGTCCGTACACAGCAGCAGCGTGTCGCCCGGCTCCAGAAAGAGCGGTGTGGTCAACGTATCGGCAATCTCGGTGTCGTTGGCACGATAGCGCGTATCGATGGTGATGGTGGGGTCGATGCCGAGATAGCGCATGATGACCCCGCGATTGGGATGGACGCGGATATCTTCCGGTGAACGGCCCGCACGGATCGCTTCTTCGGCCCAGGTGTGATCGATGGTGAGCTGGCGCAACTGGCCGCTTCGCAGGAGGTAGGCGCGGCTATCGCCTGCGTGGGCCAGATACAGCCGTTTATCTGCGATGACAATGGCGGTGCAGGTGGTGCCCATGCCCGACCGGTTCGGATCATCCACGGACGCCGTGTAGATGGCCTGTCCGGTCTCTTCGAGGATCGTTTTGAGGCGCCGCGTGATTTCACTGGCTGACGGCGGATTGCCCAGCAGCAGGCCCGGAATCATGCTCTTTGCCATGTTGCTGGCAATTTCGCCGGTGTTGTGGCCGCCAATGCCGTCGGCCACCATCGCCAGCGTTGCCGGTCGTCCATCGGCGGTCTCGAAATCGGTCAGCGCGCAGCGGTCCTCCTGGTTAGGGCGCTTGCCGATGTCGGTGGAATGGCCGTACATAAGGTTTTCGCTGGCGCCAATAGTTACGGTGGTCATGGTTGGGTTCCTTGTGTCGCCTGCGGCGTTGGCACCGCGGGGATGGCGGTGGGCCGCGGCCGCGGAGTGGCGGTCGGCCTGGGGGTGTAGGTTGCCATAACCGTCGGCTCAGGGTCAGACGCGGCCACCGTCGCAGTAGGCCAGGCGGTCACGGTGGGAGTGCGCGTCGGCTGGGCAGCCGGTGGTAGCGTATTCACCGGCGCCTGCGTGGCTAAAGCCGGGACTACGGCGGTCGGCGGTTCTGTGCGCACAGCTTCGACAAGCGGCAAGGTCGGGCTGCTACGCTGGCGCAGGCTCGACACCTGCGTGCCCAGCACGCCGAGCCCCGCTCCCTCGATCAGGACGAGCGCGCTCAGCGCCAGCGCCGCGGACTTCCAGCCTGGGCTGATGCTGCTCTCGCGCGACGGTTCGGCAACGCCGCTGAAGCGCGGCGGCGCAACAATCTGATCCAGCCGGGTCAGCACCTCTTTGATGCTGGGTCGCCGGAGAGGGTCTTTCTCCAGCATGTGCATGATCAGCCCATCCAGGTCCGGCAATTTCACCAGTTCGCGATTGATCTGCATGGGATGGGTCGGCGCTTCGGTCAAAATGGCGGTGGTCACATGGTCGCGTTTGCCGCGGAAGGGCAGGTCACCGGTGAGCATCCGGTAGAGCGTAATGCCCAGGGCGTACACATCGGCGGCGGCTTTGTCGACTACACTCTCCGGAGCACGGTTGCCGACCAGCACCTCTACGCGCTCAGGCGGCAGATACATCAGCGCGCCGGCTTCGACCTCTGCGCGGCGCAGCGACTTCTGTGCGGCGCCGAAGTCGATCAGGACGGCCTCCGGCGGGATGTTGCGGGCCAGAGGGCGGCGGAAGACGATGTTGTTCGTCTTGATATCGAGGTGCGCGTAGCGGCTGGAGTGGATATAGTCGAGCGCCGCGCCGACCTGGTGGGCAATCTCGACCGCCAGCGCCGGGGCCAGTGCTCCGCGCTGGCGAATCAGATCCTCAGTTGTCCCGCCGGCCAGGTACTCCATGACGAAATACCAGGGCCGGTTCGGTAGATTGACGGCCCGCGCCATATATGCATAGCGCCGTTCATCGGTCTGCACCGGGAAGATGTGGACGATCCCCGGATGTTTGAGGACGCGGAGGATCTCCACTTCGTTGCCCAAGGCGCGCGCGGCTGCGTCAGGGTCGCCGGGCGTGCCGGCATCGGTCCGCGCCACTTTGATCGCAACGACCTCGTGGGTGTCGTTCGTCACGCGGTGCGCGGTGGCTACCTGGGCAAAGCCGCCCTTGTTGCCCGGAAGGACCGCGTCCACCTGGTAGGGGCCGATCCGTGAGCCAACCTGGACATCCGGCATGCCAGCCCCCTACCTGCCCCTGCCTGTCAACGTCTCGGTCACGTCTCCCTGCGAAGCGGCCCCAGGGCGAGGATCATCCTCCAGTCCAAGCTGAAAGATCACTTTCACGCGGCCAAATTCCAGGACATCACCGGTCTTCAGCGGGTCTGACTTTGAACCGACGATCTGCTGGTTGTTGATATACGTGCCGTTGGCGCCGCCTTCGTCGCGCAGGACGAACACGTGGTCGGCCTCTTCGAGGATGTAGGCGTGCAGGCGTGACACGCTCTTGTCTGAGAAGACGACGTTGGCCTGGGCCGGGTCACGGCCGATGGCGACATTCTGTGACCGGAGCGGGATCGGATCGCCGCGCGTGCCTGCATCGTCGATGATCGGGATCAGCGCAGCCCGACTCGTAGTCGATACTGAGTCACGTTTGGGACGGGAGAAGATTTCCGTCACGTCGCGCATCACTCCCACAACCGTGGTGGTGACGGTCTCGCGCGCCCGCGGGTCGCGCACCAGCCGGACCAGGGCAT
>DAOUGK010000061.1:0-5006 GCA_034429055.1 Anaerolineae bacterium | reverse complement strand
GGCAGGGTGCCTGCCACAAATCCGACCGGCGTCTGCCACGTCCGCGTCATCTCCAGGCCGGACACATGGGCGATGCCGAAATCGGCCACTTTGGCATGTCCCGCCTTGTCGAGCAGAATGTTCGCGGGCTTGAGGTCGCAGTGAACCACGCCGTGCTGATGCGCGTAGGCCAATCCCTCGGCGACCTCAACGCCGAGCCGCATGGCCTGATCCACGGACAGCACAGTCTTGGCCTGCAACACGCTCTCGAGCGAGCCGCCGCGCATGTACTCCATGGCAATATAGAAGTTATCGTGCTCGCTGAAAACATTGTGGGTGCGCACGATACAATCATGCGCCAGCTTCATCGTGGCCTTGGCCTCGGCGAGAAAGCGCTTGAGCATCGCCTCGTCGCCGATCAGCGCGGGGATTAACTCCTTGACCGCCACCTCCTCGTGCAGGAGGGTGTCTTCTGCCAGGTAGACGTAACCGAAGCCGCCCCGGCCGAGCTGTCGGACGATGCGATATTGCCCGTTTGCCAGGGAATCGTTAGCTTGGAGGGGCATCTTTCATCCTCCTGCGGACCGTCAGAACCTGCACATTGAGGGCCAGGATGTCTTGCTCTGGCTGGCACAAAGTATAGCATGCCCCTGGATGACAATCAAGCAAGACGCGACTGCGGGGCCCTCCAGCACTGGCTGTCATATACTTTGCTGAAGCCGATGGCCTGGTAAAAGAGCTGGTCTGAGCCAACGTAGGCGACCGTCGCACCCAGCTGCGCACAGCGCCGGATGCCCTCCAACACGGCGGCCTTGCCGAGGCCCAGCCGGCGATAATCCGGATCGGTGGCGACCGGCTCGACATACCCAAAGCGCCCGGTCGGTTCGCAGAACATGCCGCAGAAGGCGACGAAATCGCCGTTCGGTGCGACGGCCGCAATCTTCAGGTCACGCCGCGCCTTGGGCGTGTCGAACATCCGCCGGCGATCCTCGAGGTCCTCCGCGGTCATGGGCGGCTCGCCCTCATGATTGAAGCCGCGCCACAGCGCGCGGTGCACCTTCGCCCAGTCGCACTCCTCAGCCAGGCTGGTCAGGCGGAAGCCCGCCGGCAGCGCAATGGCGGGAAACGGGTCAGGGATGTCGAAGCGGTAGAGCGGTCGCGTGCCGGTCGGGTCTTTCGTATACCCACGCGCCTGAACCAGCGCGAGGAATGCGGGATCATTGTCGTTCACATACGCGCATAAGTGCTTCCGTCCGGGCTCGTCCGAGATGCCGGCCAGGTTGCGTTCGGCATAGTCGAGCATCTCCGCGGCCAGGAAGCGGTAAGCCGGATGGAACTGGAAGAATGCCTCGCCCCAGTGCCACTCACAATGGGCCACGGCGACCATCTCCCCCGCGTCTTCCCAGATGGCGATCTTGTCGAGGGTGGCGCGGTCAAGCTGCCCGTGGAAGTGCATATATTCCCAGGCCGGTTCGAGCCAGTTGCCGTCCAGGTTGCCCGGCTGATGGTGCGCAATGAGGAAGTCGCCAACTCGTCCGTAGTCATCGGCGTGGTTGTAGAGACGGAACTTGATGGTCATATCGGGCTCCTGCTTGTCAACTGTGGGGAATGGTCGTAGGATATCGCAAATCATGGCCGGATACAACTAACGGTAGTTCCAAACGAGGGGATGCCTGATGAATCCACACTACATCGCGGCCTACGACACGGAGATGCATGACACGCGGCGGTTCGGTCCCGGGGTGCCCACCTGTCTGGAGGCGTGCCGTCGCATCGTGGCTGTGCATCGGCGCTACAGCATGCCGGCCACCTTCTTCATCGTCGGCAGGACGCTCGAAGCCAACCCTGACGAGTTCCGCGAGCTGCTGGACGACCCGCTGTTCGAGGTCGCTTCGCACACTTACTCGCACAGGATGTTCCGCGACCATCCGATCTGCGGGCCGGCCGCGACGCTCGCGGAGATCGAGGTGGAGATTCGCCGCGGCAAGACGGTGGTCGAGGAGGTGTTCGGGCGGCCTTGCCTGGGCCTGCGGACGGGCTGCGGGTTCACCGATGGGCTGCGGGGTGCGCCGGAGATCCTGGCGATGATCGCTGGCGCGGGCTATCGTTACGTCAGCAGCCAGCTATGGGGGCCGGACTTTTCGCTGCCCATCCCGCTCTACCCGCCCTTCACCTACTCGGAAGATGGCTTTCCCGGGCTGCGCGAATTCCCCGGCCACGGCTGGCACGAAAACCTGCTCAAGGGCAACAATCGCATCTTCGGGCAGCAGCCCGCGCGCGTGCTCCTGTTTCCGCCGCTCATGCCCGAGGCTATCCCCGATCGCTGCATCGAGACTCCCGAAGAGGAGTTCGCGATCAACCGCATCTTCCTGGATCGCGCGCTGGCGGACAATGCACCCTACCTCAGCCTGGTCTGGCACCCATGGAGCCTGATGCTGTTCGATCCCGCGATGCGGATGCTGGAATTGACCTTCGAGTACGTGCAGAGCTGCGGGCTGCGCCCCACGACGTTCGCCCGGCTGGACGAGGAGCTGTCTGCTGCAACGTTTGCGAATGTATGATACTTGTAATATCATTGCCCCGATCGTGTAACCCGCGCTTGCGCCAGCCGGCGGGTCCATGACGCGTTCCGATGGCAGATCTGAGTTGTACCGAGAGGGGAGTGAATATTATGAAGGCAGTCGTATATAAGGCGCCTTTTCGCGTGGCCGTTGAGACGGTCACCGAGCCCAAGATGCAGCATCCCAATGATGTCATCGTCAAAGTGACATCCACCGCCATTTGTGGTTCTGACCTGCATATGTACGAGGGTCGCACGGCTGCGCAGCCGGGCATCGTATTCGGCCACGAGAACATGGGCATCATCGAGGAGGTCGGCAGCGGCGTGTCTGGTCTACGGGTGGGCGATCGTGTGGTGATGCCGTTCAACGTGGCGTGCGGCTTCTGCCGGAACTGCCAGGCGGGGTATACGGGATTCTGCCTGAGCGTGAATCCCGGCTTTGCGGGCGGTGCATATGGCTACGTGGCGATGGGACCCTATATGGGCGGCCAGGCCGAGTATTTGCGCGTGCCCTACGCGGACTTCAACTGCCTGAAACTGCCGCAGGGCACCGAACACGAGAGCGATTTCATCCTGCTTGCCGACATCTTCCCGACCGGCTATCACGGCTGTGAACTGGCCGATGTGCGGCCCGGTGAGACGGTGGCCGTCTACGGCGCGGGACCGGTGGGCCTGATGGCCGCGTATTCGGCCCTGTTGCGCGGCGCGTCGCAGGTCTTCGTGGTGGATCGTGTCCCTGAGCGGCTGGCGAAGGCGCAGGAGATCGGCGCGATCCCTATCAACTTCGATGTGGCAGATCCGGTCGAGCAGATCAAGGCGCAGACCGGGGGGCTGGGCACGGATAAGGGCGTGGACGCGGTGGGCTATCAGGCGGTGACAAAGGAGGGGTCGAGCGAGCAACCGGCGCTGGTGCTCAATGCGCTCATCCAGACGGTGCGCGCGACCGGTGCGCTGGGCATTCCCGGCCTTTACGTCCCGTCCGATCCCGGCGGGGTCGATGCGCAGGCGAAGCAGGGCAACCTCAGCATCGCATTCGGCAAGCTCTTCGAGAAGGGCCTGCGCCTGGGCACCGGGCAGTGCAATGTCAAGCGCTACAATGCGCAGTTGCGCGACCTCATCATTGCCGGCCGCGCCAAGCCGAGCTTCGTGGTCTCGCATGAGCTGCCGCTGGCCGCTGCACCGGACGCCTATGAGAAGTTCGACAAGCGCATCGACGGGTACACGAAGGTCGTGCTGCACCCCTGAGCGGCCTGCGTGGGTCGCCTCAGCCTACTACGGATGCTGAAGTGGGAAAGTTGGCAATTCCGTGAGGTACTGCGGCTGCTTCCTGGCGACAAGGCGCAGGAAATCCCTGTGCCTGTCGGCCAGGCGTTCCACATCGACCTGAAAACCACACGCAACGGCCATCCGCTCGATCTCGCCATCCTCATACAGGGCGATGTGCTCTGCGAAGCCTCGTGTCTCCAGGGACGCTTTACAGGTGAAACAGAGCACCGCGAGCCCGTCTCTTGTGAGGACCCGGTGCAGCTCCGACAGCCCGCGGCGGACGTCCTGCCAGTAGAAGATGGAGTTGACGGAGCAAGCCCTCGTGAAGTGCCCGGCCGGATAGGGGAGGTCTTCGGCCGGCGCACAGCTCAGTTCGAGCCTGCCGCTCTGCACAAGAGACCGGTAGCGCCTCTCGCAGCGTCCCACCATCGCAGGTGAGATATCCACACCGGCCAGCAAGCCAGCCGTGACAACCCCCGCCATCCGACCCAGCAGGTAGCCGCCGCCAAATCCCACTTCCAGCAAGCGGCTGTTCGCTGTCAGGGCCAAGCTATCGAAGGCTGCATCGTTCAGCGCCGCGTTTCTTCGGTTCCACACGCGGGCGGCCAGGTTGCCGGTGATTCGCGATGGATTCGCGAGTTGCTGCGCGAGAAGTCGGGCGAAGGGCATAATTCAGGCCTTCTCTGTAGCAGCCAGCCTGTCAGCCGGTCGGGTCCTTGATGGCCCCGCGGTCCGTCAGGGGGATGGTATCGCCCGCGCGGCCGGGCGCGGCGGCCCGCGCGAGAGTCACTGCGCAGACCTTGTAATCGGGTATCTTCGCGCGGCGGTCGAGCCGGGTGTCGGTCAGGACGTTGGCCGCAGCCTCGGCAAAGTGGAACGGGATGAAGACGGTGCCCTCGGGCGAGCGACCGGTGACCAGCAGCCGGGCCGTGATGGCCCCGCGGCGGCTGGCGACCTCGACCCAGTCGCCGGTCTCCAGCCCCAGGCGCGCAGCATCGTGGGGATGTAGCTCGACGGTGCATTCGGGCCAGGCCGCATCGAGTGCGGAGACACGGGTCATCGTGCCGCCGTGCCAGTGATAGAGCACGCGGCCGGTGCTGAGCACGAAGGGGTAATCCGCGTCCGGCAGCTCGCTTTCGGTCTCGTAAGGGACGGACCAGAGCTTGCCGCGGCCGCTCGGGAATGTTTCGGCAAAGAGATA
>DAOUGK010000060.1:0-15679 GCA_034429055.1 Anaerolineae bacterium | reverse complement strand
GCGCACCTCGCGGCAGCGCACGCAGCCGCAGGCCAGCCCGTGCGCAGCCATGTAGTCCTGGACGACCTGGCGCAGGTTGGATGTCTTGCTGCCTGCCACGATATCGTCCGCCGGGATGTCGCGGAACACCCGGTTCACCCGGCAATAAGGCGGGATGGTGGCCTTGCACTCGGCTACGAGCGCGACCAGTTCGGGGTCGGTATAGGGCCGGTACTCGCCCCGCTGCCACAGGTCGTAGAGTTCCGTACCTTCGATGATGGAGCAGGGGTAAATCTTCAGCTCATCGGGCCGCAGCGCCGGATCGGTCCATAAGCGGGCGAAGTCCGCCCGGTCCGATTCCGGCGTCGCGCCGTGGAGGTTGGGCATCCAGTGGAGCAGCAGCTTGAACCCCGCGGCGCGCAGCAGCCGGACGGCCCGGCGCACGGCTTCGAGGTCATGCCCGCGCTGATTGAGGCTGAGGATGCGCTCGTCGAGGCTCTGCACGCCCAACTGCACCTTCGTTACACCCAGCCGCCGCAGGTGTTGGATCTCTGCCGCGGTGACCCAGTCGGGCCGCGTCTCGATGACGAGGCCGACGTTGCGGTGGGCGGCGGTCTCGTTGCGCGCCTGCGCCGCGATCAGCGCGTCCCAATTGCCGTCCAGGTCATCCCCATCCTTCGACTGCGTCCGCATCGCGGTCGCATAGCTACCGCCAGGATGCGGCCTCCGCTCAGGATGCTCCGCCTGCGTGGCCTCGCCCGTCGAAGCATCCTGAGCGGGTGTATGGCCCAGCCTAGTGTACAGGTCTTCGCCAGTCGAAGCATCCTGAGCGGGTGTGCGACTCAACGTGGTGTACACATCTTCGTCAGTCGAAGGATGCGCCTGTTCGTTCATCGCATCGAGGCAGCGGCGGATGAACCACTGGCGGTAGTTCTTCGAGTAGGTGCTCCACGTGCCGCCGAGGATCAGCAGCTCCACCTTCTCCGCGGTATGGCCCATCGCCTCGAAGGTTTGCAGCCGCGTGCGCACCTGGAGATACGGGTCGAAGCCGCATTGTGCGGCGCGGCGCGCGCCCGGCTCGTTCGGCAGATAGCTCTTGGGCATCCCGGCGATATCCGGGCAGAAGATGCACCGGCCCGGACAGCCCGCGGGCTCGGTCAGCACCGTCACCGGCGCGACACCCGAGGCCGTGCGCACCGGCTTCATCTGCAACCGGCGCAAGACGCCGCGCTCGAACGGCAGCTCGCCTGCCGCAGTCAACTGCTGGTACGCGGTGACCAGCTCGATCTTAGAGAAGAAGCCGCCGTCGCCGGCGATGGGCGTCATGCTGGCGATTTTCGTCAGCCTTTTGCCCTCGCGCGGGTGCTGTGCTAAGATCCGCAGCAGGCTGTCCCGGTCCCAGGTGTCGGCCCGGCGCACGGCCTCGAAGATCGCCAGCAGCGTCCCACGATGTTGCTGCGCGTCGAAATCACGCCCGCGCGGCTGCCAGGTGCGCTCTGTTTTTCCGTTCGGTAGATGTTGTTCAGCCATGAAACCCGAAGTCTATGCGGCCCTGCTCGACCTGAACCGGGCCTTCTATACAAGATTTGCCGGGGATTTCGCGCGCACGCGGCAGAGCTGGCCCCCCGGCTATGATCTTATTTTACCCCATCTGGCCGGTGCTGCCAACGTCCTGGATTTGGGCTGCGGCAACGGGCGGTTCCTGGCCTATCTTGCGGGGCAGGGCTGGCGCGGGCATTACACGGGATTGGACGGCAGCGCCGGGCTCCTGGCCGAAGCGCAGCAGATGGCTGCCGGGCTGGATGGCGTCACCGCGCGCTTCGTGCAGGGTGACTTGCTCAACGCCGCGTGGCCGGCAGCCGCGGGCAGTCCTGCCGACGCGATCGTGTGCCTGGCCGTGCTCCACCACGTCCCGACCGCGGCCAGCCGCCGCCGCATTCTGGCGGAGGCTGCGATGCTGCTCGCGCCGGGCGGCCGCCTGATCGTGTCTACGTGGCAGTTTATGACCTCGGAGCGGCTGCGCCGGCGGATGCTGCCCTGGGAGACCGTGGGACTCAGCGCGGATGATGTCGAGGCGGGAGATTATCTGGTGGCCTGGGGCGCAGGCGCGGCCGGACACCGCTACTGCGCGTTTATCGATGAGGCGGAGTTGCACCAGTTGGCGGCGGACGCGGGCCTACAAGTTGTGGCAACCTATCACGCCGACGGATATGAGGGCAATCTGAACCTGTACGGGGTGTACGTTACTGCCAGGTGAAGCGGAACTGCTCGCTGGGGGGGCTGGCTGTCTGGCCGGGCGCTTCCGGGCTGCCATGCCGCACCTGCACGCGCCAGGTGAAATCGACGCCCGCGCGGGTCGTCCCGCGATATTCGCTCGGGAGCCGCCAGGTCGTAGACTTGGTCCAGTACACGGCGGTCGGTGCGTCGTCGTCCCCCGCCTTGAGCGTGACGACGTAATACTGGTCCGGCTCCAGGATGCCGACGGAGGTCCAACTCAGGAGGAGTTCGCCCTCACTCGCGACGATGCTGCCGTTGCCGGGACTGAGCGGAACTGGTTGGTCCAGGACCGGCTCCGGCGTGGGCGTCATCGTGACGGCGGGCATCTCCGCGGTCGGCTCAGGGGTGGGCGTCTCGTTGCTGCGCGGGATGAGGAGCGCCTGGCCGATGCGCAGCACGTCCGATGCGCTCATCTTGTTGGCGGTCAAAATCCAGTCGACGCGGGAGCCGTAGCGCGTGGCAATCGTGCTGATGGTGTCGCCCGCCTTGACCACGTACATATATGCGCTGCTCTCAGGCGTGGGCGTGGCGGTCGCTCCGCCGCCCATCGGCCCTGCCACGGGGATGATCAACTCCTGGCCCACTGACAACCGGCCATCCGTCGAGAGTTCATTCGTCTGGATGATGTCCCTGACCGTCGAGCCAAACTTCTGCGCGATCGCAATGACCGTATCCCCGCGCTCCACTTTGTAGCGTGTCGGCGGTGCAGGCGTGGCGGTGGGCGTGGTCGGCGCAGGTGTCAGGGTCGGTACAGGGGTGACGGTCGGCGGCAGCGTGGGCGTGGCTGTCGGCAGGTCTTCTGCAACCAACGCCAATAACTCCGCAGCGGGCGTCGCTTGCGGGGCAAGCGCGGCCGACTGGTTGCGCGATTGGCTGGCCAGCAAGTCTTCAGGAACTTCGAGGCCCCGCACCCACCACAAGATCAGCACGCCGGCGATGGCGGCAAACAGAAACAGATCGGCCCAGGGAACGCGAAGCTGCCGTCTGGGTGCGCTATCGAGCGCTGCGCCGCAGAAGAAGCAGGTTTCCGCTTTCTGAGCCACGCGTGTGCCACACTGAGCACAGACGCGGTCGCGGCCATAGTGAGTGCGAGGAATGTCGGGGCGACTCATATGCGGCTAGAGCGTACCACCATCTTCCCGATTCGGCAAATCTCGCAAAGGCAGCAGCAGGAGCGCGATAACCGCGGCCAGCGCCGCCAGCGAAATCAGCGCGGCTGTCCGGCGCACGGGCGTCGGGCCGAACCTGACCTCGACCGTGTGCTCCCCGGCAGGTACGTCCACGCCGATCAACCCGTTCGGAGGGTCGGGTGCGATTGTGACCGGCTGGCCGTCCACCCAAGCCCGCCAGCCGGGGAAATAGTAGGTGTAGAAGCGCAGCCGCGCGGGGCCTGCCGCGACCACCTGTGCAGATGCGGAGAGCGGGCCGGCCTCCTGTGAGATGATCTCTGCTTCACCCCCGATCACTGCGGCGCGGCGCAGCGGCTCGCCCGCAAGATACTGGGCGATGAGGGGCGAATCTTCGTCCAGCGCCATGCGTTCCGACCAGCTCGTCATCCCGCGCATGTCGGGATAGTCCAGCTCGAACTCGATCACCGCAATGGGCTGTTCGTCCTGCGGGCGAATCGGGACGAGCTGCGGGATGGTGTAGGGGAGGCTGGCGACAATCAGGATGGCAGCCAACGCATAGACGTATGGATTGATCCGCCGCGCAGCGACCGCGCGCCGCTCCAGCCAGTGCACGCCCGCGCCGGCCAGCAGCGCCAGCGTGAATACGGTCACTGCGAGCAGCCGCCAGGGAAACTGCACCATCTTGATGATAGAGAGGTTGTCCCAGATGAAGGCCGCGGCCGGCGTCATCACGAACAGCGCAATGGCGGTCGCGAGCACCAGGAACACCGCTTCCCCGCGGCGCGCGAGCTGGCCGGGCCGCGCGTCCAGCGCGGCTGCCACGCCGACGGCCGCAGCCACGATCACCACCAGTCCCAGTTGAAAGCTCATGCCATCGCCCGGCCCCGGCACGGAATAGCCGAAGCCCCAGCCGGGATCGAGGAACTGCAGGGGATAGACGAAGTGCTGCTCGTAGCTGTAGTACGCGCCGACCCACTGCGCTTCGTTGATGTAATGGCGCTCCAACGCCAGGGGGAGCAGGAAGACGCTCGCCAACAGCCCCCCGAGGATCACGCCCGTCAGCGTCCAGCCCAACGGCCGCCGCAGTGCGGCGAGGATGGCCCGTCCCGGCTGACCGCGCAGGGCCAGCAGGCTGGCCGATAGGCTGCGGATGAACAGGACCAGCGTGAACCCGGCCAGCAGCGGCACGAACGACAGCACCGACACCGTGTGGCTGAGCAGCAGCGCAGCCACACCCAGCGCCGCGAGTGCGGCGCGCCGCGGGCCGGGCCGGTCCCAGGCGTTCACGAGCGCGAGCAGCGTCCACGGCACGACGGCCAGAGCCATGAACTCGGCCAGCGCGGCGCGCACGTAAATCTGCACGAGGTGATAGGGCGCATAGGTGAACGCGAGGCTGGCAATCAGGCCCGCGGACTCGCCCCACCAGCGCCGAGCCAGCCGGTACATGCCCAACGCACCCAGGAAGAAGCCGACCGCCCAGGTCGCCTTGATGGCCGCGGTGAAGCCCAGTCCCAGTAGGTGAAACGCCTCACCGACGAAGTAGGCCAGCGGTGCATAGATGAGCCAGAGCGGATATCCGAACCCGACCGCATGATCGGGCCCCCAGACGGGCCACCACGCGCCCGCGCGGAAGGCCTGGTCGAACTCGATGAGATAGAACACGCTGTGCCGCGCGTCGTGCGCCTTGTAGAAATAGCCCGGCGCCAGCAGCGGCAGCACTGCCGGCAGCGTCAGGAGCAGCACGAGCCAGACGGTGGACGAAGGCCGCAAGATAACGGACGAAAGTCGGTGGGCAACGGACGGCGAGTGAGTGTTGCGCATTGTAAGATCAGGCTGTCGTGCCGTGAGCGGCCGGCGGAGTAAACAGCGCCAGGGCCTGCCGATAGGCCGGCTGGGGCAGGTCCCCGTAGACCGTCGCCAGCCAGGCCAGGTCTTGTCGCATGGTCAGAAGGTCCTCCGGCGCGCAGTGACGGGCCGCGGTGCGGTAGGCCTCCAGCGCAGCGGCCGATTTCCCCTGCGCCAGCAGCGCATCCGCGAGGTCGAGATAAGCGAACTTGGGCAGCAGGCCGCTGGCGATGGCCGCGCGTGCGGCTTCCTCAGCCGCGGCGGGCCGGCGCTGCGCCAGCCGCACGACGGCCTCGGCCAGGTGGATGTGCGGGTCCTCCGGCGCGACGCCGAACGCCGCGGCGATCTGCACGCGGGCCTCGTTGACCCGACCCAGCACAGCCAGCAGTTCGGCCAGATTGCAGCGGGGGGCCGGCTCCAGCGGCAGCAGCTCGATGACGCGCTCGTAGACGGGCACGGCATCCTCCTTGCGGCCTACGCGCCAGAGCGTGTTGGCGAGCGCCCACAGGATGCGCGGCTCATCCGGCGCGAGCCACGCAGCGCGCTCGAAGGCGTCCAGCGCGGCGCGGTCCTTCCCTGCTCGCAGCAGCGCCTGGCCGCGCGCGGCCTCGTCCAGCCCGATGCGCGGGTCGATGGGTTGGGTCATGGGTCGTCGTCTCCGATCAGGCGGGCGCCGCGCACATCGTCCTTGCCGGGTGCGAGGATGACGCCGCCGCCGCCCGCGCCGGTGGCCTTTGCCAGGGGCTTCTCCGGGCCGGGCCGCGGCCGGCTCTCCGCGCCGCTTTTTTCCAGCATGTTCAGATACCCGCGCAACGTCTCGCCCTCGACCACGGTCAGCCCGTAACGCTCGCCGTGGGCCAGCAGGAAGCGGCTGATGTCCATCAGGAAGGCCCGGCGCAGCGCGGCCAGGTCGGCAAACCGCGTCCAGTCGAGCACCACGTTCTCTTGCAGGAACACCTGGCCCGCGGGCGTGCGGTTGGCTGCGCCGGCATAGCCGAAGATGGGCTTCTCGGTGCGCCGCGCCCACCAGACTTCCAGGCCGACCGGCGCGCTGATATCCGGCCCCATGACGACGACAAAGAGGTGGCACTCCGCGACGGAATCCACATCGGGCGTGCGCTTGATGACCCAGCCCACGTTGACCGGCAGCTCGGCCAGCGCGCGGCCCAGCAGTTCCCGCGCCGGGTCCTCGTGCGGGCCTGCGCTGATGAACAGGCGTACCTGTGTTGCCATAAGGGGAAGAATCCTCGTTGCGTTAGCTGTCTGAAGTAATCGGGAACATTATAGCACAAATAGCGGTCTCCTCGTTTGTCAGTGTCCACGCACTGGCAGTATCATGCCCGCATCATCTCACAACTCGGAGCAAGCCATGACTTCCCTCGACCTCTCTTTTGTTCGCAGCCAGTTTCCCGCGCTGGCGCTGATGGACGGCGGCCGGCCCGCCGTCTACTTCGACGGCCCCGGCGGGACGCAGGTGCCGCAGCGCGTCATCGACGCGATGAGCAGCTATCTCGTGCACATGAACGCGAACCACGGCGGCGCATTCCGCACGACGCGCGAGAGCGACGCGCTCCTGGCGGCTGCGCACGCAGCCATGGCCGACTTGCTCAACGCGGCAGACCCGCACGAAATCACGTTCGGTGCAAACATGACCACGCTGACCTTCGCGTTCAGCCGTGCCATCGCCCGCGACCTTGCGCCCGGCGACGAGATCATCGTCACGCAGCTCGACCACGATGCCAACCGCGCACCCTGGCTGGCGCTGGCCGAGCAGGGCATCGTCGTCCGGGAGGCCGACTTCGACCCGGCGGACTGCACGCTGCGGCTGGATGACCTGGCCGCGCTGCTCAGCCCGCGGACGAAGGTCGTGGCTGTCGGCTATGCGTCGAACGCGGTCGGCACCATCAACCCGATTGCGCGCATCGCGGAGATGGCCCACTCGGTGGGCGCGCGGCTGTGGGTGGACGCGGTCCACTATGTGCCGCACGGCCCGGTCGACGTGCAGGCGCTCGGCTGCGACTATCTCGTCTGCTCGCCGTACAAGTTCTTCGGCCCGCACAGCGGCGTGGTCTGGGGCCGCCACGCGCTGCTGGAGCAGTTGCGCGCGTACAAGGTGCGCCCCGCGGGCAACCGGCCGCCCGATAAATTTGAGACGGGCACGCAGGCCCATGAGGCGCAGGCGGGCGTGCTGGCCGCAGTCGAATATCTGGCCGAATTGGGCGAGGCCTGTGCCGCGCACGTCAGCGGCGACTTTGCCCGTTACATGGGCCGCCGGCGGGCGCTCAAGCAGGCCATGACGGCCGTCCAGGCATACGAACGCGAGCTGTTCGAGCATTTCGTGGCCGGGCTGCTGGCGATCCCCGGGCTCAGTTTCTACGGGATACGCGATTTCGGCGCGTTCGGCCGGCGCACGCCGACCGCCGCGTTCCGGCTGGCCGGGCGTCACCCGGATGAGGTGGCCGAGCACCTGGCGCGGCGCGGGGTCTACGTCTGGTCGGGCAACTTCTACGCGGTGGCCGTCACCGAGCGCCTGGGGCTGGAGGAGAGCGGCGGCGTGGTCCGCGCGGGCCTGGCCCACTACAACACGCGCGAAGAGGTGGATTACTGCCTCGCGTGTCTGCGCGAGCTGGTCTGAACTGACTGCGGGTGGTAACGGTGACGGGCTGTATTAACAGCCCGTCATGCTGCGCCCCCGGCACTTCACATCCCTTTCATCATCCACTGCTATGCTGCATGATGGCGCACCATGCGCGTAGGCGCAGCGCGCGCGCCGGTCGACCGGCGCAGCTTTCCCCCTCGGAGGATTCGATGTCGCTGTCAAATCTGTGGCGCAGCCGGCGCGCCTTGCTGTCAACCGGCCTGGCCTTTGTGCTGTTGCTCGCGACCTTGATTCCCGTCTTCGTGCAGGCGGACAGCGCCGTGACAGCGCCCGACCGCGCCGCGCCGGCCGCTGCTGAGTACAGTTCCAATGGCTGGGAGCAGGTATTTGCGGCGCCCGCTTATCCTACCGGCGCGCCGTTCCACTTCTACGGCATGACCTTCGTCAATCGCCAGGTGGGGTTCGCGTATGGCGGTGACGATTGGACCGGCTCGGCCGGTCCCGGCCGCATCTATCGGACCCAGGACGGCGGCAAAACCTGGACGCTCGTCCTGTCGAGCGGCGGCTGGAAGATCGGCATGGCCTGTGCGGATGAGCGGAATTGCTGGGCGGGCGGTAAGCAGGGGCGGGTGGACCGCACAACGGATGGCGGCGACAATTGGGTGCAGGTCAACACCTACACCTGGGTGGGCATGGGCGACACGCCGCCCAATCCGCAGCCGACGCCGACGCCCTTCGTCGCCTGGATCCGCTCCGCAGCGATTACGACAGATGGTTCCACCGTGCTCTTCGGCGCAACGGATAACACCATCCTGCGCTCGACGGACGGCAACAACTTCTATAACTATTGGCCGCCTCTGAACTGGTGGATCGCTGCCTGGTCTGTTACCTGTCCCACCGCCAATGTCTGCTACGCCGGGCAGATCAACCGGCTGATTCTCAAGTCGACGAACGCAGGGGTCAAATGGGAGATGCCCGCGTACGTCGGTCCGCCGGAGAACCACGATCACTGTCTGACCACGGAATTTCCGGACCCTGATCCCGCCGAGGCGGGCGTGCAGCGGCGCTATTACGGGCTGTCGTTCCTCGATGACAAATACGGCTGGGCAGTGGGCAGTTGCGGATCGCTTTTCCGCACCATCAACGGTGCGCTCGGCTGGCAGGCGCAGAACGGCAACATCTCGCCCAAGACGCAGTTGCGTCGCGTGCAGGCGCTCAGCCGTACCAGCGCGGTTGCTGTCGGCGGGACCGAGCCGGATCTGTTGGATCACAGCCTGGCAACGCAGGCCGTAGTCTACATCACCACCGATGGCGTGAACTGGTCGCCCGTGGCTGCACCGGCCACGAACGAGCTGCACGGCCTGGCGGCCTTCGCAGATGCCACGTTCATCGCAGACTGGGCCGGCAATATCTGGCGTCGCGACGGCGCGCTGGTGCCGATCACGGCCACGCAGACGCCCACCGCCACGGCCCCTGTGACCGAAACGCCCACGCCGACCGCAACGGAAACCGCCACCGCCACGGCGACGCCCACTGAAACCGTCACGCCGTCGCCTACTGCCACCGCGACCCTGGCGGTCGGGCGCATCGAGGTGACAGCGTACGAAGATGCCAACGGCAACGGCACGCGCGAGGATGGTGAGCGGCTGCTGCCCGGTGCGCACTTCGAGCTGCAACAGGCCGGTGAGGTGATCCGGGCGGGCTCGACAGGGCCGGACGGCCGGGTCACGTTCGCTGACTTGCCTCCAGCCAGCTATGCCGTGGTCGAGACGGAGCCGCCGGCCGGTTATGCCCGCGTATTAGGGCAGCTTGCGCTGGCGCTCACGCCCGGCCAGTCGGTCAGCTTCAACTGGCCGCACCGGCTCATGACTGCGACGCCCACGATGACCGCATCTGCGACATCTACTCTGACGGTCACGCCAACCGCGACTGCCACCGGCACACGCACCGTGCAACGGGTCTGGCTGCCGCTGCTGACGCATTGAGCCGGCGCGATTCATCCTGCGCGCAGGCGGCGCAGCGCCTCGCTGAAGTCCGCCGGGTACGGGGCGGTCAGGGTCAACGCCTGGCCGCTGACCGGGTGGGTGACGGTCAGGCTGGCCGCATGGAGCGCGGGTCGCTCGATCAGCGGGGGGTCGAAGGCGGGCAGGACGATGGTCGCACGGGTGTAGAGCGGGTCGGCCAGCAGCGGATGGCCGAGTGCGGCCAGATGCGCGCGGATCTGGTGCGTGCGGCCGGTCTCAGGCCGCGCCTCCACCAGCGCGCACCCGGCAAAGCGTTCCAGCGTCCGGCAGTGCGTGACGGCAGGCTTGCCCCGTCGCGGGTCCACGATGGTCCGGTGCTTGCGGTCGCCATTCGCGACGAGGGGCAAGCGAATCGTCTGCTCATCCCAGGCGGGCACGCCTACCGCCAGCGCGTGATAGACCTTGCTGATGCCATGCGTCGCGAACTGGCGATCCAGGTTGCGGTGGGCATTCGCGCTGCGGGCAAGCACGATGACGCCGCTCGTTCCCCGGTCCAGCCGATGCACCACCCACAGCCGGCCGTGCTCCGCCTGCAGCAGGCCGACGAGGTAGGGTGCGTCCGGCTGCCAGCCATCGGGCAGGGTCGGCAAGCCCGCGGGCTTATTGACGGCCAGCAGCGCGTCATCGGTCCACAGCACAGCGATCGGTTGCCTCATCACGTCCTCCACGCCTGGAAAGATTAGACTTTCTCACGCAAAGACGCAAAGAGCGCCAAGCAGATAGCTGTTTTTTGCGCCTTTGCGTGAGCTTTTCTATCAGATTCCAGAAACGTCACCCTCAAAGCGGTCGACGAGTTGATACTACGTCGAGCCTTTGACTTAGTCAATAACCTCGTCTATAGTGGATGCGTCTGGATGAAAACGATGCTTCCGCGCGGTCCGCGTATTCCGTGGTCGCACTAACGCATCTGTCAGGAATCCCCTTGAACGGCCAAATGTCATGAAAGCCAATCTGTTGCGGCGCGAGAGTATTTACGTTGCGCTGCTGCTCGTCTTTGGCGTTATCGCCATCTCGCCGCTGCTCCAGCCCGGTTACTTCTGGGGCGCGCACGATGCGCGGCACGACGTCTATTTCATCTTTCAATATGCGAAATCTGCCGCAGAGGGCATCTGGTTCCCGCGCTGGTCGCCCGATTGGACCTTCGGCTACGGCTATCCCTTCTTCATTGTTTACGGCCCGCTGGCAACCTTCATTGGCGTCGTGATCCACCAGTTTCTGGGCCTGGGCTACGAGGCCAGCGTCAAGGCAGTGCTGGCGCTTTCGATCGTGGGGTCCGGGCTGGCGATGTACGGGTTCGTGCGTTCGTGGCTGGGCAAACGGGCCGGGCTGGTCGCGGGTGTCGCGTACATGGTGATCCCCTACCATCTGGTGGATGTCTACGTCCGCGCGGCGATGGCCGAGGCAGTGGCGCTGGCCTTCCTCCCGCTGGCGCTCTGGGGCTTCCGGGCCGCGGTCCTCCGCCCGCGCTTTGCATCGGTGTGCGGCGCGGCGCTGGCCTTTGCCGCCATTATGTGGACGAGCAATCTTGTCGCACTGGTGTTTACGCCGCCGCTGGCCGTCTACATCCTGTTCCTGCTGCTTGATCGTGCTCGGGGAGCAGGACCGACGCTGCGCGGGCGATTCGTCGCGCTGGTCAGGGGCGCGGTGCCGCCTGTGCTGGCGGGGCTGCTCGGCCTGGGGCTGAGCGCCGCGTTCTTCGTCCCCGCCATTGTCGAGCAGGCTTACATCAACCGGACGCAGTGGTTCGGGGAGTATTACGACCCCACGCAGCACTTTGTCTACTTCCACCAGTTGTTTGATCCGTCCTGGGGCTTCGGCATCAGCCAGCCGGGACCGGTCGAGGCCGCGCAGGGCGGGCTGAGCTTTCAATTGGGGCTGGCCGCGACGGTGCTATCGGTCATCGCGGTGGGCTGGACAGTTGTCCGGTGGGTCAGAATACGGCGACTATCCTCTGCTCGGTCAACATCGAGGGAGGAAACAGGCGAGGTTCGTGATAGCAGCGTTTCTGGCGGGCCTCACAGGCTCCATGAGGTCGTGTTTTGGGCGCTCTGGGCGGTGGCGAGCGTCTTTCTGACCCTCGATATTTCGCTTCTTGCGTGGCGGTATGTGCCGATTGTGCCCTATGCGCAGTTCCCCTGGCGCTATCTCATGCTCGCGATCCTCCCTCTGAGCATCCTGCCGGGCGTGTTGGTGGCCGACCGCGTGTCTCGCGCTGGAAGCACAGGCACCCTGAGCGAAGCGCCGCACGGCCAGGGGGAGCCTGGGCGTAGCGGCGCGCAGTCGAAGGGCGAGTCCCGCTCTGGCGGCCCAACCTTGACGCGTACGGGGCCGGACGCGGGGTTCGCGCCCGCGCTCGTGCTCGCCGTCCTCCTGATGGCGAGCAGCGCGCCGTATCTGAAGGTCGAGGTGCGCGAGCCGACCCGCGAGCAGGGCCCGGTGTCGATGGCCGCGCTGATGCGGTTCCAGCGCACGAGCGACGAGATGACCGGCGTCACAGCCTGGGTGGACCCGGCGCGCCGGCCCATGTGGTCCGACATGGCCGACCTGTGGGTGCAGGGCGCGGAGGTCACCACACGCGTGGACTACAGCCAGGTGCCGCAGAACGAGTCGCTGGCCGTCAACTCGGAGGACATGGGCACTGCGCACGAGCAGGTCTTCTTCTACACGAACGAAACGGACCGCTCCATTACCTTCAACCGGTTCTGGTATCCCGGCTGGACCGCATGGCTGCTGGATGGCAAGGACGGCCGGCAGGTCGAGCAGATTCCGGTGGAGCGCGAGGATGGACCGCTGGCCCGCGTCGTCGTGCCCGTGCCGCAGGGCCAGGGCTATATCCTGCTGCGCTTCGAAGATACGCCGCTGCGTGCCGCAGCCAGGTGGGTGACGATAGGCGCGGTCGCGCTGCTCGTCCTCCTGGCCGCCGTGAGCGCGCTGCGCCGGCGCGCCGAAGCCCCGCCGCGAACGTGACACCCACCCAGGCATTCGCGGAGACGGAACAGCAGGTTCGCCCGCCGCGGGATTCATAGGGCGGACACGCAGATCCGCCCCTACCAAGAACCTGACCGCGGTCAACCAGTATTGCTTATATTATTATTGATATGAGAAAATATATGCAAATTCTGGTTGCGCGTCTCGTTTAGCATCGCGCCCGCCCGTCGCGCGTCTGGTAGGGGCGGACCTATGTGTCCGCCCGTCGCGCGTCTAGTAGGGGCGGACCTGCGTGTCCGCCCCTGCGACAAACCTGACCGCAGTCAGCCAGTATTGCATATTATGTTTTGTGATGAGGAAATATATGTCGGAGCTTAACCATGCGCCCTGTTGAGTTGCCCGGCGAACGCCCGTTGATCCTGCTCACCAATGACGACGGCATCCAGTCGCCCGGCCTGCACGCCGCGGCGGAGGCGCTCTGCGATTTGGGCGAGCTGCTCGTCGTCGCGCCCGCCGAACAGCAGACGGGTATGGGCCGGGCGATGCCTGCGCTGAGCGGCGACGCGCAGTTGCAGGCAAGCCGCCTCACGCTCACCTGTCAGGATGTGCAGGTCTATACCATCACCGCGTCGCCCGCACAGGCCGTGCTGTTCGGAGTTCTGGCAATCGTTCAACGGCGGCCCGCCCTGGTCGTCTCCGGCATCAATCACGGCGAGAACCTCGGCACCACCGTGACCTCCTCCGGCACGGTCGGCGCGGCGCTGATGGCCGCGGAACTGGGCGTCCCGGGGCTGGCCGTTTCGTTCGAGACGGACGCCGCCTACCACTTCGGCTACGCGCACGCGTTGGATTGGACAGCCCCGGCGTACTTCACCCGTTTGTTCGCGCGCGCCATGCTCAGTGCGCAACTTCCGTTTGACGTGGACGTACTTAAAGTAGATGTCCCGGGTGAAGCCACCGCGGAGACGCCGTGGCGCATCACGCGCCAGTCGAAGCAGCCCTACTACGAATCGCTGGCGCCGGAACAGCGTTTCGGGGTGGGGCCGCTGCGCCAGTTGAACTATCGTGTTTTCGTCCACTGGGACACGTTAGAGCCGGACTCCGACATCTCGGTCTTTGCACGTGACCGTCTCGTGTCGGTCACGCCGTTGAGTCACGACCTGACAGCGCGAACCGATCTGGCCGCGCTGGAGGGGTTATTAAAGGGGCAACCATGATTCGCACCGAAGCATTGAGCAAGCATTTCCAGTCAGATGGCCGTACGATCAAGGCGGTAGACGGTCTTGACCTCCAGGTGGCCGAAGGAGAGGTGTTCGGCTTCCTGGGCCCTAACGGCGCGGGCAAGACGACCACCGTCCGCCTGCTCACCTGCCTGATCGGTCCCAGCGCGGGCCGCGCCTGGGTCAACGGGCAGGCAGTGGGCCAGGCCGACCGGCAGATCCGGCAGCAGGTCGGCATCCTCACCGAGTCGCCCGGCCTGTATGAGCGGTTGAGCGCACAATACAACCTCAGCGTCTTTGCGGAGTTGTACGGCGTCAAGGATGTGCGCGGTCAGGTCGAGAAGTATCTGCGGCTGCTGGACCTGTGGGATCGCCGCGATACCGAAGCGGGCACATTCTCGAAGGGCATGAAGCAGAAGCTCGCGATTGCGCGCGCCCTGCTGCACGAGCCCCCGGTCGTGTTCCTCGATGAACCGACGGCTGCGCTCGACCCGGAGGCGGCCAAGACGGTGCGTGACTTCATCGAGACCCTGCGCGGGCAGGGCCGCACCATCTTCCTCTGCACGCACAACCTGGATGAGGCCGAGCGGTTGTGTGATCGCATTGGCGTGTTCAAGCAGCGTCTCATTGCCGTGGATACGCCGGACGCGCTGCGGCGGCAGTTATTCGGCCGGCAGACAGTGGTTCATCTCGCCCCGCACGCAGATTCCGGCGCACTCCAAAGGTGGGCGAGCGTGGTGGCCGGGCTGCCCAATGTGCAGCACGTGGAGTCGCTGCCCGCGTCTGCGGATGACCAGGAGCGTGCTGATCGTCTCGTCATCAGCCTGGCGGACCCGCCAGCGCAGAACCCGGCCATCGTGCGCACCCTGGTGGCGCAGGGCGCCGAGGTGCAGTTTGTCAACGAGGTCAAGCACTCGCTGGAGGATGTCTACCTGAGCCTGATCCATAACGGTGCGAGCGGTGCGGGAGGTGCAGCATGAAGGCGGTACGCACGATTATCCTGAAGGAGTGGGCCGATATCCGGCGCAACAAGCTGGTGTTCTCTGTGGTCATCGGCGTGCCGCTGTTGATGGTGTTGATACCCGTCGTCATGCTGTTCATCATGAGCCGCGCGCCCGTGGATTCGCGCGACCTCGAAGAGTTGAGCCGCATGTTGCAGAACACGCTCTTCACGGGCATGGACGGCCGTGAGGCGCTCCAGGCCGCGATGGCGAGCAACTTCATGATCCTGTTCCTGATGATGCCGCTGATGGTGCCCGTCACCATTGCCGCGTACAGCATCGTGGGCGAGAAGATCACACGCTCGCTGGAGCCGCTGCTTGCGACGCCCGTCTCGACCGCCCAACTGCTGCTCGGCAAGGGACTGGCCGCCGCGCTGCCGGGCATCGTGATGACATGGTTCAGCTATGCAGTGTTTCTGGTCTTTGCCCGGCTCTTTGCCGTCAGCGACCGGGTGTTCAGCGTGTTCGTGAATCCCATGTGGCTGATCGCGATGTTCGTGCTGTCGCCGCTCCTGACCGTGATGGCCGTGAACGTGGGCATCATCGTCAGCAGCCGGACCTCGGACCCGCGCGCCGCCGAGCAGCTCGGCAGCCTGATCATTCTGCCGCTCATGGTGCTATTCATCGGCGTGATGGCCGGCTTCATCATGCTCAGCGCCACAACCTTCTGGCTGAG
>DAOUGK010000059.1:0-6415 GCA_034429055.1 Anaerolineae bacterium | reverse complement strand
CGGAGGGCCGCGGTGGCCGGGCGATTGAAATCGCGGCCACCGTGTTGCTGCGCAACCCTGCGAAGTCTCCCTTCGGAGACTGTATCTCTCAGCAGGTCGGATAACAGGCACGGAAAGAACGCATATGCGCGCGGCGTATCGAGGAAGCGCAGCCGTGACCCGTGGCTCAACTCGAACGTTATGTCATCCGGCGCAAACTCGACCGTGCTCTTGACCTCCGTGCCATCGGCTTGCAGCTCAGTCAGGCCGCGCTGCCCGCCCGCCAGATATGCGAGGGCCGCGGCCTGCACCGCCGGCTGCCGCTCCGCCAGCGCGACCACGTTGGCCGCGAAGTCGTTGTCTTGGAGCATGACCTGCGCCAGCAGGCCGCCGAGCGTGCGGTCGAAGAAGATGCGCAGGGGCAGGCGCCCGTCGCGACGGTTGCGGATGATCGTGCGCTGCCGCCCGCGGTCCAGCGCGGCGAGGTCCGGGAAGACCATGTTGACGGCCGCGCCGCTCACCCGCGCGCACGCCTCCGCGGCCAGCAGCAGGCCGACCGTCGGCCCGTTGCCGTGGCCCGGGTTGGCAAGGAGGGTGAGGGGGGACGAGACCACCATATGAGGGGATGCTTCTCAAGTTGCGCTAAGAACTCGGACTCGACCCGATCTTGCATCAATGATACGGCAGGCCTTTTCGAGTCTTGGTTCACCACCGTACTTCCACAGGTGGTACTCGCGTCGAATCTCCTCCAGCGCGGTCAGCCGAGCTTGATAGGACATTCCCTGCCAGTAGGCGAAGTCCGTGGGCTGCTCCTTTGCCTTGAAACGGCGGACGACTTTGGCGATTCTGTTTAGGCCCTGCATCTCTGAAAGCTCTCGATCTGAGATTTCTTGCGCGCCCTGTGCGAGACATACTTTCGCATACACGAATAATAGCATACCGAGTGATGATTTGCCAGCCTAATACGCACAAATGTGAATGCATCCGTTTCATCATGGTTTGGACGAAAGGTGCCGACCGGGCGTATCATAGAAGTGTTCCTGCGGCGTAGCTCGGTTCGCGATGTAGGAGGTCAAGCGAACCAGGCGAGGCCCACGAGTCAATCTAGCAACGCGAGGTATCCATGAGCCAACATCCGATTAACCTGGGCGTACGCTTCATCCTCGAAATGGCCGGCTTGATTGCGATGGGCGTGTGGGGTTGGCGGCAGGGGGAGGGCGTGCTGCGCTTTGCGCTGGCGCTCGGCGTGCCCCTGGTAGCAGTCGTCTTATGGGGCACGTTCCGCGTGTCCGGCGACACGAGCAGCGCAGGCAACGCGCCCGTTCCCGTCTCAGGCTTTGTCCGACTGCTGCTGGAACTGGTGTTCTTCGACTTCGCGGCCTGGTGCCTGTTCACGGTCAGGCCGGTCTACGGCTGGATCTTCGCCATCGTCGTGCTCATCCACTATGCCGTGTCCTATGACCGCGTGCGCTGGCTGCTGAGCGGGCCGCGCAGGGCATAAGACCTTCGAGGTGTTCAGGCGAACGGGCCAGCCGAAGGCTGGCACAGGTTCGCACAGCCTCGAAGGTCTCGCGCTCAGTCCGCAATCGTCGCCCGCTCCGCCTCGACCTCCTCGAACCATGTCTCCAGCCCGCGCAGCATGGCCGCCACGCGGTCCGGCTGCTCGCCCGCCAGGTCGTGCAGCTCCAGCGGGTCATCTGTGAGGTTGTACAGCTCAGGCGGCGGGGGCGGCGGCACGTCGCGCGGGGGATACGGGCCGGTCAGGATGCCGTGTTCGATGAAGTGCTCCGGCCCGTACATCGACACCCACAGCCAATACACATCCGGCACCGCCATCGCCTCCCGGATGGCCGGGCGGACGAGCTTCCAGTCGCCCTCGCGCATCGCCGCGTTGCATTCGACCAGCGGCGTGTAGCGATTCCACTGCCAGAAGCGCCGGGTGACGCCCTCCGCCGGCTCGCCAGCCAGCGCCGGCAGCAGGTTGGCGCCGTCCAGCTTGCGGTCCGTAGGCAGCGACAATCCCGCAGCCGCCGCCAGGGTCGGGAACCAGTCGGTCATGTGGGCCATGCCGTCGTAGCGGCCGCCCGCCAGGTTGCCGGCGGGCCAGCGCACGAGCGCCGGCACGCGAATCCCACCCTCGTACACCGTGCCCTTCGCGCCGTGGAACTGGCAGTTGAAGCGCGTGGTGTTGTGCTCGCCCGGCCCGCCGAACTGCGGCCCGTTGTCGCTGGTGAAGACGAGCACCGTGTTCTCGGCCAGCCCGTGCCGCTCCAGCGCGCCGAGAATGCGTGCGACGCCGCTGTCCATGCGGTGGATCATCGCATAGACCATACTCACGCCGAGGTTGAACTGCCCGGTGTTGGTGAAGAGGCGTACGTCTTCCAGCGGAGCCTCGAGCGGCGTATGCGGCGCGTTGAACGTGACGTGGAGGAAGAACGGCTCGCGGTGGTGGCGGTCGATGAACGCGACGGCCTCGTCTGTCCAGACATCGGTCAGGTAGCGGCCGTCCGCGCGCACGACCCGGTCGTTGTACTCCAGCCGCCAGTTGTAGTAGTCGTGCATCCCGCCCCGGAAACACACGGCCTCGTCGAAGCCGCGCGCGTTCGGGTGATACCGGGGGTCGAATGCGCCCAGGTGCCACTTGCCGACCAGCCCGGTCGCGTAGCCCGCGGCCTGGAACAGGTCCGCCAGGGTGATCTCCCGCAGGGCAAGACGCTCGAGACCCCACCACTCGAGGGTGTCCAGCGAGCCGGTGCGGTGGGGATAGCGGCCTGTCAGCAGCGCGGCGCGCGAAGGGTTGCACACCGCGGACCCGGCATAGTGCTGCGTCAGGCAGACGCTCTCCGTCATCAGGTGATCGAGCGCGGGCGTGCGCGACAGGCCGCCGTTGAACGCGCTGAAATCGCCGTAGCCCATATCATCCACCAGGATGAAGACGACATTAGGCCGTTCGTGCTGTGCTGGCATATAGTTGCTCCTGCGTTGAACCGAACAGACAGTCTGTCTGCCATTCTACCACCCGGAGGCCCAGCTATGACAGATGTGCTCACTTCCTCCCCGGTTATTCACCGCTCGCCCGCCAACCCGGTCCTGACCGCCGCGGATGTGCCCTATCACGCGACGCTCGTGTTCAACGCGGGCGTGACGAAGTACCAGGGGCAGTACGTCATGGTCTTCCGCAACGACTACGGCTCCGCTGATGAAGGGCGGCTCGATGGCACGAACATGGGCCTGGCGACGAGCGCCGACGGCATCACCTGGCAGGTCAGCCCGCAGCCCTGCTTCGAGCTGCACGACGCCGAGATCCTGCGCGCGTATGACCCCCGGCTGACCGTGCTGGACGGGCGCTGCTATCTCTGCTTCGCGGTGGACACCCGCCACGGGGTGCGCGGCGGGATCGCCGTGACAGACGACTTCGTGCACTACGACATCCTCAGCCTCAGCGTGCCCGACAACCGCAACATGGTCCTCTTCCCGGAGCGCATCGGCGGGCAGTACGTCCGACTGGAGCGGCCCTTCCCGGTCTACAGCCGGGGCTGGCAGGAGCGGTTCGACGTGTGGCTGTCCGACTCGCCCGACCTGCGCTACTGGGGCGGGTCGAGCCTGGTGCTTGCAGTGGAGGATGTGCCGTTCGCCAATGCCAAAATCGGGCCGGGCGCGCCGCCGGTCAGGACGCGCGCCGGCTGGCTGACCACGTTCCACGCAGTCGACATCGATCCCACGCGGGGCAAGAACGGCTGGGAGGACCACTGGACGAAGCGCTACACCGCGGGCATCATGTTGCTCGACCTGGACGACCCCCGCCGCGTCGTGGGCCTGTGCCGCCAGCCGCTGCTCGCGCCCGAGGCGCCCTACGAGGTCGCGGGCGGTTTCCGCAACAACACCATCTTCCCCGGCGGCATGATCCTCGAAGACGACGGCGAGGTCAAGATCTACTATGGCGCCGCCGACACGGTGGAGTGCCTCGCCACCGCGCACGTCGACGACCTCATCGCGCTGTGTGAATAATGGCGGGATAAAATAGAACGCAGATGAACGCTGATTGAACTGATCTGACTGATTGTCAAGATGATATCAGAGAAAATCATCTCGATCAGTTCGATCAGTGTTCTATTTTATCATCAGACCATCCGTCTCATTCGTGCAATCCGTGGCGACATCGTCTCTGCTTCCTCTGTGACCTCTGTGGCTGTTACGCAAACTGCGGCAGGTCCTTGCGGTGCGCCTGCAGCAGCGCGTCGGCCAGCTTACCCGCGGTTGCCGCATCGCTCACGCAGCCGTCCATCAGCAGCGCTTCCACGAACAGCCTGCGGTCCCCGCGCAGCGCCGCCTCCACCGTGAGCTCCTGCCCCGCGATCTTGCGTACCAGCGGGACGGCCAGCGCATCGGGGAAGTCGGGCACGTTCAGCGCGCGGATGCCTCGGCCGGTCGCGGTCGCCGTGACCTCCAGGATGGCGTCCGCCGGCAGGCTGGACACGATCCCCCGGTTAGGCAGGTTGGCGGTGAAGAAGGGCCGCATGTCGCCCGCCATGCCGTCGAGGATCTCGAGGAGCTGGCTGTGCTCGCCCGCGTCGCGGTCGAACACGCGGCCGTCGAGCGGCGCATCGCCGAGCGCCTGCACCCGCATCGACTCGTAGATTTTGTCGCCCCAGGCAATGGTGCCCTCGAATGAGAAGGCGTCCACGCCGAGCGTCTTGCCGTAGTACGCGCCGCCGGGGAAACGCTCCGGGAAGAACTCGGTGACGTGCCGGTCGTTCACTGCCGGGTAAGCGCCATAGGCCTCGAACAGCGACCACGAGAAGGGATTGTGTTCCCGTGCAGCCTGCGTGACCGGGTGGCTCGCGTCCGCCAGCCGTGCCCGGACGAGCGGCCATGCGTCCTCCCCGTTCCAGCGCAGGTCGTAGACCCATGTGAAATGGTTGACGCCCGCGGCCAGGCACGTGACCTCGTCGCGCGGTGCGCCGATGAAGTCGGCCAGCTCCGCGCCGACATGGTAGACGCCGATGCACAGCCCGACGACCGGCACTCCCGTCGCCTTGCGCACGGCCCGGCAGATGACCGACATGGGGTTGGCGTAGTTGATGAAGTGCGCATGGGGGCAGAGACGCGCCACGTCCGCCGCGATGCCCAGCATGGCGGGCACGAGCCGCAGGCCGCGCGAGATGCCGCCGGCCATGATGGTGTCGCCGACGGGCTGGTACACGCCGAACTGCCGGGGGATGAACACGTCGCTCTCCCACCCGCGGCGGCCGCCGACGCCGATCGTCGTGACCACCACGTCGCTGCCCGGCAGCACGTCGCGGCGGTCGGTCGAGGCGGTGATGGTGATGTCGGCCTCGCGCGCGGCGACCATCTTGCGGCTCAGCCCCTCGGCCACGGCCAGCGCGTCGGGGTCGATGTCCACCAGGCCGAGCTGCCACGGCCGGCGGGAGAGGATCATGTCGGCGACGAGTCCCTGGGTGAACATGGCGCTGCCCGCGCCGATGATGGTGAGTTTCTGGGCTGGCATGGGGTGTCCTTTGTGATGAGTGACGAGTAATGAGTAAGAAGTAATGAGTAACCTTGATTACTCGTCACTTCTTACTCGTTTCGTTCTTCGCGGTTCAGATTATCAACGTCGCGTCGCCGAAGCTGTAAAAGCGGTAACGCTCGCGGATGGCCTCGGCATAGGCCCGGTCGATCAGTTCCTTCCCTGCGAACGCGCTGACCAGCATCAGCAGGGTCGAGCGCGGCAGGTGGAAGTTGGTGAGCATCGCATCCACCGCGCGGAAGCGGTGGCCGGGGGTGATGTACAGGTCGGTCTCGCCGGTGAATGCGGCGACGGTCTGCCAGCCGCAGACGGCGCCCTCCGGGATATCGTCGCAGGGCCGGAAGCCGAGCGCAATCTTGGACGCGCTCTCCAGCGTGCGCACGACGGTCGTGCCGATGGCAATCACCCGCCCGCCGGCGAGCCGCGACGCGTTCACCGCGCGCGCGGCCTCCGCGCTCAGTGAGGCCCACTCCCGGTGGATATGGTGTTCCTCGATGTCCTCCGCCTGCACCGGGCGGAAGGTGTCCAGCCCGATGTGCAGTGTGACGAACGCGAGGTTGACGCCCCGCTCGCGCAGCGCCACCAGCAGCTCCGGCGTGAAGTGCAGCCCCGCGGTGGAGGAGGCGACTGAGCCTTCGATGCGGCTGTACACGGTCTGGTAGCGTTCCGGGTCGGCCAGCGGGGTGTGGATGTACGGCGGCAGCGGCGTCTCGCCCACATCCCACAGCCACTCGCTGGCGGGCGGGTCGAACGCGACGATGCGGCTGCCCGTCTCCGTCTCGCTGATGACCGTGGCCGTGATCTCGGGGCCGTCATGGTGCTGTTGCACGGTCACCTGCACGCCCGGCCGCAAGCCCTTCCCGCCGACGAGGCATTCCCAGGTCTCGCCCCTCACCCCCGGCCCCT
>DAOUGK010000058.1:0-9598 GCA_034429055.1 Anaerolineae bacterium | reverse complement strand
CGCAAGCGGTTTCGCGGCGGTCAGGAGGTCGGGTGTGACGCCGTAGCCCTGATAAGCCCACAGCTTGCCGCTGCGGCCGACCCCGCACTGCACCTCGTCGAAGATCAGCAGCGCGTTGTGCCGGTCGCACAGGTCGCGCAGGCCCGCGAGGAACTCCGGTGTCGCGGGGTGGACGCCGCCCTCGCCCTGCACCGGCTCGACGATGGCTGCACACACGCTGTCATCGAACGCGGCCGCGGCGCCGGCCAGGTCGTTGAAGGGGGCGATGCGCACGCCGGGCAGCAGCGGGCGAAAGGGCGCCTGGTATTTCTCGCGCGGGGTCGCGGCCAGCGCGCCGAAGGTGCGCCCGTGGAACGCGTTGGTGAACGCGACGATGACGTGCTTTTCCGGCCCGTAATGGTCATGGGCCCACTTGCGCGCAAACTTGAACGCACCCTCGTTCGCCTCCGCACCCGAATTGCAGAAGAAGACGCGGTCTGCGAAGCTGCCCGCACACAGCCGCGCGGCGAGCCGGGCATGCGGCGCAGTATGGTACAGGTTGGAGGTGTGCCACAGCCTGCCCGCCTGCCCGGTCAGCGCGGCGACAAGGGCCGGGTGCGCATGGCCGAGCGCGTTGACGGCAATGCCCGCCACACAGTCCAGGTACGCGTTGCCCTGCGTGTCATACACCCAGCACCCTTCGCCGTGATCCAGCACGAACGGCGGCCGCGCATACGTCTGCAACACATGCTGCCCTTCCAGGGCCATGATGTCTTCCATCGTCTCCCCTTTCCCGTGAAGAGGTGACAAGGTGAAGAGGTGAACAGGTGATGTGGAGTGGAAGCTTTAGCTGGTAGGCTATGGCCGGTCTCCGACCGGGCCATAGCACGTTGTGAGCCAGCGTCAACTGTGTAACCGGCTAAAGCCTCCACTCCACTATCACCCCATCGCCTGTTCTCCTGTTCCCCTCTTCACCTGTTCATCCCCGTATAATCGCGGTGCCGCTGTCGCGCGCGAGGCCCGCCAGGTCGGTGATGACCGCCTGGTACACGCCGCTCTGGACGGCTTCTGTCGCGGAGCGCACCTTTGGGATCATGCCGCCCGTGATATGACCCTCGGCAATCAGGCCCTCGATCTGGCTGACGGTCAGCCCGCGCATGGTCCGTCCCGTGACCTGGACGCCGGGCACGTTGCTCACGAAGACCAGCCGCGCGGCCTCGACGGCCCGCGCGACGCCCGCGGCCACATGGTCCGCGTTGACGTTGTACGCCAGCCCGTCCTCGCCCAGTGAAACCGGGGAGATAACCGGGGTCACGCCGAGGTCGAGCAGTTGGAGCAGCGCCTCGCCGTTGACAGCAGCCACCTGGCCGACCCGACCCAGGCTGCGCCCGTTGACTGAGAGCGGCGTCACGCGCACCAGCCCCAGATCCACGCCGGTCAGCCCCAGCGCGTCCACCTTGCCGTTGACCAGCCAGCGCACCAGCCGCGTGTTGACGACGCCGTTGAGCACCATCTCGACCAGCCGGAGACTCTCCTCCGAGGTGGCGCGCAGCCCTTCCACTGTCTCGAACCCGACGCCGAGCTGCCCGTGCAGGTCCGCGATCTCCTTGCCGCCGCCGTGGACGATGATGACCGCGTGCTCTGCCAGGAGGCTGCGCACGGCATCGACGAACCCGGCGAGGAACGTCTCATCCTCGACCTGATTGCCGCCAATCTTCAGGACGATAACCGGCTTATCGTGTGTGCTCATAGGAGTCCCATCCGTTCGTCAAGCCCGCACATGATGTTCATGTTCTGGATGGCCTGGCCCGAGGCGCCTTTGACGAGGTTGTCGATGCTGGCGGTGACGATGAGCGTCTGTGCGTCCGGTCGGACGCCCTGGACGAAGGTCAGGGCAATGGCGATGTAATTGGTGTGGACGGTATGGGCCAGCGTCGCGACCTGGCCCGCGGGCAGCAGGTTGACGAACGGCTCGCTGCTGTAGGCCGCTGCGTACTGCTCGCGCACCTGGCTCTCCGTGACGCCTGCGGGCAGGTTGACGTAAATAGTGGAGAGGATGCCGCGGTTGACAGGCAGCAGGTGGGGCGAGAAGATGAGCTGCCAGCCGTTCTGCGCCGTGCCCTCTGCCAGCTTCAGTTCCTGCTCCATCTCCGCAAGGTGGCGGTGCACCCGGCCGATGCTGTACGGGCTGAAGTTTTCGCTCGCCTCGACGAAGTGCGTCTTGAGCGACGGCGTGCGGCCTGCGCCGGAGATGCCCGATTTGCTGTCAGCAATGATGGTGCCGCCGAGCCAGCCGCAGCGCGCCAGCGGCGCGAGGCCCAAGATGACGCTGGTCGGGTAGCAGCCGGGGTTGGCGACGAGCTGCGTCCGGGCAATGGCCGCACGATAGAGTTCGGGCAGGCCGTAGACGGCCTCGGCCAGCAGCGCGGTCTCGTGGTGCGGGTGGTTGTACCATGTCTCGTAGACCGCCGGGTCGTGCAGCCGGTAGTCCGCGCTGAGGTCGATCACGCGCGCCCCGGCCGCGCGGGCCGCGGCGACGGGCGTCTGGCTGGCCGCGTGGGGCAGGCAGCAGAACACCACGTCTGCGGCGGCCAGGTCCGCGTCGGCCAGCTTGACGAGCGTGCGCTGCCCGATGGTGGGCGGAACCGCGAATGCATCCCCGAACCGCTGCCCCGCGGAGTTCTCGGAGGTCAGCCACGCCAGCTCCGCCTCAGGGTGGCGCTGCAGGAGACGCAGCAGCTCCAGCCCGGTGTAGCCGGTCGCGCCGATGATGCCGATTTTCAGCATGATGATTGCTCCCTGTGCAAACAAAAAGCCAGCACCCGGGTTGGGGGTGCTGGCGCCTGATCTGTCGTAGATGTCCGGCTCGCGCGTGCCCTAGACCGGGGTTATCCCGCTCCGTTGGTACGACGACGAGGAAAGCGGCGGCCACAGGCTGCTAAGCCACAGGCCGCAAGGCAAAACGCCATGAATCGCTCCGAACAAGGTATGCTGCTGGCTGGGAGCACGCCGGAGGCGTGCAGGGTCATGCCGAAGGCATGACACGCCATCTTTTCACAAGGGCCGAGTTTAGCACAGGTCATGGAGAGTGTCAAAACTTCGTGGGCAGGTGGCGCAGCGCCGGTCTGGGGCGGGTGAGTCATGGGCCATCGCGAATAACCGAACCGCCCGCGAATAAGCGAATACGGCCACCGCCGGGAGATGCATTCGCGTATTCGTGCCGCGCCCGCCGGCGCATCTGCTTATTCGCGATGGCCGCGCGACCGGAACGTCCCTACGCTTTCGGCCCCTCGTACACGATCTCGAACAGCACGCGGTC
Organism: Anaerolineae bacterium; assembly: GCA_034429055.1. Lineage (GTDB taxonomy): Bacteria > Chloroflexota > Anaerolineae > CG2-30-64-16 > CG2-30-64-16 > MWBF01. The sequence goes on along the minus strand of DAOUGK010000058.1, from coordinate 6,300 downwards.
CGGCGACTCGAACATGATCTGGTAGTAAGTGTGGTGCTCGCTCGCGGAGAACTCGGGCCGGTGACGCGGGGTGTCGAACAGCAACGCCATGCCCCGCTCGGTCAGATACTCTGCTGCGGTGTCCACATCCGCCTGCGCGACTACGCCGATGCTCACATGGGTCATGCCCGGTCCGTCATAATCATTGGCAACCTGTTTGCCGGCCGGCGTGAACCAGAGGGCTGGCCCCTGTGTCACGACGCCCAGCATGGTATCGTCTGCATAGATGGTTCGCCAACCGAGGAAGGCCATCAAGTCCCGGTAGAATGGCAGGTTGGCAGGATCGATGTTGATTTGCAGGTGGGAGAGGTGTGATTGCATACCGGTTCCTCCCATGGATGGAGCCCGCATCTGAGGATGCGGGCTCCGATCTTACTGCTGCTGTTAGAAGAACAGCGTGTACAACAATCTGTCAGGCGAGTTGCGCCCCTCGTTGATGATGATCCCCAGCGTCGCGTTGTTCACCAGCGCATCGCGCACCTGCTGCGGTGTGGCGCTGGGATTGGCCTGTTTATACAGCGCAGCCGCGCCCGCCACGTGCGGGGTGGCCATGCTCGTGCCGCTGATGGTGTTGGTGGCCGTGGTGCTGGTGTACCAGGCCGACGTGATGGACGAGCCCGGTGCAAAGATGTCGAGGCAGGAGCCGTAGTTGGAGTAGGAGGCGCGGGCATCGGTGCTGGTCGTCGCGCCCACGGTGATGGCCTCAGGCACGCGGGCCGGCGAGAACTTGCACGCATCCCGGTTGCTGTTGCCTGCCGCGATGGCATAGGTGACGCCGTCTGCAATGGAATTCTTCACGGCCGTGTCCAGCGCGGTCGACAGGCCGCCGCCCAGGCTCATGTTCGCCACCGCAGCACCCGTCGTATGATTGCTCGTGACCCAATCGACGCCTGCGATGACGCCCGTGGTCGTGCCGGAGCCGGCGCAGTCCAGCACGCGCACTGCGACCAGGTTCACGCCCTTCGCCACGCCGTAGGTGCTGCCGCCCACGGTGCCTGCGACGTGCGTGCCGTGGCCGTTGCAGTCAGCGGCGGGCAATGAACCGTCGACCGCATCGTAGCCATAAGAGGCACGAGTGCCGAACTCAGAATGGCCGATGAGGATGCCGGTGTCGATGATGTACGCGGTGACGCCCGCGCCGGTGTAGTTGTAGGTGTAACTGTTGCTCAGCGGCAGGTTGCGCTGGTCAATGCGGTCGATGCCCCAGGTGGCCGGGGATTGCGTCGCGTCGATCGTCACAATCTGGTCCACCTCGACGTAGGCCACGTGCGGGTTGCGGAGGAGCGCCTGGACGGCCCGCTCAGGCAGTTCGGCCGCGAAACCGTTCAGGGCTGCGGTATAGCGGTGGTGCAGCCGGGTTTCCGGCGACTGTGCTGCCTCAGCCAGCGCGGCCTCGACAAGATCACCCGCCGTGCCATCCTTGAACACCACGATGTAGCTGCCGGCGATCGCGCCGGGGGCATCGCGCGCGATCAGGGGCGCCACAGGCCCATCGCCGGCGGCAAACGCCGGGCTGGCAACCGCCAGAACCAGGAGCAAAACCAGGCCGACAAACCCAAGCTTCTTGTGCTGCATGTCCAGAACTCCTCTTATGGATAGAAGCGGACGTCGCTGGCAGGCGCCAGTGGCGTTTGGCGACCGGCCCGGCCATGAGCTTCCTTGATCAGGACGTGCACCGGTAGTAGGCGGAAATTATAGAGTTCAGTTTCTGGATGTCAAATGCTGCCAGGCCGGGAAGGGGTGTGTTTGATATGTTAAGGTTGGCTCTGCTTGGGGTGGCCTTTGGGATGCAGTGTTTAACGATAGAACCGGTTTAGATTTGACACTCCAGGCCACTCAGGCTATACTATCTTTCGCTCACGGGGCTGTAGCTCATCTGGGAGAGCGCTACAATCGCACTGTAGAGGCAAGGGGTTCGAGTCCCCTCAGCTCCACTCGGTTTCCAACCCAATATGCCGGCGACGAACGGAAGCAGTAGGCCAGCTTCGCAGAGAGCGGGAGAGGGTGCAAACCCCGCGGGTGGTCCGAAGCCCACCTCGAGGCCGAACTCGTCCGGGAGCCGCACAGTTGATGTCCTTCGGCGCAGCCGAACGACGTAGATTGTGCCGGGTCGTGCCCGTTACAGCGCGTGCCAAGTGGTCGGTCACATCACGGGCCTGTAGCTCAATTGGGAGAGCGCTTGAATGGCATTCAAGAGGCAAGGGGTTCGAATCCCCTCAGGTCCACTACCGGCAACCAGGGTGGTACCGCGGAATCCCTTTCGTCCCTGATGACGAAGGGGATTTTGTTTTTCCTGGGGCCAATTCGCGCGAGTGGAGGAACCTATGGCCGAAAAACGCAGCATCGAACGATATAATCCGCAAGCCCTCGAGCCGCGCTGGCAGCAGCAATGGGCCGCGAGCGGGCTCTATGCCACGCGGGAGGACCCGGACCGCCCGAAATTCTACTTCCTGACCATGCTCCCTTACCCGTCGGGCGACCTCCACATCGGCCATTGGTATGCGATGACGCCGTCGGATGCGGCGGCGCGCTACCTGCGCATGCAGGGCCACAACGTCTTCTTCCCCATCGGGTTCGACGCCTTCGGCCTGCCCGCAGAGAACGCGGCCATCAAGCACGGCACGCACCCGTACCGCTGGACGCTGGCGAACATCGACCGGATGCGCGGGCAGCTGCGCAGCATGGGCGCGATGTGGGCGTGGGACCACGAAGCCGTCTCGTGTGACCCCGAGTATTACAAGTGGACCCAGTGGTTCTTCCTGAAGCTGTACGAGCACGGGCTGGCCTACCGCGCATACTCGCCGGTGGACTTCTGCCCGACGTGCAACACGACGCTGGCACGCGAGCAGGTGTGGGGCGAGGATCGCCACTGCGAGCGCTGCGGCACGCCGGTCATCAAGAAAGAACTGGAGCAGTGGTTCTTCAAGATTACGGCCTATGCAGATGAGCTGCTGCGCTACGACAACATCGACTGGCCGGAGCGCATCCGCACCGCGCAGACCAACTGGATCGGCCGCAGCGAGGGCGCGGAGGTCACGTTCCGGACCGAGGCGAACGCTGCGGGCGGTGAGGAGCACGACATCGTCGTGTTCACCACCCGGCCCGACACCCTGTGGGGCGCGACCTTCATGGTGCTCTCGCCGGAGCACCCGCTGGTGGGCGAACTGACGACTGCCGAGTATCGGGAGTCCGTAACGGCTTACCAGCTCCAGGCCAGCCGCCAGACGGAGATCGAGCGCACCGCCGCGGACAAGGCCAAGACGGGCGTCTTCATCGGCGCGTATGCGGTCAACCCGGTCAACGGCAAGCGCATCCCCATCTGGATTGCGGACTACGTGCTGATGGGCTACGGCACGGGCGCAATCATGGCCGTGCCCGCGCACGATGACCGCGACTTCGAGTTTGCGCGGCAGTTCGGCCTGTCGATCGTGCCCGTCATCGAGCGCACCGACGGCCGCGCCAAGAGCGCGGTGTGGGAAGGTTCGGTGGATAGCGGCTTCGGCGCGAGCCTGATGGCCGCAGGCCTGACCGCGGAGCCGCTGGCTATCCCGGTCCGGGGCCGCTTCTATGCGGTGTCGTTGGACGGCCATGACCAGGTCACGGCCTACATCTCCGTCCTGCAGGCGCACCTGCAGCCCGGCCACTGGGCCGACGTCGTGGGGCTGGGCTGGCACGTTGTTTTTCCCGACCACGTGATGACGCTCGACTCGGTGGAGGCGGACGCCGCCATCATGGCGCAGATGCACGCGGGCTACGACTACATGCGCCAGTTCCACACGACGATGGAGATGTGGTGGGCTGTCGAGTGGTATCGCGACGTGCTGTACCATTCGGACTACGGTACGATGATTCACTCCGCTGCGTTCACCGGCACGCCCGGCGAGACGGCCCGGCAGCAGGTCACGGACTGGCTGGCCGGGCAGGGCGTCGGCAAGGCGGCGGTCAACTACCGGCTGCACGACTGGCTCATCAGCCGCCAGCGTTACTGGGGCGCGCCCATCCCGATGATTTACTGCCCGGATTGCGGCGTCGTGCCGGTCCCATATGAGGCCCTGCCCGTCCGCCTGCCGGAGGATGCGGAGATCCCGCCGACCGGCGAGAACGCGCTGAAGTTCGACGAGGGCTTCCTCCACACGACCTGTCCGAAGTGCGGCGGCAAGGCGACGCGCGAGACGGACACGATGGATACCTTCATGTGCTCGTCGTGGTATCAGTACGCGTACGTCACGCCCTATCACAAGGCGGGCGAAACCTTGAGCGCGGACGACATGCCGTGGGATGCGCAGACGGGCGACTACTGGCTGCCGGTGGATCAGTATACCGGTGGGCCGGAACATGCCACCATGCACCTGCTGTACACACGCTTCTTCACGAAGGCGCTGCGCGATATGGGCATCGTGTCGTTCGACGAGCCCATGCTGCGGCTGTTCAACCAGGGCATCATCCTCGGGCCGGACGGCAACCGGATGAGCAAGAGCAAGGGCAACGTCGTCGCGCCCGACGACCTGGTCGCACAGTACGGTGCGGACACCGTGCGCGCGTACCTGATGTTCATCGGCCCGTGGGACGCGGGCGGGCCGTGGAATCCGAGCGGCATCGGCGGCGTACGCCGCTTCCTGGAGCGCGTGTGGGCCATCGCGACTGAGCCGCCGCAGCAGTCCTCGCAGGCCGACGCGGCCACGGTCGACCGGCTGAGCCGCGAGCTGCGCCACGTCACGCACCGCACGCTGCGCAAGGTCAGCGAGGACATTGCCGCGTACAAGTGGAACACGCTGCTGGCCGCGCTGATGGAGTTCAACAACTACCTGATGAAGGCGCGCGACACCGCGGTCTACGGGACGCCGGCTTGGGAGGAAGCGATGGACCTGCTGGTGTTGATGCTGGCGCCCGAGACGCCGCACATCGCGGAAGAGCTGTGGCAGCGGCGGCACGGCGGGAATGATTTCGACCCGGCGCAGAGCATCCACGTGCAGCCGTGGCCGGCCTACGAACCCGCGCTGGCCCAGGCCGAGACCGTCACGCTGGTCGTCCAGGTCAACGGCAAGGTGCGCGACAAGCTGGAACTGCCCGCGGACGTGGATGAAGCAGCCGCGCGCGAGGCTGCGCTGGCAAGCCCGACCGTCCAGAAGTGGCTGGAAGGTAAGCAAGTGCGCAAGGTCATCTACGCGGGCGGGAAGTTGATCAATATTGTTGCAGGTTAGAAGGTTGCAGGTTACAGGTACTGGGAACGAGTAACGAGTAACGAGTAACCTGCAACTTGCAACCTGCTAACCTATAACAGGGAGGAACATCATGCACGAAATCATTCACACCACCGCGGCGCCTGCGGCCATCGGCCCGTATAATCAGGCCGTGCGCGCGGGCAACTTCGTGTTCGCTTCCGGCCAGTTGGGGCTTGACCCGGCGACCGGCGTGCTGGCCGAGGGCGTCGAGGCGCAGGCGCGCCAGGCGCTCGCCAACCTCCAGGCCGTCCTGCAGGCTGCGGGCGCGACCTTTGCCGATGTCGTCAAGACGACCATTTTCCTGACCGACATGGGGGATTTCCAGACGGTCAATACCGTCTATGCGGCGGCCTTCGCGGCCGACCCGCCCGCCCGCAGCACGGTCCAGGTGGCTGCGCTGCCGCGTGGCGGCGCCGTCGAGATCGAGATGATCGCCTATCAACCGTAATCCCTTCTTGCGCCACTTGCCCTTTTCTTACACCTTCTGTATAATTCGCTCACTCTTTTTGGAGGGGGAGCACTCATCCTCATGAATACTCGCAAAGGACTGGAGTCCGCCCAGGCGACAGTCGAACCCAACCCCATGGAATCGTTGCCCCTCGATGCCTTCGATTTTCCCCAGTTGCGGCAAGGCGATACCGTGGAAGGCAACATTGTCAGCATCAACCCCAACCAGATTCTGGTTGACATTCATTATAAGGCTGATGCTGTCGTCGACCCCCGCGAACTGGACCGGTTGGACAAGGATTTCCTCTACGCCCTGTCCCCCGGCGATCCTGTGCGGGCGCTCGTAGTCGTCCCTGAGGACAAGGATGGCAACGTTGTCATTTCGCTCACCCGCGCGCAGCAGGAGCAGGACTGGTCCCAGGCCGAGGATCTGCTGCAATCCCAGGATGTATTCGAAGGGGTGGTGACAGGCTTCAACCGGGGTGGCATCATCGTGCGAGTGGGCCGGGTGCGCGGGTTCGTCCCCGCCTCGCAGCTCTCCGGCCGCTGGCAGGCGCAGCAGGACACCGAGGGCGATCCCGAACAGCGCTGG
>DAOUGK010000057.1:0-13229 GCA_034429055.1 Anaerolineae bacterium | reverse complement strand
CACGGAGTTGACGTAACCAGCCAGCCATCCTGGTTCGTCCAGCCGGGACCTTCGGTGCTGTTGTAGAAGGCGACCAGGGCGTCGCACTCCGCCTGCGGCATCCCGGCGGCGGTCTCGCAGATGGCAGACGTCGCGGCCGCGCTGTGTGCCAGCGCCTGCTGCGGCATCACGTGGGCTGCGAGCGCGGTCAGGATGAGCAGGCCCACGATGCACCAGCGGCAAGTGGAGCGATGTGTGGGATGAAGTGCAAGCGGCACAGTCAGCCTCCTGAGTAGATGCAGATTCGCGTGCTCCGTCTATTCCGCAGTTGAACCCAAGCGAAACTCCACGAAGGTCAACCCCCCCGCCTGCACCTGGATGGGCAGGGAGAGGTTGCGCATGCCATCCCGGACGACAAGCCGCGCGGCGCCGGCGGGGAGGTCGGACAGCACGAAGTTCTCCCGCCACTCCGGGTCAGGGTTGATGGTGTCCTCGTCCGGGTACGTCGTGCCGATGCGCCACAACGCGTCCCCGCGGTAGAGGTGGACGGACGCGCCGGCGATGGGCCTGCCGTCCAGCGCCAGCACCCGGCCCGCGACGACTCCGCTGCCGGGCAGCGGCTTCAGCCAGAACTCCGGGTTGCGCGTGTGCCAGCGATCCTGCGCGCCGGCGCGCACCTCCACGTGGAGATGTGGCCCGATCGCGATGCCGGTCATGCCGACGGTCCCGATCACATCTCCGGTCTTGAGTTGGCGGCCCACGGTCACTTGCACTTGGTTGAGGTGGCCGTAGAGGATATAGACCGGCATTTCGCTCAGCGTCCGCGCCAGCCGCACCAGGACGAGGTTGCCGTAGAAGGAGAGCTTCGGGCCGAAGGTGCGCAACTGGTCGCTGCCTGCGTACACGACCTCGCCATCCGCCATCGCCAGCACCGGCGTGGACATGGGATTGCTGATGTCGATTCCGGTGTGCAGCGCGTAACGCCCGCCGCCGGTGCTGCCGTAGGGAAAGGTATAGGCGGGGGTCAACTGGCGCTGCGGGCCGAAGGGCCGCGCCAGCCACAGGTGCGGGGCAGGCAGTTCTGCGGCGGCCAGCACGCGTGCGCCGGGCCGCGCGGCCGGGGTCGCCCGCTGCGCGATCGGAACCGGCTCCGCCTCATGTGCCTGCGCGGGCACGATCCCTGCTGCCAGCCAGAAAATGGCGAGCACCAGGAGCAGCGTCCCGCTACGAGGTCTCTTGCGTTTGTTGTGTTGCAACCAAATCACCTGTGAGGGTCGACGGGCGACCGGCAAAGGACAATGCCCGTCTCTTCGTCCATTCTACCCTACCTATGCTAAAATCCACACATGACGCATTTCGATATTTTTACGCTCTTCCCCGGCATGTTCAGCGGCTTCCTGGGTGACAGCATCCTCAAGCGCGCGCAGGAGGCGGGCATTGTGTCCGTCGCGCTGCACAACATCCGCGACTATGCGGAAGGCCGTCACCGCGTGACCGACGACACACCGTATGGCGGCGGCGGCGGTATGGTGATGAAGCCGGAGCCCATCTTCCGCGCAGTGGAGACCGTCCTGCGTCGTGAGCCAGGTTGGACGTTCGTGCCTGACACGCCGGATGCGCGGCCGCCGATGGATGAGCTGTCTGCGCATGACGAGCCAGCCCTGCTGCCCGACGTGCCGGTCATCTTACTCTCGCCCCAGGGCCGCACGTTCACGCAGGCCGTGGCGGAGGAACTCGCGGGCCACGCGCGCCTGGCGCTGATCTGTGGTCGTTACGAAGGGGTCGATGAGCGGGTGCGCGTGGGGCTGGTCACCGATGAAATCTCGATCGGCGATTTCGTCATCTCCGGCGGCGAGCTGGCCGCGGCCATCATCGTGGATGCGGTGACGCGGCTGCTGCCCGGTGCGCTCGGCTGCGAGGTCGGCGCCTACGAGGATTCATTTGCGACCGGGCTGCTGGAGTATCCCCAGTACACCCGGCCCGCGGTCTACCGCGCGGAGGGCGTGCCCGAGATCCTGTCCTCCGGCGATCACGCGAAGGTGGCGCGCTGGCGTCGCGAGCAGGCGCTCCGCCGCACGTGGGAACGTCGGCCCGACCTGCTCAACTCTGCGCCGCTGTCCGACGCGGATCGCAAGTTTTTGGCCCGACTGGAAGCGGAAGCTGCCGATAACTCACCGTGAAAAGGCGCACCCCCGCTTTTTGGCCGGTACGTCCATCTGTGCTAAAATGCCCCTTCGTGACATGTGCGCTCCGTGCTTCCGATAGGTGATGAGCTGGCGAGTTCCAGTTCGAGCGACGGCAGGCCGGTCGATTGATTTGCAAACGAAGGGTAATTACAATGGCGAACTTAATTGACTCTCTGAATGCGGCAGCCGCGCGTACGGACCTGCCCGATCTGGAGCCCGGCGACACCGTCAAGGTCCACAGCCTGATCGTCGAAGGCGAGAAAGAACGCCTCCAGGTCTTCCAGGGCCTCGTCATCCGCGTGCGCGGGGGCGGGATGAACAAGAACTTCACCGTGCGGCGCATCGCCTCGCACGGCGTCGGCGTCGAGCGCACCTGGCTCTTCGCCTCCCCGCGGGTCGAGAAGATCGAGGTCCTGCGCCACGCGAAGGTGCGCCGCTCGCGGCTGTACTTCCTGCGCGGCCGCACCGGCAAGGCTGCCCGCCTGAAGGAACGCCGGGCCAACTAACCGCCCGGTTTGTGGACAATCCAATGGGGCAGACAAGGCGCAGGATACCTCCTGCGCCTTTTATGGTTAAGCGCAAAGCTCACGCAAAGGCGCAAAGGACGCAAAGCAAAAGAGAAGACTCTTTGCTGTCTTAGAGGGCGTTTGAAAAGTCCAAACCCATACTCACGCAAAGGCGCAAAGAGCGCAAAGAGCGCCAGAAACGCTTCGCCCTGTAAATTCTTAGCGTTCTTAGCGGCTTTGCGTGAGCTTTTCAAACAGTTTCTTAGCGGCTTTGCGTGAGCAACAACGGGTATGCCGATGCGTCATATCGAGCGTGCCGGGCTGGCATTCGAGCAGGAGCTCTGGGCCGGCGGTTACCGGGCTGTGGCGGGCGTGGACGAGGTGGGCCGCGGCGCGTGGGCCGGGCCGGTCGTCGCGGCCGCGGTCGTGCTCCCGCCGGATGTCTCGCGCCTCGCTCCGCTGCTCGGTCGCGTGGACGATTCAAAGCGGCTGACCCCGGCCGCGCGGGCGGAGCTATACGAGCCGATCCTGGAATGCGCGCTCGCGGCCGGTGTGGGTCGTGTCGAAGCCGCCGACATCGACAGCATCGGCATTGCGCCAGCGACCCGCGAGGCGATGCGCCTGGCGCTGACCGCTCTTGCCGTCCCGCCCGACTATCTTCTGCTCGACTTCCTGACGCTGCCGGACCTGACCTGCCCGCAGCGCGGTGTCCCGCACGGCGATGCGCTCTGCCTCGCGATTGCTGCCGCGTCCGTGATCGCCAAGGTGACGCGGGATCGCTGGATGACAGAGCAGGATGCGCTCTACCCGGGCTACGGCTTTGCCCAGCACAAGGGCTACGGCACCGCGGGCCACCGAGGCGCCATCGCACGGCTGGGCCCCTGCGCGCTCCACCGGATGAGCTTTGCGCCACTGTCCGAACGGGTTGAAAGTTCAAGGTTGCAGGTTGCAGGTTATCTGGACTCCGACGAATTGGAGGACAGTGCATGAGCCCCACATCACGCGATCCGCGACGGAGCCTGGGCCGCCTCGGGGAAGACACGGCCGCAGCCTACCTCGAAGACCAGGGCTACATGCTGCTCGCGCGCAACTGGCGCACGCGCGCGGGTGAGATCGACATCGTTGCACGGCAAGGCGAGTGGCTCGTCTTCGTGGAGGTGCGCAGCCGGCGCGCGTCACGTGGCGGTGGCGCACCGGCTCTTGGCTACCCGGCCGACTCCGTGACCCCGCGCAAGCAGATGCAGCTCGTCCGCCTCGTGCAGGCCTACCTGGCGGAGATGCCCTGGCACGGCCTCACCCGCATCGACGTGATTGCCCTCGAGTTTGGCCCGGACGACCGGGCCGCCAGCCTGGAACACTACCGCGATGCGGTCGGCGGTTGATATGGCCCCAGATACCTCGCACCCTCTGCTCATTGCCATTGTCGGCCCCACGGCCGCGGGCAAGACCGCGCTCAGCCTGGACCTGGCCGAGGCGCTCGGCGGCGAGATTGTCTCTGCCGACTCACGGCAAATCTACCGGGGCATGGACATCGGGTCTGCGAAGGCCACCCTCGCTGAACAGGCGCGCGTCCCACACCATCTGCTCGACCTCGTCGACCCGGACCAGGTGCTCACGCTGGCCGAGTACCAGCAGCTTGCCTACCGGGCCATCGACGACATTCATGCCCGTGGACGGCTGCCGTTGCTCGTCGGCGGCTCCGGCCAGTATGTCGCGGCGGTGCTGGAGGGGTGGCGCATCCCGGAGGTTGCACCGCAGCTCGAACTCCGGGAAAGGCTGGCCGCCGATGCGGCAATCCACGGCCCGGAGGCGCTGCACGCGCGGCTGGCCGCGCTCGACCCGGCCGCGGCCGCACGCATCGACTATCGCAACGTCCGCCGCGTGATTCGCGCGTTGGAGGTCTGCCTTGTCACGGGCCGGCCCATATCGGAGCTTCAGGCGAAGGAGCCGCCCCCCTATCATATCGTGCGCATCGGCGTCACTCGCCCGCGGCCCGTTCTGTATGAGCGCATCGACCTGCGCGTGGATCGCATGATCGAGGCAGGGCTGGTCGACGAGGTGCGGAGGTTGGCAGACGCAGGCTACGGCTGGAACCTGCCCGCGATGACCGGCCTGGGCTACCGGCAGATGGGCCTCTACCTGCGCGGGGAGGCGACGCTGGACGAAGCCGTTGCGCTGGTCAAACAGGCCACGCGGCGCTTCGTTCAGCAGCAGTACAACTGGTTCCCGCTGGCCGACTCCGCCATCCACTGGATCGACCCGGAGCAAGTGAAGGTCGAAGAAGTACTCGATTGGGTAGACGAATAGAACGCTGATAACGCTGATGTAACTGATTGATATGATTCTTTAAAATGATCATTTAAATCAGTTCAATCAGCGTCATCAGCGTTCTATTAGGGCTGTTACTCGGAGGATGATGCAAATGCTGCCACGTGAACGCGTCCTGACTGCGCTGGCCTTCCGGCCGGTCGACAGGATTCCCCTACAACTCCACCCGTCACCCGGCGGCCTTTTCGAGCACGGGCAGAAGATGCTCGACCTGATGCTCGCCTTGGGCCATGACTTCGGTTCACTGGATGGCGTGCGGCTGCCGGATGTGCCTGCGACGGACTTCGACTCGGACGGCCGGTATCACCGGTTCGCGACGGACGAGTGGGGCACGTCGTGGGAGTACCGGCTGTACGGCGTGTGGGGCCACCGGACCGGCTACCCCTTGGCCGACCTCGCAAAGCTGGATACCTGGCGGCCGCCGCCGATTGCCCGGCTGGACGGCGACGCGCTGGCGCAGGCGAAAGCCACCGGTGCAGCGCACCGCCAGAAGTACTACCACGTCTCCGGCGGGGTCAGCCTGTTCGAGACCATGCAGAGCCTGCGGCCCTTCGAGGATGTGCTGATCGAAATCAGCCAGGACGCGGCAGGCGTCAACCGGCTGGCCGATATGCTGGTGGAGTATTATGCAGCGACCGTGGAGAATGCGCTGGCCGTGGGCGCAGATGCCATCTCCGTCGGCGACGACTACGGCACGCAGAAGGCCATGATGATCGCTCCGCGCACGTGGCGCCGTTTCTTCAAGCCGCGCTACCGTGCGCTGTTCGAGCCCGTGCGCGCGGCCGGCAAGCACATCTTGTTCCACTCGTGCGGCTGCGTGGGGCCGATCCTGGAGGACTTGGCGGAGCTGGGCGTGACGGCCGTCTGGCCGCAGCTCCCCTTGTTCGACCACCGGGAGTTGGCGCGCCAGTGTCGCGAGTTGGGGCTGGCCGTGCAGCTGCACCCGGACCGGGGCGAGCTGATGCAGCGCGCGACGCCGGAACAGGTACGCGCGTACCTGCTCCGTCTGGTCGAGGAATTCGAGACGCTCGGGGGCGGCTCGTGGCTCTACCTGGAAGTGGACCCGGGCTTCCCGTGGGAGAACGTCAGGACCATGTACGAGACCGCGTTCGAACTACGCGGGTAAGTGCGGTTAGGCGGTTGCCAACTCATCCACCGCTGCCAGGAACCGGTCGATATCGTCTGCTGTGTTGAAATGCGCAGTCGCGATGCGGATGCAGTTATAATGGTCGACTACCCTGACAGTGAAGTGTTTTTCGCGTAGCCTGTTGGCGACTTCCTGGGCCTGCTTACCGGGAATGGTGAAGCTCACCAGGCCGGAGGAGTCCTCGGTTGCCCGCGGCGTGAGCAGCCGGAGGTGCGGGCGTTCAGCGATGTGCTCCTTCGCATAGCTGGCAAGCCCCGCGATGTGGACATAAACATTGTCCCAACCCAGCCCCTCGAACCAATCCAGCGCCGCGTTCAGTCCGACAGCCAGCGTGTAGCTGCGCGTGCCGAACTCGAAGCGCGCGGCGCCGTCCACCGGCTCGCACACATCCGTGGCAAGGTCCGCAGCCTTGAGGCTCCCCGCGCCGACGTGGGCCATGTTCAACGTGTCCAGCCGGTCCTTCCGGCAGTAGAACAGGCCCGTCCCCTTCGGCCCGCTCAACCACTTGTGTGCATTCGAAGTGTAGAAATCCACGCCCATCGCAGTCACATCCACCGGCAGCGCACCGAGCGCTTGCGCACCGTCGAAGCAGGTCAGGATCCCTCGGCCGGCCGCCCAACCGCAGATCTCGCGGGCGGGCAGCCGCGTCCCCGTCTCGCAGGGTACATGGCTCATGATGACGAGCCGGGTCGCAGGTCCGGCGGCCTGCTCCAGGTGAGGCAGCATGTCCTCCGGGCGGGGCGACACCGGGACCATGTGGACCACGACGCCGCGCTTGTGCTTGAGGTAAGCCAGCGGATGCGCGATGGCGGGATGTTCCTCGTCGGTCGTGATAATCTCGTCGCCGGGCTGCCAGTCGAAGCCAGCCAGGCACAGGTTGACGCCGTCGGTCGCGTTGCGGGTGAACGCGATCTCGTCCGCCTCCGCGCCGAGCAGCGCCGCCACGCGGCCCCGCGCCTCGCTGATGCTCGCGCCGAGGTTGCGCTTGCAGGCCACGCCGGACCGCTCGAAGTCCGCGGTCGCTTCGAGGTAAGCCGCCAATGCAGGCTCGGGCATCAGGCCGTAGGTCCCGGTATTCAGGTAGGTGACTTCTTGCAGGATGGGGAAGGCCGCGCGGACCGTGGCCGCGTCAAGCGTATACGAACGAGTGCTGTCCATTCAGATGGAGTCCTTCTTAGTCTGGTGGATCTTCGCCTTGTGTTTCGCTAAATTCGAGAAAACTGGCGAAGGCGTTGAGCTCTGCGGTGATTTGGTCCAGGAGGTCGGGGAGGTCCTCTACAAGTCGTTTCACTTTGGCTGCATCGAAACTATAGGCATAGATGTTCCGAACTACATGCCGGAAGCCCGTGTAGGGATCCAGCGCCCGACATACGCCGTTCGAAACGACAGCAGGCCGTATTCCTGGTACTTCGGCTGCCATCTGCTGGAGCAAGATTTGGTGCCAGTTTTCGCCCGTTGGTTTCGTATGATCAACCCGCTGAGCTATCAATTCGAATGTGCGTTCAAGGCCGCTGTAGAAGCCGTGCAGGTTCAGCGCCACACTATCGAGATAGTAATCGTCCGCTGTCGTTCGCGCACGAAGCCAACCCTCGGCTACTCTCGATGCAACCTTTTCCAGTTCAGAGAGTTCGTCACGAATACGCCGCGCAAGCTGAATTCCGACGGCGCTCACAGGTCTTGCCCTTCACGCTCGACCCGCTCACGCAGAGAAGGAGTGCAGCTTTCTGGATCAAGGAGATCGACCTTGAATTCGGCGCTCAATCCTGTCACACGGGCGACGGCAGAGTAGAAAAGGTCTGCTGGAATGCCCCAGGCCGCAAGATCGATATCTGACCAGTCCGTGAAGTGTCCGGAACGAGCCAAAGAACCGAAGACGACAATCCTCTCGGCTCCGAAGTCATGCCGCAGTACTTCGGCAGCCGCGCGGGCAACGCGCAACGCCCTGCGACGCCGCGCTGCATCATCCGCCATACGGCGAGCCGGCGGCATGGGCCGGTAAGACCGCCATTCCTCCGGTGTCAGGTCAAGCGCCGTTCTAGCCACTGGGGTGTACCCCCTACTTCAAACTGTCGCCTACATGATAGCTGTTCTCGCGATTGCGAGCAAGCCTCGTCGTCTTACCACTTCAACTCCCCGTCGGGTCAAGGGCCTTCTGCAGGGCCTCGCCCAGAAGCATCCAGAACAGGATGGTGAACGTCAGCGCGATGGACGGGTAGAGGATCAAGTGCGGGTGCGTGCGGAAGTACTTCGACCCTTCGCCGATCATCTGGCCCCAGGAGGGATTGGGCGGGGGAATGCCCAGCCCCAGCAGGCTCAACCCGGCCTCCGAGAAAATCGCGCCCGGCACGCCGAGCGTGACCGCAACGAACACCGGCGACAGCGAATTACGGACGAGGTGCTTGGCGATGATCCAGCCGTTGCCCGCGCCCATCGAGGTGGCCGCGCGCACGTAGTCGCTCGCCTTGAGCGACAGCACCTGCCCGCGCACGAGCCGCGCGATGCCGATCCAGCCGGTAATCGCCATCGCCAGCACGATGTTGAGCAGGCCGCGGCCCAGGGCAATCATCAGCAGGATGTAGAAGAGCAGGTACGGCAGCGACGACATCACGTCGATGATGCGCATAAGCACGTAGTCCACCCAACCGCCGCGCAGCCCCGCCACCGCGCCGACAGGGATGCCGATGGCGACGACCGCGAGCTGGCTGAGCAGGCCGACGGCCATCGAGACGCGCGAGCCGAACAGGATGCGGCTGAAGACGTCGCGGCCGAAATCGTCGGTGCCGAACCAGTGTTGGGCCGAGGGCGGCTGCAACACTGCGCCGTAATCGCCGATGAGCGGGTCATAGGGCACGAGAACGGGCGCCAGGAGCGCAACAAACAGGGTCAGCCCGATCATCGCCAGCGAAATGATGCCGGGCTTGTCGCGGAGCAGCCGCCGCCACGCTTTGGCCAGAAAGCTGGAGCGACGGGTGATCAGCCCGTTGGGTAGGGTCGTGGCGGTCATCTCACGTCTCCTTGACGAAAGTCACGCGTGGGTCGACCGCGGCGTAGAGCAGGTCCGACACCAGGTAGGCCACGCCGATCAGGACCGTCAGGAGCAAGGTCATGCCCATGATCATGGTGTAATCGCGCGAGGCCAGCGCCGCCACGAGCAGCGCACCGATGCCCGGGATGCGGAAGATGGACTCGACAAAGATGGAGCCCACGACCAGCCCCGCGACCATCGGCCCCACAACGGTGATGATCGGAATCAACGCGTTCTTGAGGATGTGAATCCACGTCACGCGGCGCTCGCTCAATCCCTTGGCCCGTGCCGTTCGCACGTAGTTCGAGCGCAGGACGTCCAGCATGCTGGACCGCACGTAGCGCTGGAGAATCAGGATGGGGCCGAGCGAGTTCGCCAGTACGGGCATAATCCAGTTTTTCGGCTCGGTCCAGCCGCCCGTCGGCAACCACTTCAGCTTAATCGCAAAGACGATAATGAGCAGGTAGGCGAGCACAAAGTTGGGCATAATGAAGCAGAAGATCGTCACACCGGTTCCCACTTTGTCGATCCAACTGCCCTGGTTCATCGCCGCGGCCACCCCCAGACCCCCGCCGACAATCAGCGAAAACAGCAGGGTCAGCAGCCCCAATTGAATGGAGGTGGGCCACTGGCCGGCGATGATCTTGACGACGGGTTTGCCCGGCTGCGAGAATGAGTTGCCGAAGTCCAGCCGGATGGCGTTGCGCAGGTACAGCACATACTGCTCGGCCACCGGTCGGTCCAGCCCGTAGAGTCGGTTGAGCTGGTCTTTCAGTTCCTGGGGCAGTTGCTTCTCGCCCATGCCGATCATGTCGAACGGCCCGGCGGGGACCGCGTGCATCAGCATGAATGTAATGAATGAGACGGCGAGCAACACGCCCAGCAGGCCCAGCAGACGGCCCACAATGTACCGGCCCATATGTCCTTCCTCCTCTCAGGCGAAGTGGCAGGCCACGGTGTGGCCGGGCGCAAGCTCGCGCAGCAGCGGCGGGTCGGTACGGCAAATGTCCGCCGCGAGCGGGCAGCGCGGGTGGAACGGGCAGCCGGCGGGCCGGTCGATCGGACTGGGGATGTCGCCGGACAGGCGCGCGCGTTCCTTGCGCTGCGTCGGATCCTTCTCCGGCACGGCGGAGAGCAGCGCGACGGTATACGGGTGTTTCGGCGCATTGAGCACGGTCTTGCTCGGCCCGATCTCGACCATCTTGCCCAGGTACATGACGCCGATGCGGTGACTCATAAAGGCCGTGACCGCGATGTTGTGCGAGATGAAGATGTAGGCCAGGTCGAACTCGTCCTGCAGGTCACGCAGTAAGTTGAGAATCTGTGCCTGGACTGAGACATCGAGCGACGACACCGGCTCGTCGCAGATGAGCAGCTTAGGCCGCATGGTCAATGCGCGCGCGATGCCGATGCGCTGTTGCTGCCCGCCGGAAAACTCGTTCGGGAAGCGGTGCATGAAGTTCGCGTTGACGCCACACTTGGCGAGCAGCTCCGCTGCCGTCGCGATGCGCTCGGCGGGGGTCCCGATGCCCTGGATATCCATCGGCTCGCGCACGATCTCTTCGACGGTCATGCGCGGGTCCACGGAGGCGTACGGGTCCTGGAAAATCATCTGCATCCGCCGCCGGGCCGACCGCAACTCGTCCGGCTTGAGCTCGGTCAGGTCGCGGCCTTCGAAGTAGACCTTGCCGCTGGTGGGCTCGTACAGCTGCATGATGGTGAGGCCCAGCGTGGACTTACCGCAGCCCGATTCACCCACCAGGCCGAACGTCTCGCGCGGTTGGAGAGTCAGGTTGGCGCCGTCCACGGCGACCAGGCGGTCCACTTTCTGGCCGAAGAATCCCTTGCGGACGGGGAAGCTCTTGACCAGGTCAACAACGCTGAGAAGCGGTTCGGGCATGGAACCTCTCTAGGATGTTGTTTTGAAAAGCTGTGGAGTGGAGCGTCCTCAGACGCGGAACGGGCCTCCGTGAAAGCGTCCCGTTCGTCCGCATTTGAGAATGCGGACTCCTCTCTTGGAAATAGATTCTACAGATGCAGCCAGCAGGCCGCACGGTGGCCCGGCTCGACTTCGGCCAGGGGCGGCATCTCGTCGCATTTCTCGAACCGATACTGGCAGCGCGGCGCAAACGGGCAGGCCGTGACAGGCTGCGTCAGGTCCGGCGGCGAGCCGGTGATGGTGTTCAGCCGTTCCGGCTGGTACTGCAGGCTCGGCACGGAGGCCAGAAGTGCCTGCGTATACGGGTGCAACGGCCGGCGGTAGATGTCGAACACGCTGGCGCTCTCCACGACCAGGCCCGCATAGATGACTGCCACTTTGTCCGCGGTCTCCGCTACCACTCCCAGGTCATGCGTGATAATAATGACGGACGTGCCGGTCTCGCGGCGCAGGTCGTTGAGCAGGTCCAGGATTTGCGCCTGGATGGTCACGTCGAGCGCGGTTGTCGGCTCGTCGGCAATCAACAGGCTCGGCTCGCACGCCACAGCCATGGCAATCATCACGCGCTGGCGCATCCCGCCGGAGAACTGGTGCGGGTAGTCGCGCAGCCGCTGTTTCGCCTCCGGGATGCCCACGCGTTCGAGCAACTGCGCGGCCGCGTCCTGCGCCTGAGCGTCGGACATGCCGCGATGGATTTTCAACGGCTCGATGAGCTGGAACCCGATGGTTAGCACCGGATTGAGCGAGGTCATCGGGTCCTGGAAGACCATCGAGATTTCGTCGCCCCGGACTTTCTGCAGCTCCGACTCGTGCAGTTTCGTCAGGTCGCGCGCGTGGCCTGCGTTATCGTAGAGCAACACCTCGCCGCCGACGATGTGCCCGTGCGGCTTGGCGACCAGGCCCGGTATCGAGAGCGCAGTCACACTCTTGCCGCAGCCGGACTCACCGACCAGGCCGAGCACCTCCCCGCGTGCCACGTCGAACGAGACGCCGTTGACCGCGTAGATGGTGCTGGTGGGCAGCCGGAATTCGACCCTCAGATTGCGGACTTCCAGGAGTTTGTCGGGCACGGACGGTCCTTATGGGTATGGTTTGCCTCGGCCATCAACGAATCGGGCAACGAATAAGCGAATTGTCCTGTTAACAGAGTATTCGATCATTCGCTGCCGAATTCGTTGACGGCCAGGGTCCTTACGCTAACTCACGCTTACGCCGGCACAGGCCGGTATTCCTCTACGTCGTTGCGGATGTACATCTGGTAGCGCGCGATGTCCAGCCAGCGGAAGATGACGTTGCCGGTCTTGTCCGGGGCCATGCCGGTCAGGAACGGCCACCAGATCTGGTAGATGACCTCGTGCTCGAGGAAGATGCCGCCGACGTCCTCGACCAGGATGCGCTCAGCCTGCTGGTACAGGTCGATGCGCTTGGCCTCGTCCGCAGTGCGGCCGGCCTCGGTCACGAGTTCATCGAACTTCGGGTTGATCCAGTTGTGGCGCGGCGACCCCTTCTCGTTGACGCTCTTCCAGAGCGAGGTGAGCATGTTCGCCGGGTCCAGGTAGTCGTACTCGTACTGGCCCCGGAAGATTTGCATGGTGTGGTCCGCGCGGCGCTGACCCCACGTGCCGCCATCCAGTACTTCGAGGTTAACCTTGATACCGAGCCCTTCCTGCCACGCTTGCTGGATGAACACCAGCTCTGGCTCGCCGCCCGCGTTCGAGAACAGGGTCAGTTCGAGCTGCTTGCCCGACGCATCCTTGCCCTCCGGGTACCCGGCCTCGGCCAGCAGGCTCTTCGCCAGCTCCAGGTCAAAGTTCTGGATCGACTTCAACTCCGGGTTGTAGGCCGGGAAGTCTGGCGGCAGCATCGAGTAGCCGGGGATCATCGTGCCCTGCATGACCTTCTGGGCCAGCGTGTCGCGGTCGATGGCGTGTGACAGCGCCTGCCGGACCTTGAGGTTGTCCAGCGGCGGCTGCAGCGTGTCGAGCTGCAAGTAGCGCGCCTGGAAGTTGTTGGTGAAGTGAAGCAGGGGCGCCAACTGCGGGTCGGAGCGCGCCTGCATGACCTGCGTCGGGTTCATCAGGTGGACGATATCGATCTCGCGGGCAAGGAACTGCGGGAA
>DAOUGK010000056.1:0-8741 GCA_034429055.1 Anaerolineae bacterium | reverse complement strand
GGACCTCAGCAACGATGGATTCGAGCGATACTGGGGCAAGGAAGACTTCGAGCCGGCCAGCGTGACGTATCCGGATTGGCCTGGCAATTGGTCGGCCTGGCCGGCCAGCGGCGGCGCGCAGGCGGTCGATCCGGCCACCTGGCCCTATCCCGATGATATGAATACCCGCATGGTTTACGGCCCGTTCGACCTCAGCGACGCGGTCGATGCAAAGGTCAGCACCTGGCTCTGGCTGGAGACTGAAGTGGGGTTTGATGAAGACTACTTTTACATCGGAACTTCTACAGACGCGATCTCATACACGCAAGGCGCGTGGTTGGAAGGCACACAGGACTGGTCTGAGGTTGTGGTCGATCTGACGCCTTACTTGGGCGCGTCTTCCGTCTGGGTGCGTTGGGATTTCCATAGCGACTACTCCGTGGGCCTGGGCGGCGCGTTTGTGGACAACATCACCATTTCCAAGCTGCCGCTTGCTCCGCCGGCAGTTACCATCAGCCGCAGCGGGAGCAACGTCACGCTCGACTGGACCGCAGACGCGAATGCCACCGGTTATGAGGTGTGGTGGGGGATCAACGATCCCTACTTCACGCCGGGCGCAACCTGTCCGGGGACGAACTGCGCAGTTGTTGCCGCGCCGCCGTATCTTCACACCAACCCGGTCAGCACGGCCAACAACTACACCTATGTCGTGCGCGCGGTCAAGGGCAACAGCCGCTCAGCGTTCAGCAATCGTACCGGCGAGTTCGATTACACCCTCGTGCACTGAGCAGCAAAGCAAACCTTCGAGGTTTCAGGCGAACCTTGGTTCGCACAACCTCGAAGGTTTCCTGTCATGCCTGCGCGTTCGATTACTGTGCGGGCAGGCTTTCCCACCCCTGCCGCGCGACCTGGTTCGCCTTGATGCGCAGGTAGACGAGCGTATCCTCGACCTTGTAGACGCTATCGAGCGGGGCGAGCAGGTCAGCCCCGCGCGGGCGGCTCAACACGAAGCCATCCTCACGCACATCCTTGACCCGGCCGATGTCAGTGCCGTCGAATGCGACGACCTTCATGCCGCTGCTCAACGTCCATGTTTCGGCAGAAGCGGCGGCCGCCTCGCCTTCGGTCTCGATGCCCGGCACGACGGAGGCGATGAGCTCTGCCACATCGACGGCCTGCTCGGCGCCCGGCTCCCGCCGCCGCGCTTCGTGCCCCAGGCTCTCGCTCGCGCCGAGCCGCGTGCTAACTTCCTCAGCCGCATCCTCAGCAACTGCCTCGACCTGCGCGGCTGCATGGCCGGCGCCCGTTTCGATTTGCTCGACGATGCGATCGACTTGATCGCGCGCCTGGCTGCCGGCTTCCTGAGCCACGCTGCTGGCCTGCTGCGCCAGGTCACTGACCTGCGCATCGATCTCGGATTTGGCAACTGCGGCCTCGTCGACCTTCGTGCTCAATCGCTCGCGTGCCTGCTCCAGCCGCTCGCCGACCACCTGCGCCGTCTGACTGACGGTCTGGCCCACGCGACTGACCAATTCCGGCGCGGTCTCGCTCACGCGCGCCCCAAGCGTCTGCGCGGTCTTGCCAACGACTTCACGCGTCTGCTCCAGCCGTTCGCCGGCCACTTGTGCAGTATGCTCCACGGCGCTGCGCGTCTGCGCCAGCTTCTGGCCGGCCTGCTGGCGGAGCTGTTCAGCGCCGCCGTCCTGCAGTTGCCGGTTGAGGCGGCTGAAGCCGTAGGCTGCTGCCGCGGCCAGGGCTGCGCCGAGCGCAAACGCCGCGCCGCTCTTGGTCCATGCCTGCCGATTGCTCCTGGCTGCATCTTTGCGCCAGAGGACGAGCACCCGCCGCAGGGCCGTTTCGATTGTCTTCATCACTGCCGCATCGCCCAGGATGCGCACCAACGTCTCGCGTTGCATGGTTCCTCTCCCTTCACGCGTACTTACAAAACGATTGTACCCTATGAGACTAACTCAAGCATCCCTGCCGCAATGTAAGCCCATGCCCCAATCACAGGCAGCCTTAAGGTTGATCCTGTTGGCTGACGGCGGGTGCGTTGACACGCTTACATCCCCTCATGTAGAATGGTGCCATACCACCCTTACAGTGACACTTGCGATTATTCAGCTCTACAGGGATGTCTTAATGAACTACATCCATCTTTCACCTCACTTTCCGCCCAATTATTACCTGTTCAGCGTGCACCTGGCCCGGCTCGGCGTGAACGTGTTGGGGCTGGCCGACGAACCCTACGAATGGCTGCGCCCTGAGCTGCGCGAGGCGCTGGCCGACTACTATCGCGTCGGGGACATGCACCACTACGATGAATTGCTGCGCGCCTGCGGCTATTTCATCCACCGTCATGGCCGCCTCAACCGGCTCGAATCGCATTCGGAATACTGGATGGAGACCGAGGCCAAGCTGCGCACGGACTTCAATATGTTTGGGCCGGGCATCAACGAGATTGCCGCGTACAAACGCAAGTCATTGATGAAGGCCGCATTCGAGCGCGCGGGCGTGCCCGCAGCGCGCGGCGGGCTGGTCAACGGCATCGAGGTCGCACGTGCACTGGCCGGGCAGACGGGCTATCCGCTGGTCGCCAAGCCCGATATCGGCGTCGGCGCAGCCAACACCTTCCGGCTCGATGATGAGGCCGCGCTGGAACGTTTCTTCGCCACCAAGCCGCCCGTCGATTATGTCCTCGAGGAGTTCGTGCGCGGCACGATCTGCACGTTCGATGGCCTGGCAGATCGCGACGGCCGGCCGGTCTTCTTTGGGTCGCTCGTCTATAGCCAGGGCATCATGGAGGTCGTCAACGAGGACCGCCACATCTACTTCTATGCGGACCGCGACATCGCGCCGGACCTGGAGGAGGCGGGTCGCCGGCTGCTGAAGGAATTCGATGTGCGCGAGCGTTTCTTCCACTTCGAGTTCTTCCGCACGCCGGAGGGCAAGCTGGTGGCGCTGGAGGTGAACATCCGGCCGCCGGGCGGTCCGGCGCTGGATGTGTACAACTATGCCTGCGATGTGGACCTGTACTGGGGTTGGGCCAACGTTGTGGTCAACAACAAGTTCATGGAGCACTACGCCCGCAAGTACTACTGCTGTTATGTGAGCCGGAAGAACAACAAGTGGTACCGGTATTCGCACGACGAGGTGCTGGCCGCGTTCGGCTATTGCATCGCTCACCACGAGACCATCAGCCCCATCTTCAGCCTGGCGATGGGCGATTACACCTACCTGGTGCGCACGCCCGACCGGGAGGAAATGATCGCCGCGGCCAGCTATATTCAGGAGCTCCAGGAATGAACATCGAATATCATCGGTGGCACAGCCCCCATATCGGGCACGATATGGAACTCAAGGTCTACGGCCATGCAGGCAAGCCGGTCGTGGTGTTCCCCTGCCAGGGCGGGCGCTTCTACGAGTGGGAAGACTACGGGATGATCGAGGCCTGCCGGTCATCGATCGAGGACGGGCGCATCCAGGTCTGCGCAGTTGACAGCCTGGATAACGAGTCCTGGTGCAACTGGAGTGCGCACCCGGTCGACCGGGCGCGGCGCCACGATGACTACGACCGCTACATCGTGCACGAGGTTGTGCCGTTGCTGCGCGGCCGCGGGTGGGATGGCAAGCTCCTGGCTACCGGCGCAAGCATGGGCGGCTATCATGCCGCCAACTTCTTCTTTCGCCATCCCGATGTCTTCGACACCGTCATCTGTCTCAGCGGGCTGATGCAGCTTCACATGTTCGTCGGCGACTGCCTCGACGGTGCAGTGTACTACAACACGCCCCTGGCATATCTGCCGAACATGACCGATCCCTGGTTCCTCGACCAGTATCGCCAGAGCAACATCATCATTTGTGCCGGGCGCGGGCCCTGGGATGAGCCTATGGTGGCCGATGCCTATGCGCTCAAGGGCGTGCTGGAGGCGAAAGGCGTGCCCTGCTGGGTGGACATCTGGGGCGATGACGTGGCGCATGATTGGCCGTGGTGGCTGCGCCAGTGGCCGTATTTCCTGGGGCAGTTGGGGTTGTAGGGGCGCACCTGCGTGTGCGCCCATCGACACACAGTCGGGGGCCGACACACAGGCCGGCCCCTACGATTGGGCGACGGGCAGGGTGAAGGTGAAGGTGCTGCCCTGGCCGACGGCGCTCTCCACGCCCACCGTGCCATCGTGGGCAACCACCAGTTGTCGTACGATCGCCAGCCCCAGCCCTGCACCGCCGGTCTGCCGCGCGCGCGATTTATCCGCCCGGTAGAAGCGGTCGAAGACGTGCGGCAGGTGTTCAGGTGCGATCCCCTCGCCCGTGTCGCGCACCGCAACGGCCACTTCGCTGCCCTGCACCCGCGCGCTGACGCGGATGACCCCCCCGTCCGGCGTGTGGGCAATCGCGTTGTTGAGCAGGTTGCGCAGGACCTGTCCGATGCGCTCCGCGTCCACGTCCACCAGCGGCAGGTCGTCCGGCAGGTCAGCCTCCAGCGCAATCTGTTTGGTGTTAGCCTGGGGGCGCAGCATCGCGACCGCCTGCTCGACCACCCCGGCCAGCGGCGTCGGATTGCGCAGCAGCGTCAGTTGCCCCGCGTCCGCCTGTGCCAGCTCCTGCAGGTCGTTGACCAGCCGGCTGAGCAGCATGGTCTCCTCGTACAGGCTGTCCATGAGCGCATAATCGGCATTTATCAGCCCGTCGCGGGTGGCTTCCAGGTAGCCGCGCAGGTTCGTCAGCGGCGTACGCAGTTCGTGCGCGACATCGCTGACCATGTTGCGGCGCAGCTCTTCCTGCTTCGCAAGGCTGCCGGCCATCGCGTTGAAGGCCCCGGCGAGTTGGCCCAGCTCGTCCTGCGATTCCACCGGCACGCGCACATTGAGGTCGCCCTGCGCCATGCGGCCCGCGGCCGCAGTCAGATTCTCGACGGGCCGCAGGATGCGGCCCGACAGCACGAGGGTGATTATCACCGCGGCCAGGCCGGCAGCCAGCGCGCCCAGCAACACGGACCGGTTGACGGCCTGGATGAAGGCCGCTGCCGGGTCATACGGCTTCTTCAGGGGGTCGATATAGACGGCGCCGAGGAGGGCGCCGCTGTCCTGGATGATGGCGCGCGGCGGTCCCCAGCGGTCTTCGGACGTCTGGCCCACCAGTGAGCCGGCGCTGTCCGCAATCACCTTGCCTGCCGGGTCTGTCAGCACGACCTGCTGGCCGGCGAACTGGCTGAGCCGCTCGACCTCACTGGTGACGCCGGTCCAGCCATGGTTCTGCTCGTAGAACTTCGCGAGCACGTAGCCCAGCCGGCGGTCGTCGATGGGCGAGCGGCGTTCGACGTAGCGTTGGAACTCGCCCTCCGTCCGCCGCGTGGCAACAAACGCAATCACGCTCACCGCGATGATGACGACGAGGATAGTGGACAGCAGCAGGCGCACGCGCAGACTATTCCACATGACGGTCCTCGAAGCGATAGCCCAGCCCGGCGACTGTCGCGATATAGCGGCGACCCGGCGTGCGCTCGATCTTGCGGCGCAAGTTCATGATGTGGACATCGACGGTGCGCTCGACGCCTTCGTAATTGTAGCCGAACGCGCGATCCAGTAACTCTGAGCGCGAGAAGGCGCGGCCCGGCTCGCGCACCAGCGCTTCCAGCAGGCGGAACTCCGTCGGCGTCAGATTGGCCGGATGTCCGCCCACCGTGACCTCATGCCGGATGAAGCTGATGACCAGGTCGCCGTAGCTTACGTCCTCGGACACCGGCTCGCTCGGCGTGGTGCGTCGCAAGACGGCGCGCACTCGTGCCACCAACTCGCGCGGGTTGAACGGCTTGGTCATATAATCGTCCGCGCCGAGGTCCAGGCCGCGCAGCTTGTCCTCGTCGGTCGCGCGCGCGGTCAGCATGATGATCGGCACGTCGGATTCGGCGCGCAGCAGCCGGCAGACATCCGTGCCGCCCAGCTCAGGCAGCAAGAGGTCCAGCACGATGAGGTCGGGCAGCTTTCGCCGCGCGATTTCGAGCGCCTCGTAGCCGTCGGACGCGATCAGCACGGTGTAGCCGTCGCGCTTCAGGTAAAGTGCAACCAGGTCAACGATCTTTCTGTCGTCATCCACCACGAGAATAGTTCGGTTCATAGTGTCACCATGATACCCGGCAACGCGACCTGATGCAAGGCCTCACTATGCTGGTCTTTACAACCTGTAACCTGCAACCTGCTACTCGTACCGCAGCGCATCGATCGGATTCAGCGCGGCCGCGCGATTTGCGGGGTAGAAGCCGAAGAACACGCCGATGCCCAGGGAGACGCCGAGCGCCATCACGACGCTACTCGCGGTCACGAGGGCCTGGCTGTAACCCATCAGGGGCGTGATAATCTGCGCGGTCCCGATGCCGACGCCCACGCCGAGCAGGCCGCCCACCGCGCTCAACACGATGGCCTCCGCCAGGAACTGGATGAGCAGGTCGCTGCGCTTGGCGCCCACGGCCTTGCGCAGCCCAATCTCGCGCGTCCGTTCCGTGACGCTGACCAGCATGATGTTCATGATGCCGATGCCGCCGACGACGAGCGAGATGGCTGCAATGCCGGCCAGCATGGTCGTGAACGTGCCGGTCGTCTCCTCGACGGTGCTGAGGATATCGGCCTGGTTCTGCACGATGAAGTCATCGTCCTCGCTCGTGCCGATCTCGTGCAGCGTGCGCAGGATCGCCGTCACCTGGGCCTGCGCGAAGTCCATGTCATCTGCAGAGCGAACCTGCAGGTTGATCGCGCTGACAGTCGTCGTGCCTGCACCGCCGAGCTTGAGCTGTGCGGTACGGAACGGGATGAAAACCACGTCATCCTGGTTGTTCATGCCGCTCTCGCCCTTGGACTTCAGCACGCCTACGACGGTGTAGTTCTGCCGGTTGATGCGAATGGTCTCTCCGACCGGGTTGACCGTCGCGCTGCCGAACAGGTCCTCGACAGCCGTGCTGCCCAGCACTGCGATCATGGCAGCGTCGGTGTTGTCCCCGGCAGTGATGAAGCGGCCCCGGCTCACCGTCCAGTTGCGCACGATGGCATAGTCGGCCGTCACGCCGGTGATGCTCGGCTGTGCGCTCGTGCCCGCGTAGGTCACGTTCGCGCCTCGGCTGCTGTATTCCGGCGCCACCCGTACGACTGTCGTTGCCAGTTGCTCGATGGCGCTGACATCCTGCATGTTCAGCTCGCGCGTCTGCGTCTGGAAGCCCTGGCCGGGGCGGAAGCTGAAGTTGGTGCTCGCGCTGACCGATAACAGGTTAGAGCCGAGCGAGGCGAACTGCTCGACCACCTGGGCCTTCGCGCCATTGCCGACCGCGACGAGGGCAATCACCGCGGCGACGCCGATCACCACGCCGAGCATGGTCAGGAAGGAGCGCATCTTGTGCGCTACGATGGACTGCACCGAAACCCGTAGAACCATCAGTAACTTGCGCATCGCACCGCTCCTTACCGGTCTATCCTGCGGACCATACCGCCGCCCATGAGGCCGCCGAAGCCGAGGAAGCTGCTGTTGTCGCTGGCGGCGAGGGTGACGAGGACCTGGTCGCCCTCGACGAGGCCGCGCACGATCTGGGTATAGGAGCCGTCGCTGAGGCCGACCTCGACGGGCACGGACTCGGGCGTGCCGGCGGGGTCGAGGGTGTTGGGCACCTGGACGGTGTACATGCCGCCCGACCTGGTAAGCGCCATGGTCGGGATGAGCAGGGCGTTCTGGACCGCGCCGGTCTGGATGACGACGTTGGCGGTCATGCCGACGAGCAGGGGCAGGTCGTCGGCGCCCTGGATGCGGATGGGCACGTCGTAGGTCATCACGCCGCCGGCGAGGGCGCCCTGGAGGGGGATCTCGCCGACCACCCCGTTGAGGGTGGTGCCGGGGAGGGCGTCGAACGTCACGCCGGCCATCTGGCCCGCGGCCACCCGCTTGATCGTCGTCTCGTCGATCGACGCGACCACCTGCAGCTCGTTCAGGTTCGCCAGCGTCAGGATCCTGGTCGTTGCGGCGATCTTGTCGCCCGCACTTGCGTAGGTCTGCAGCACGGTGCCGTCGAACGGCGCCAGGAGGGTTGTGCCCTCGAGCGCCGCCTGTGCGTCTTTCAGGGCGAGCTTCTTCTTGTCGACGTCGGCCTGCGCCGAGGCCAGGTCGGTGGCATCCGCGCCGGTGTCAAGGTCCGCGCGCGCGTCTTTCGCCGCGCTCAGGCTCACCTCCGTCTCCTGGACCGCCAGCCGGGCCTGCGCCTCCTTGAGCGGGTCGCCGGCCTGCGCCTCGGCCAGGGCCTTCTCGGCCTTCGTCACATTCTGCTGAGCCTGCCATACGCTGATCTGGGCCTTGAGCAGGCTGGTCTGCATCTGCAGCTCATAGTTCACGCGCGAATCCTGCGCGTTCATCATCTTGTTATAGGCCAGGGTGAGCCGGTCCTGGTAGTACACATCCGAGTAGGTTTCGGCGGCCAGCCGGCCATGTTCGGCCGCGGCCTCGGACTCGGTCTCGCGCAGCGCGGCCAGTTGGTCCTCTTCATCCCCGGTGTCCTGCGCCGCCAGCAGGTTGGCCTGCGCCTGGGCCAGGCTGTCGCGCGCGTCTGCCAGGTTCGACTGCAGGGTTTCGAGGTCCGGGTTCAGGACATCGTCCAGGTCGTTCTGCGCCTGCTTGACCTGGAGCTCCGCCTTCGCGATCGCCAGGTCGGCCTCCGCAACTTCCAGCTCGGTAACGGGCTCGCCCAGGTCAGCCAGGGTCTGAACAGCGGCCTGGTAGTCGCTCTCCGCCTG